>CAYOVE010000166.1:0-7326 GCA_964407295.1 uncultured Occallatibacter sp.
AGAAGGGCAAGCGGCGCGGCAAGGCGTGGCGCGGCTCGACGCTGTCGTTCGGCGAATATGGCTTGAAGGTCATGGAATGCGGCTACATTACGGACCGGCAGATTGAGGCAAGCCGTATTGCGATGACGCGTTTCATCAAGCGCGGCGGCAAGATCTGGCTGCGGCTGTTTCCGGACAAGCCGATCACCAAGAAGCCGGCCGAAGTCCGTATGGGATCGGGCAAGGGCGCGCTCGACCACTGGGTCGCGGTGGTGCGGCCGGGCAAGATCCTGTTCGAGATGGAAGGTGTGACGCCGCAGATTGCCGCGGAGGCGATGCGGCTGGCTTCGCACAAGCTTCCATTGAAGACCAAGTTTGTGCAGCGGCCCGGCCTGGAGAAGGCGGCTGCGGCGACGGAAGCCGAGTAAGAAGAGACGGATTTGCGCCGACTGTCGCTGACAGGACGAGCGCCGGAGAGAAACGATGGAACTCGAGAAGATTCGCAATCTGAGCGATGACGAGCTCGCGCACCAGGAGAAGACGTCGGCCGAACAATTGTTTCGGCTGCGCTTTCAGGTGTCGCTGGGGCAGAACGATGGAGTGAAGAAGCTCCGGCAGCTGCGCAAAGAGATCGCCCAGATCAAGACGGTGGCGCGGGAGCGCCAGCTGAGCATTCGCGGCGCGAAGAAGACCGAAGTCGTGGCTGCGCCCGCCAAGAAGACCGCGAAGAAGGCAGCAAAGAAGGGAGCCGGTGAATGACGACGGCAGCAGAAAAGGTACAGGCGCCGGCGGCATCGCGGCGCAATGAGAAGGTGGGCAACGTGGTTTCGACCAAGATGCAGAAGACCATCGTGGTCGAGGTCGAGATGCGCAAGGCTCATCCGAAGTACAAGAGGATCATCAAGAGCTCGAAGAAGTTCTATGCGCACGACGAGCAGAACTCGGCGCGCGTGGGCGACGTAGTGCGCATCCGCGAGACGCGGCCGACGAGCAAGCTGAAGCGGTGGGCACTGGAAGAGATCGTGCGGCGCTCCACTCTGAGCCAGCTCGAAGACACGGCGACGGTCGAACAGGTAGTCGAAGCGGCGAAGTAACGCGGGCCGGAAGGAGAGACATCCATGGCAGTACAAATGAGAACCATGCTCGCGGTGGCCGATAACTCCGGCGCGCGCAAGCTGCAGATGATTCTTCCCCTCGGCGGCAGCCTGGGCAAGAAGGCCGGCCTCGGCGATGTCATCACCGCTGCAGTGAAGGAAGCCTCGCCCGATGGGACAGTGAAGAAGGGCAAAGTCGTGAAGGCCGTCATTGTGCGTACGCGCAAGGAGCACCGCCGCCGCGACGGAACCTACATCCGGTTCGATGAGAATGCGGCTGTGGTGATCGACGACGCGCATGAGCCGGTAGGAACGCGCGTGTTCGGCCCGGTGGCTCGCGAACTGCGCGAGAAGAAGTTTTTGAAGATTGTTTCGCTCGCACCCGAAGTGGTGTAGGAGTTCGAGAAGATATGCCGAGTTTGAGTATTCATCGCAACGATACGGTCAAGGTGCTCACGGGCGCCGATCGCGGTAAGACGCAGCGCGTGCTGCGCGTGTTCCCCGACAAGGGGACGGTGCTGGTGGAGCATGTGCGCGTCGTCAAGAAGACGATTTCGAGCAAGACCAGCAGGCAGCGCACCAAGGGCGGCATTGCGGAGCATGAGTCGCCGATCAACGTGTCGAATGTGGCGCTGGTTTGCCCCAACTGCGGCGTAGCCAAGGTTGGATTCAAGACCGCGGGTGCAAGCCGGCTGCGCGTCTGCAAGAAGTGCGGGTCGGAGTTGCCGACCAAGAAGTAGCAGGGCAGTTGTCAGTGGACAGATTTGAAGGCCGATTCAGAAAGGCGCGAAGCGCAGTTGTCTGGACGACCAGTCCTTCCGAAACGGTAAACGGGTCATGACGATCTACTCCGAGAGCGGAAGAAGGAGAGCAGAAGGAAATGGCAGCAAGGTTGAAAGAGAAGTACAACAAAGAGATCAAGTCGGCACTGAAAAAAGAGCTAGGCATCGAGAACTCGATGGCTGTGCCGCGGCTCGACAAGATCGTGGTGAACATGGGGCTGGGCGAAGCGACGCAGAACACCAAGCTGCTCGATCCGCTGGTGAACGATCTGGCGCAGGTCACCGGGCAGAAGCCGGTGACAACCAAGGCGAAGAAGTCGATCGCGGCCTTCAAGGTGCGCGCCGGCATGTCGATTGGGGCAATGGTCACGCTCCGGAACGATAAGGCGTATGAGTTCCTGGATCGCCTGATTTCGACAGCGCTGCCCCGTGTGCGCGATTTTCGCGGTGTTTCGACGAAGAGTTTTGATGGGCGCGGCAACTACACGCTTGGCTTGCGCGATCAGCTGATCTTCCCGGAGATTGACTACTCCAAGGTGGAGAAGCTGAAAGGCATGAACATCACGATTGTGACAACGGCCAAGGACGACAACTCCGCGCGTGCGCTGCTCAAGGCGTTCGGCATGCCGTTCCGCCAGGGCGCGTAAGAGGGATTTGAGGATTTATGGCAACTACTGCAAAGAGAGTGAAAGACGCGCGGAAGCCGAAGTTCAGCAGCCGCAAGCACAACCGGTGCAAGCTGTGCGGACGGCCGCGCGGGTATCTGCGCAAGTTCGGCATTTGCCGTCTGTGCTTCCGTGGCCTGGCGCTGAAGGGCGAGATCCCCGGCGTCGTGAAGTCGAGCTGGTAGAAAAACAGCTATTAGCTCCTAGCCGCTAGCTTCTAGCTCATGCAAAATCGATGAGCTTCGATTAAGCCAGACAAGCTAGAGGCTAGTAGCTAAGTGCTGTAGTAGACATTTCCGCTGGTTCCCGCTGCAATCGCGGCGGGCGAACGGGGAATGAAGGAGAAGGAATGAGTCTGACCGACCCAGTAGCAGATTTTCTGGCGCGGATCCGGAATGCGATCCGGGCGCGTCATCAGAAGCTGGATGTGCCGGCTTCGAAGCTGAAGACCGAGATTGCCCGCATTCTCAAGGAAGAGGGCTACATCTCGAACTACAAGGTCCAGGATGAGGAAGGCAAGCTGGTGCTGCGCGTGTATCTGAAGTACGGCGGCACGGAAGCGGCCATTCGCGACCTGGCGCGCATTTCTCGGCCCGGCTGCCGTGTGTATATCGGCCACGACGAGATCAAGCGAGTGCAGGGGGGTCTTGGCATATCGATCATGACCACACCGAAGGGCGTGATGACAGGCCGTCAGGCGCGCCGCGAGCGCGTGGGCGGCGAGTTGCTTTGTGAAGTTTGGTAGAGCGGCTGGAAGCTGTTTTGCGGGCTGCAGTGGAACGATGGCGCGTTGCAACTGATCACCGAAAGCTGATCACTGACAACTGCTTTTTCGGGACTCGCAAGCCATTAGAAGGATTGAAACGATGTCGCGCATTGGAAAGAAGCCGATCCCGCTGCCCGCGGGCGTGAAGTATAAGGTCGAGGGCAATACCGTTCTGGTCGAGGGGCCCAAGGGCAAGGTTTCGGCGCTGATCGCCGAGGGGATTTCGCTGGAAACAGTGGGTGCCGAGCTGCATGTGAATCGCGACAGCGACAAGCACGCCGCATTTCACGGGCTGACGCGGGCGCTGGTATTCAATGCCGTTCAGGGCGTGACCAAGGGCTGGACGCGGGAACTGGATATTGTGGGCATCGGCTATCGCGCCGAGATGAAGGGCAAGGGCACGGTGGTTTTCACGCTGGGCTACTCGCATCCCATTGAAGTTCCGCTCCCATCAGGAATTGAAGTGGCGATCGATCCCAAGCAGACTCACCTGACCGTCACCGGCATCGACCGGCAGAAGGTGGGCCAGGTGGCGGCCGATATGCGTTCGCTGCGCAAGCCCGATCCGTACAAGAACAAGGGCGTGCGCTACTCGGACGAGAAGCTGAAGAAGAAGGCCGGCAAGACAGGGGCGAAGTAACAAAGGCAGGGAATAGGGAATAGGGACTAGGAAAAGCTTACTCCACTAAACTCCCTAACTCCGCTAGCTCCGCTAACCATAACCGAACGGGGCCGCAGGGCTGCTCCGCTGATAGGAACGAGAGAGATATGAATACCGAGACAAAGAGAAACGCGATTCGTCAGCGCATTCATCAGCGCATTCGCCGCAAGCTTTCCGGAACCACGGAGCGGCCGCGGCTGAACGTTTACCGTTCGCTGGGCCACATCTACGCGCAGGTGATCGATGACTTGAAGGGCGAGACGTTGGTTTCGGCCTCTTCGCTGACGCTGAAATTGAAGAGCGGCGGGAACGTGGCCGCGGCTAAAGAAACTGGCAAAGCAGTGGCCGAGTTGGCTGTGAAACAGGGCATCAAGAAGGTGGTCTTCGACCGCGGCGGCTACTTGTATCACGGGCGCATCAAGGCCCTGGCCGATGCGGCTCGCGAAGCCGGGCTGGAGTTCTAAAAACGGGGACTAGGGAATAGGGACTAGGGAATAGGAAAAGCTGACCGCTGTTCACTGTCCACTGGAGAGACGAGAGAGCAATGACGATTTTGAAAAAGAAACTCGATGCCAACCAATACAACCTGAAGGATCAGGTGGTGGCCATCAATCGCGTGACCAAGGTGGTCAAGGGCGGCAAAAACATGTCGTTCGCCGCGCTGGTGGTGGTGGGCGACGCCGGTTCGGGCGTGGTGGGCTACGGTTCGGGCAAGGCCAAAGAGGTTCCTCAGGCGATTCGCAAGGGAATTGAGTCGGCTAAGAAGAACCTGGTCAAGGTGAACCTGACCCAAACCTCCATTCCGCATCAGGTGGTGGGGCGCTTTGGCTCGGGCCAGGTTCTGCTGAAGCCGGCGCCGGAAGGTACGGGCGTGATTGCCGGCGGCGCGGTGCGCGCGGTGATGACCTCGGCCGGCGTGCAGAATGTGCTCACCAAGAGCCTCGGTACCGCGAATCCCCACAACGTGATCAAAGCAACATTTGACGCGCTCGTGCAGCTCAGGGACAAGGCCGACGTCGCGACCCTCCGCGGCAAGCAAGTAGAGGAGCTCTGATCATGGCTGAGACCAAAAAGATTCGCATTCACTACTACCGCTCCGCGATCTCCACGCCGACCAAGCACAAACTGGTGATCAAAGGCCTGGGCTTTACCCGGCTGAACCAGATCGTCGAGCGGGTAGACAACGAGTCTGTCCGCGGCATGGTGAAGACGGTGCCGCACCTTGTCCGCATTCTGGAAAGCTAGTGAAGAAGTGGAGGAGTGAACCCTTCACTCTCTCACTCCTTCGCTGGTTCACTCTCTAGCAAACGCGAGTCGGGGAAGGCCTGGACGGCCAGTCCTCGGCGCTATTAGCGAGGAAATCATGGCAAAGAATCTATCCAATCTACGCGCGCCCAAGAAAGCCAACACCGGGCGCAAGCGTGTCGGTCGCGGTATGGGATCCGGCATGGGCAAGACTTCAACCCGCGGGCACAAGGGCCAGCGTTCGCGCTCCGGCTCCCACATGATGCGTGGTTTTGAAGGCGGCCAGATGCCGCTCCACCGCCGCCTGCCCAAGCGCGGCTTCACCAATATCTTCCGCACCGAGTACACGGTCGTCAATCTGGAACGGCTGGCGGAGCTGGACGTGAAGGAAATCGGCTTGGACGACTACAAAAAGCTGGGTCTGGCCTCGAGCAAGAAGGCGCTCATCAAGATTCTGGGATCGGGCGAACTCAAGAAGGCTCTGACGATCCATGCCCACAAGTTCTCCAAGTCGGCGGCCGAGAAGATCGAGAAGGCCGGGGGCAAAGCTTTGGTAGAAGGCGGAGCGGTAGTCGTAGAGAAGGCTTAAGTTCGAGCTTCCCCACCCTGACGACAAAGGCGATACATCGCAAGGTGGGCATCCGGCACGTGCTGTACACCAAAACCAGGTAGACCCTTGTGTTCTGGAACACGGCGGGGCATCGGCTCGGGGCTTGAGAATCGGCTGTTGGGATTTTCGGGCAAAACCGGGCCGTTCCCGCCTACAATGGGGCCATCATCAAGAGAAATTGCGGCGGCAACGCCTGAAGCGGACACTCTGACATGCAGCAGATTTTGGACAA
The DNA here is from genome assembly GCA_964407295.1 of uncultured Occallatibacter sp. GTDB lineage: Bacteria > Acidobacteriota > Terriglobia > Terriglobales > Acidobacteriaceae > Telmatobacter. The sequence continues at coordinate 6,035 of CAYOVE010000166.1, forward strand.
GTTCCTCAATATCTTCCGAATCCCGGACCTGCGCAAGCGCGTTCTGTTCACCCTTGGCATCCTTGCCGTTTACCGTCTGGGCGCGTGGATCCCCACCCCTGGCGTGAATACCACCCAGCTGGCACTGCTCTTCGGTGGCCAGAACGGCACTTCCCTCGGCCTGATGGACCTGTTCACCGGCGGAACGCTGCGCCGCATGACTATCTTTGCTTTGGGTATCATGCCGTACATCACGGCGTCGATCATCTTCCAGCTGCTGACGGTCGTGTATGAGCCCCTGGCGCGTATCCAGAAGGAAGGCGAACTGGGACGGCGCAAGATCACCCAGTGGACCCGATATCTGACTGTGATCCTGGGCGCGCTGCAGTCGATTGGCATCGCCGCGATTCTGTCGCGTTCGCCGGGTCTGGTGCTCAATCCGGGCATCGGCTTCGACCTCATGACCGTTCTGACGCTGACCGCAGGCACAGCCTTCATCATGTGGCTGGGCGAACAGATTACCGACCGCGGTATCGGCAACGGCATGAGCCTGCTGATCTTCTCCGGCATTGTGGCCGGTCTTCCGCGCGGCGTGGCCGATTTGGCACAGAAGGTTCAGTCCAACGCGTGGGGATCGCTGACGATTCTGGCCATTGTGCTGCTGCTCGTAGCGATGATCGCCGTCGTGGCGTTCATCGTGTTTGTCGAGCGGTCGGAGCGTCGTATCCCGATCCAAAGCGCTCGGCGTATTGTCGGCCGGCGCATGATGGGCGGACAGTCCAGCCATCTACCGCTGAAGGTGAATTCGGGCGGCGTCATGCCCGTGATCTTTGCCAGCTCGATCCTGTCGGTGCCGCTGATGATGGGGCAGATGGAGTGGGTGCAGAACAGTCGGTTCTTCCAGCCGATCCTGCAGAACATCCAGCCGGGCTATCCCTGGTATGAGCTGCTCTACATGCTGGGCATCGTCTTTTTTGCGTATTTCTATGTTTCGATCGTGATGAAGCCCGACGATATCGCCGACAATTTCCGAAAGTCGGGCTCGTTCATCCCCGGAATCCGGCCCGGCAAGCGCACATCGGACTTCATCAACGACATCCTGACCCGGATTACGCTGGTCGGGGCAATTTATCTGATCATTATTTCCCTGGTGCCTACCTTCCTCATTTCGGGCATCCGATTCGACAAGATATGGCTGATTGGCCGGCTGTTTGAGAATTTGCCGGCATGGGCCACGCATGGTTTGGGGGTCAATTTCTACTTTGGCGGCACTTCACTGCTGATTGTGGTGGGTGTGGCCATGGACACCGTAA
>CAYOVE010000167.1:0-7326 GCA_964407295.1 uncultured Occallatibacter sp.
TGCCTGACATCACGGCCTACATTACGGCGCTCGAGCTGCGCATCGCCGGCAAGACGCTCGAGCACGTGCGCATCGCCAGCGTCTTTGTCCTTCGCACCGTCGATCCGCCCATCGCGTCTGTTGAAGGCCGAACGGTAAGTGAACTGCGACGCATCGGTAAGCGCATCGCGATTGGCGTCGGTGACGGTCACGAACCAAGCAAGGAGAAACTCTGGCTCGTCATCCATCTCATGATTGCGGGACGCCTCCATTGGCGACCGCCGCATGCGAAACTCTCCGGACGGCAGGCGCTTCTCGCGCTGGATTTTCCGGACGGGAGCCTTGTCCTGACGGAGGCCGGCTCGAAGCGGCGCGCGTCCTTGCATCTTCTACGCGGGGAGCAGGCTCTCGGCGACATCGATCCCGGCGGCGTCGAGATTTTTTCCTCGAATCTGGATGAATTCCGCGCCGCGCTGACGCTCGAGAACCGCACGCTCAAACGCGCCCTCACCGATCCGCGCCTTATCAGCGGCGTGGGAAACGCCTATTCCGACGAGATTCTCCACGCCGCTCAGCTCTCTCCGATTACGCATACGCACAAGCTGACGCCCGACGAGTGGCAGCGGCTGTTCGACGCTACGCGATCGACGCTGGAGCTTTGGATGGAACGGCTCTCGGCCGAGGCGAGGAAGAAGTTTCCTGAAGGCGTGACAGCGTTCCGGCCGGAGATGGCTGTCCACGGCCGTTTTGGCCAGCCGTGCCCGCGCTGCGGCAGCCCTATCCAGAGGATTCGCTACGCGGACAATGAGACCGACTATTGCGCTACGTGCCAAACTGGAGGCAAGGTCCTAGCCGACCGCAGCCTATCGCGCCTGCTAGGCTCCGATTGGCCCCGTACTCTCGACGAGCTTGAATCGCTCAAGAAACGGTAGAGCCCGGCTCAAGCGGCGCCGGTGTTTCTCGGTCCGAGGCGCGCCGCAGCCAGTAGGCAAGCCCGTTTGGCGCTCTCGATGACTCATTGGTGTTAGTTACCACTTCTGCGCTGAACCCTTGATTTACCTTGACATGGCTTCTCTCTGTGCCGCATCGTGTTTGCGGCGACTCCTGTCAAACGGATCGCGCGGGAACCCTGTTCCTTAAGGGCGCCCGGGCGTGGGAGCCCGGAAACAATTCCGTTGTGGAGGATTCAAGAATGCACTTTGTCAGCTATTCCGCGATGCTGTCCCTGGTGACGCTTTCCACCCACCTCATCATGGTTGTCGTGATTGCGGCCGTGATCGAATGGCTCCTTGGAGCTCTCTGGTACGGGCTGATTTTCCGCAAGTCATGGTTGGCGATGGCCGGCTTTTCCGAGACCAATAAGCCCAAGAACGGCGCCATGACCATGATCTTCTCGTTTATCGCCTGCCTGCTGCTCACGTATGTGATTGCGCACGTGGTCGGTTGGGTAGATGCCGTGACCTTCTCCGTAGGGGCCAAGATTGGCATCATCTGCTGGCTTGGATTTATGGCGCCGCCGCTCTTTACGCAGCACATTGCCGAGAACCGCCGGGCCAATCTGTTCGCCATCAACGCAGCCTATTGGCTGCTGGTGATGGCCATCGCCGGCGGCCTGACGGCAGCTTTCCACTCCTAGCAAGCTTTCGCTCGGGGCGAAGCAAACCTGTCGCATAGAGGGGCAATCTCTCCCAGGAGATTGCCCCTTTGCACTTCCTGGCCGGGCCGTTTGGAACTCGCGGCGGAGTCTGCCGGGTTCAAGCGATTTTCTCAATCGACCCCTCGCCCGCCGTCATAAAATCGACCCATGACTCGCTCGAATATCACCACCGACGGCGCGCCTGCGGCGATCGGCCCTTATGCGCAAGGTGTGCGCGCAGGAAACTTCATCTTCACCGCCGGCCAGGTGGCTCTGGATCCTGTGACGGGCCAGGCCGTGCCCGGCGGAATCACGGAACAGACGGCGCGAGTTTTTGAGAACCTCAAGGCCATTCTGGAGGCAGCCGGCAGCAGTCTCGGACAGGTGGTGAAGGCGACGGTTTTTCTGAAGGATATGAACGATTTCGCAGCCATGAACGCGGTCTACGCATCGTATTTTGGAGACGACAGCGAAACGCTGCCCGCGCGCACCACGGTTGAAGTGGCGCGCTTGCCGCGGAATTTGCTGGTCGAGATCGAAGTCGTTGCCGAAGTGTGAGCGGCCCGCTCACCGAATATCATTCAGTCAGGTCGTGACTGTTTGTATGTGGCTAGTGGCTCGCACAGGTTCGGCCAGGGGAACCCCGTCCCGCAGGAGGTTAAGGTGAGCGATTCCGAAGAGAAGGTCGTTCGCAGCGACGCCGAGTGGCGGACGCTGCTGACTCCGCAGCAGTATCACGTGCTGCGCGAAAAGGGCACCGAGCGCCCGTTCACGGGCCTGCTCACAGAGAACCACGAAACCGGCAACTACCACTGTGCGGCGTGCGGCGCGCTGCTTTTCATGAGCGGCGCCAAGTTCGACTCCGGATGTGGCTGGCCCAGTTTCATGATTCCCGCCGGATCGAAAGCGGTTGTGGAGCACGAAGACACGAGCCACGGAATGCGGCGCGTAGAAGTGACCTGTGCACGCTGCGGCGGTCACCTGGGGCACGTCTTCCCCGACGGCCCGCGGCCCACCGGCCTGCGCTACTGCATCAACTCGGCTTCCCTCAACTTCACAAAAGAGGGCGAGTAAGGCTCGCGCGACCGGCGCACCTGTTTCAGATCCTAGACGCGACTTCCGCGCACAACAAAACCCCGTCCGCATGGGACGGGGTTTTTGAGCTTTGGAAATGAGTGCCGATTTTCATCCGCGGCGTCAGTGTGAGGATCGGGCGGGAATTACGCCTTGGCGACTTTGCCGCTTTTGATGCAGCTGGCGCAAACGCGCAGCTTTTTGGGCGTGCCGTCTACGATCGCCTTGACTGCCTGCAGGTTTACATTCCAGCGCCGCCGGGTGATGTTGTGGGCGTGCGAAATATTATTGCCAAAACGCGGCCCTTTGCCGCAGATATCGCAAGTTTGTGCCATCGTCCAACTCCAAATTTCTCAAGTGTTTTCGGGCGCTGCGTGAACAGCCACAACGCATACGGCGCCTCGCGCCATCGCCTTGCCGAATCTTCAGTATACCAGCGATTGGCGCCGGCCATCGGGCCGCACTCGCGCCAGAGAAGGCGGGAAGACGATGCGCCCCCATGTCCCTCCGTCGCGGCGGAGAGACATGGGATGGCACTGAGGCAGATTGACGCGATCGGAGCCCTATTTTGCCGGTGGCGGCGTGTCATGCTCCGGCATATCGTGACCTGGGGGTGCGCTCCCAGCTGGCGGCGCGCCCGGCCCGTGTTCCGGCGGAGGCACGAACTCCTCAGGCATTTGGTGGCCGCGGTGGCAGGTTCCGCACGTCACTTTCATGCCCATCGCGTCAGGATCCATGACCGTTGTTTTGCTGATGTATTCGCCATTGATCCGCTGGACCATGGAGATCATGACGCGCGCGATCTTCTTGTCATCCTTGGAGTCGTCGGCGAAGTTCAGGCGCGGGTGTCCGTTGGGCATCAGGTTCTTGGGGTCGGCGGCGTGGCAAAAGTCGCAGTGCACGCCGAGCGAACCGGCAAAACCCTCCATGATTTCGTGCACCTGGTCGCCGGTCAGATTCTTCGGGAGCACCTGAAGGTTGGTTGGCGCCGGCAAGTTGCGCATGGGCCGTCCAGGGGGCGGCGCGGGAGCAGTTTGCGCGGGCGGGGCGGCCGCCTGCGGCTGATCTTGCGACGCTTGCACTCCATTGGTTGCGGCAAGCACGGCGGCGGCCATGAGGGCAACCGCGGCGGCGGGTGGGAGCAGGGAAGCGAGTTTCACTGGGCAGTGTTCCTCTCAGGGTTTGTTCTTGAAACCCCGGTTTGTTTACCGTAACAGTCTACCTGCGGCGCTCGGGCGTATAAAGATCAATTTGCCTTCCATCCTTCTGGGGCCGGAAACACAATCGTTTCCGGGGAGCGCAAAGCGCAATGGCAGTTCCGCAGCGAGCCGGATGCCGATGCGGCGCGTGACCAGCGCGCGCGTGACGCGCATGCCATCGTCGCGGACTTGCAAGGGTGAATGGGAGTCGGCGAGATCGAGGCCATTGTGGGCCTCGCGATTGATTTCCATCGCCTCACAGAGCCGGCCGGGCCCGCCGGTGAGGTCGCACGGTTCCGCGCCAGGGGCCAGATTGCGGTTGCGCGCCATCTGGTCCAATCCGGCCACGGGCTCCAGCGCGCGCAGCAGCACACCCCCGCCGTGCCCTTCTTTCTCGCAGGAAAAATTCATGCAGTAGTAGCGACCGTAGATGAAGTAGACATACGCGTGGCCTGGTGGCCCGAATAGGACTTCGTTCCGCGGCGTTGGCCCGCGATGCGAGTGGGCAGCGGGATCTGGAGTGGCGTCGTGGGGGCCAAGGTAAGCCTCGACCTCGACGATGCGGCCAGCCAGCACGCCGGCGGCGGTTTTGTGGACCAGCAGTTTGCCTAGCAGACGTGGTGCGACGTGCTCCGGCGCACCCTCAAAGAAGGTGCGCTTCAGCAGTTTGCCGGGCAATCGATCTGACCCGATTCTCCGCTTCACGCCTTTTTGTGTGTCTCGTTCCATTCCTTGATCAGTTCCAGCACCTCTTCGGCGTGGCCCTGTGGCACAACCTTAGGGTAGATGTGCAGAAGCGTACGGTCCGGGCCGATGACGAACGTCGTCCGCTCAATGCCAAACACTTTCTTGCCGTACATGTTCTTTTCCTTGAGCACATCAAACTGTTTGCACACTTTCTCGTCTACATCACATAGGAGTGAGTAGGGGAGGTCGAACTTCGCCCGGAACTTGGCCTGTTCGCGGGGCGTATCGCGGCTGATGCCCAGAACCACGGCGCCCGCAGCCAGCAGCTTCTTAAACGTATCGCGGAAGCCGCAGGCCTCAATGGTGCAGCCAGGGGTGTCGGCCTTGGGATAAAAAAAGAGGATCACCGGCTTGCCGGCAAAGTCAGAGAGACTGACGGTTTTGTCTTCATCTGTTTGCAGGGTAAAGTCGGCAACTTTCTCATTGAGCTTCATGGGGCATATCCTTTCAAAAGACGGATGGGGTCGAAAAGCGGCAGATGGGTCGGGCTGCAATGCGGCCGCCAGTCTTGATTATTGTCGAGGAAACTTGAAGGTGTCATTGCAAGGCAAAAACCGCTTGTGGATAAAGGCAGCCGCGGGGCTCGCTGCCGCTGCGTTCGTTTTCAGCCTCTCCGCGCCTGCGCAGTACCCCGGCCAGGTCGCCAAGCCGGACGCGAACGCGCCCGACATGCGCGCGGTCGGGGTCTACGAGTGGACGGGAGATGAGACGCATCCCAAGGCCGGGCGGATGGTTCCCATCTGCATTTACGACGGCCAGGACCTGAATGACGCCGGCGTTTATCTAGCCCAGCCGGAGCCGCTCGCGTTGCAGAGCGAGGTCGAATATCAACTCCAGCGGGATGGCCAGCCCGTGGGGCTATTCGAAGTGAATAGCGCGGGGGAGTTGCAAGGGGCATGGTTCGGCTTCGGCAAGTGGAAGCCGCTGCCCAAGTCAAAATCTGCTCCGGCGCAGGTGGCCAAGGTTGACGAGTACGATGACGCGCAGAGCGACGTGCCCATTTTGCATCGCAAGCATCACGCCGACGATCCCGCCGGCGGAGCGGGTTCCGGCTCCGGTTCCGGATCGGGCTCGAGCGGGCCGGCTCCCGATCCCGATCGTCCGACGCTGCACAAGGGGGGCGACACATCGACTTCGGGCTCCAGTGGCGACGGTTCCGGCACGAACGCGAGCGGAAGTTCCAGCGCGCCTGCGCCCGATTCCGACCGGCCGGTACTTCACGCCGGCGGTGACAGCGCATCTTCCGACGACTCCAGCCGCCCGAAGCTCAAGAAGAACAAACAGGACGACGACGGGGGCTATGTTTCTGACGTTGCCAGTGCCGGCGATCCGGACCGTCCGCATCTCATTCCCGGCAAGTTTGCGGGATACGGTGCGCCGATGGTTCCGACCCTCGTGGGCCTGCCGATCGATATGCTGCAAACCGTCGCCGTTTCCGACGCGGTCGATCGTCCGGAGCACGTTTGGAACTTCACGTGGGCCAATCCCGACGACGAAGACAAAATGAAAGCCGGGATGGAGGATCTTGCACGAGGCGCGCTGGGGCTTGACGCGGCGCCCGCGACACCGGCCAAGCCAGCGGCCAGAACCACCGCAGCGCACAAAAGCGCTCGACCCGTTCCGCCGCCCGCCCCGCTTCTGGTCGAGCAGTTCCGCGTCTTCCAGTTGGCTTACGACGGCGGAGCGACCCTGGTGCTCTCAGCGCATACCGCCGGCACAGGCGCCCAAGAGAAATTTGTGACGCTGATTGCGCAGCCCGACCTTTATGGGGGCATCGTTGTACTGGCCAAGAACGTAACCGACGCCGCGAGCCTGGACTTGACGCCGCGCATGCGCCTGATCGATGCCGTGGACGCCGAAGCCGACAACCGCGGGGAGCTTCTGTTTGAGCTTCGCGGAAGCACGCAACGCCAGTTTGCCCTTTATCGCGTCCTTCGCGGGGACGCCAGGCGCATCTTTCTGAGTGCTCCGCAAGCCATCGCCACTGCCAGTGGCAACTGACGCTGGCGTTCCGGCACCTTTAGAATCAGGCAACTTCACGAGCGGGTATTTGCTCTTTGTGCACTCCCCCGCAGTACTTTTGCGGGCTCTTTCGCGTGGCTACCGCGCGTTCCAGCGAGGTGTCCTATACAATAAGAAGAACAAAGTGGGCACATTGACACTTCTCAAGGACTTCCCTTCGCATGGCATCTGTAATCACCGTTCCTTCAAACGAGCCCGTTGTCACTGAGTCAACCGAGCCCACTTCTCAAGTTCCCGAGTCCAATACAGTTTCCGAGTCGACGGCGGCCAACGTAGCCGCCAAAGCGGTTGCCAAATGGCGCCAGATTCGCATGGGCCGAAAGATGGCTGTGAGCGATGGATTGAGCTGGCCGATGGTGCTGGTGATTGCCATTTTTCACCTGGGCGCGATTGCGGCGCTCTTTCTCTTCAGCTGGCAGCGGCTGCTGGTTATGGCCATCCTGTATGTTCTGGCGATCAATGTGGGCATCGGCATGTGCTATCACCGCCTGCTCACGCATCGCGGCTATAAAGTGCCCAAGTGGCTGGAATACACGATGACCGTTTTCGCCACTCTCTCGCTTGAGGGCGGACCGATTTTCTGGGTATCGACGCATCGCGTTCATCACCAATTGAGCGACAAAGAAGGCGATCCGCACACCCCGCGCGAAGGCGGCTGGTGGGCGCACG
>CAYOVE010000168.1:0-7278 GCA_964407295.1 uncultured Occallatibacter sp.
TTCCGGTTCCAGACGATCAACTTCCGGTGCTGTTGCCCGACAAGATCGAGATCACCCAGCAGGGCGGCTCGCCGCTGGCGCGCGTGCCGGAGTTTGTGAACACCACGTGCCCCAAGTGCGGCGGCCCAGCGAAGCGCGAAACGGACACCATGGACACGTTCGTCGATTCGAGCTGGTACTTCTATCGCTACACGGACGCGCATAATTCTTCTGCTCCCTTTGGACGAGAGCGCGCGGATTACTGGTTTCCCATCGACCAATACATCGGCGGCGTGGAGCACGCCATTCTGCATTTGATTTATTCGCGCTTCTGGACCAAGGTGATGCGCGACCTGGGTCTGGTGAAGAACGACGAGCCGGTTGAGCGGCTCTTCACGCAGGGCATGGTGATTAAAGACGGCGCGAAGATGTCGAAGTCGAAGGGCAACGTGGTTTCGCCCGACGACATGGTGGCGCGCTACGGGGCCGACTCGGCACGCATGTATTCGCTTTTTGCCGCGCCACCTGATCGCGATCTTGACTGGCAGGAGGACGGCGTCGCCGGAGTGAGCCGTTTTCTTGGGCGTGTCTGGCGGATCGTAACGAAGTACGCCCCAGTGGCTCGCGCGACTGGCGGGAAGAAAGCTGATGCGCGGTCGGGGCCTTCGCTCAAGCTCTTGCGAAAGCTGCATCAGACGATCGCCAAGATCACGCAGGATTTCGAGGGCCGCTGGCACTTCAATACGGACGTGGCGGCGATCATGGAGCTAGTCAACGAGATTCAGGACGCTGATGCGCAACTTGCGACAGGCGAGATCCCAGCGCCGGTCGTGCTTGAGCTGCTGCGCTCGTTAGTCTTGTTGCTGGCGCCGTTCGCGCCGTTTCTGGCTGCGGAGATGTGGGAGCAACTCGGCGAGGAGGGCGCAATTCTTCGCGCGCCTTGGCCCAAGAGCGATCCCGAGTTGGCCAGGGAAGACGAGATCGAGATTCCAGTGCAGATCAACGGCAAGCTGGCAGCGGTGGTGCGCATGGCGGCCGGCGCAGATGCCAAGACAATGGAGGCCGCGGCGCTGGCCGACGAGAAAGTCAAGGCTCGCATTGAGGGCAAGACCGTTTTGAAAGTCATCGTCGTGCCGGGCAGAGCCGTCAATTTGGTCGTGAAGTGAGGACAGCCTCTGTGGCAGTGGATCACGGCAACGCTCCAGTGCGCGGGACGCAGTTGCTGGTGGAGCACATGGGCGAGGTTGTCCGGCGTCCATCGCTTGCAGCGATTGAGATTGCCTGGCGCTGGCTGTTCGGAATTCCGTTTCTGCTCGTTTGCTGGCAGCAAGTCCAGCAGATTCTTGCGGCCTATCCGCTGGAAAATTCGGGCGCCAGCTCCATCGACACGCAGAATCCATGGGTCGCAGCGGTGCAGATCTCGAATGTTGCGGCGTTCTATGGGCCTCATGTAGACGCGGTGTTGCGCTGGTTGCTGCCGGCCGCGGCTCTGGTCTGGATGGTCGTTTCCGGGGTGGGCCGCAATCTTCTGATCATGCGGATGGAACCTCGCGTTCCGTTTCGACCGATCGCGATGATCTGGCTGCAAGGTGCGTGGCTCGCTCTGCTGGGACTCGCCATGTGGGGCTGGGCCGGTTCAATGCTATGGGTAGCCTCTACGCATATCGCCGGAGCCGGAGAACCCGATCTGATTGGCTACTTCATCTGGGCCATCTTTTTGACGCTGGGATTCTTTACGGCCTTCGCGCTGACGAGTTGGGCGCTGACGATCGCGCCGATTCTCCTTTTGCTTGACCATTCCATGGTCTCAGGTCTTGGAGGAGCTTTTAGGCTAGGACGCCCCTTCACCAGCAAGCTCGTGGAGATTAACCTGGTGCTTGGCATTGTGAAGCTTGCGCTGCTTGTGGTGGCAATGGTCTTCTCTGCCGCGCCGTTGCCCTTCAGCGACGAATTGGGCCCTGGCGCGATGCATTGGGTCGTAGCAGCATCGGGGCTGTTCTTCCTGGTTGCCGACGACTTCTTCCAGGTGGTGCGGCTGAAGGCGTTCGTGGAGTTCTGGAGAATCTTCAGGGGCAATGCGGCGGCGTGAGCTATCTGCCAGCAGCCCGTGCGGCCTCATCCTTCAAGAAGGCGTCGCTTAGCGTTTTCTTATCCCGCGCAATCGGCAACAAGGTCGGGTAAAACTGCACAAATGTGGTGTCGACCGCTGCGTGCTGCTGATGGCATGAGTAGCAAGAGGCCGATGGCGGAAGGACTTTGCCATTTTCGGTCGGCGATGCAAAGTCGAAGAATGCCCATCCGCCGGGAAAGCGCGCAACATCCTTCACGTGCACTTCAATCCCCATCACGTCCGTGCTTTGATAGTGACCGCTCTGATTGATCGATCCCTTGCTTTCGGCCCTGCGCGATTCCAGCACCATCACTGTCTTGTCGGGCCAGGTTCCAGTGGCCATAAAACTGCGATAGGCCGCGGGTTCAACGAACACATTGTCGAATGCGGGCGAGTCAGCCGGCGTAGGGAAATAGCTCATGCCGATGCCGGTGGATAGGTAGATCCATTCTCGGTAGTTTGTGGGTGACAGCATGTCTCCATTGGGCGCATAGGCCGGCGCAAAATCCGTGGCAGCGGCCACGATTGCCGGAGATGGCTCGTGTTGTTCGAGGAACGTGCAGGCAGTGGCCAGAAGGAAAGCCGCAGCTCCAAGAACTAGAACCCTGGGAAGGAAATGACCTCTCATAGCGCGACTATACGCCACGTCTCGGCCAACGTTTCCGTACGTTTTCGAGATTCAGGCGTTCTCCGGGCGTTAGAACAGCTTCAACTGAATCACGAGATACTTTTTGGGATCTTCGCGCATGCCCTTGATGAGCTGCTGTGCCTGGTCCGCAGTCTGGTCAAGGTGATCGTAGAGCGAGCGGTTCTTGACCAACTGGCCAGCCGTGCCCTCACCGCCGTTGATGCTCTTCGAAATATCGTCGAGATTCGTAATCGTTTCGTCAAGCTTCCGTGCAAAATCAGGATCCTTGACCAGTTTGCCGAGCGACCCCTTGCCAGAGTTGATCTGCGCGGTCAACTGGTTGAGGTTTGCTGTCGCTGCATTCAGGTTGTTATAAAGCGTCTCGTCCTTCAAGAGTTTGCCGGCGGTGCCTTTTCCGGCCTGAAGATCTGCGGTGATTGAATTCAGACTATCGACCGACGAGTTCAGTTTCTTGTAGAGAGTGTCGTCGTTGATCAGCAGGCCCAGGCTTCCTTTGCCGCTCGAGATGTTGTCGGTGATCGTTTCCAGGTTCGCGACCATCGATCCGATATTCCTGGCCATCCTTGGATCGTTGAGCAACTCGCCTGCCGTGCCTTTGCCCTGGTTGAGCGTGTCGACGAGGGTCTCGATCTTGTGCACCAGCACGTTCACTTCCTGAATAGAGACCTGGCTGGTATTGATGACCGACTGAATGGTTGGCGAGCCCGATTGCTGGAGTTCAGCGCCGTTGGATACGGGCGGTCCCGTGGCATGCGTGGAGTCGATGTCGACAAAACTATCGCCCAGAACACCCGCGGCCTGGATGGAGGCCAGCGAATCGGTGTGCAGGTCGTACCCATACTTCTCCCCAACCTGCATGGTCACCTCAACAGGATTGGGATTGCGCCGGGGGATCACGCGCAAACGGATGACGTTGCCTATGGTGACGCCTTCGAGGGTAACCACTGCGCCGTCTTTCAGGCCGCCGGCGTTGGGAAAGTAACAGCGCAACTCGATCCGGCGAGCGAACATGCCGCCTGAGGCTGAGGTCATAAGAAAGACGATGGCGGTCAGCAGGGCAAGGGCGACCAGAATCAGAGCGCCCACCTTGAGTTGCGACCACTGAATCTCTTTGCGGCTCGGCACTTTTCTCCCCTTGGGAACTCAGCGAATCAACGCCTTGAGAATAGCAGAAACGGCAGGATTTGAGCGGCATATGGACCCCCGCATTCAGGGTCCGGACTTCGCGGGACCGCTCTACTTTCCGTCCTCCAGCACTACGCTGGCCATGGCGAGTTGAGCGGTATGAGTCAGCGAAAGGGCGGCGCGGACAACGCCAAGGTGACCGGCAATTTGCGCGGCGCGACCGTGGAAGCGAAGGCTGGGCTTTCCGCCAGGTTCGCGCACCACCTCAATCTCCAGCCAGTTGACCCCGAAGCTGATTCCCGTGCCGAGCGCCTTGGCTGCGGCCTCCTTGGCGGCAAAGCGCGCAGCAAAGCTCTCCGCCGCGTTGCGCTTGCGCGAGCAATAAGCTTGTTCCGCCTGAAGGTAGACGCGATCGAGGAAACGCCCACCGAAGCGATCCATGGAGTGTTGGATGCGCGCAATTTCGATCACATCGATTCCGGAACCGGCGATCATCTTGATTATCAAGCTACAACATTCCCGCCGGCGCGCGCTGGGCGAATTGCTGAACGGGGCCGGCAAACGAAAATCCGGCGCGGCGAATTCGTAGCGGTCTCCAATGACCGCGGATTGCTTTTGCCCACCTTGAATTGGCCGGGATGTATCAAAGGCGGTCATGCCCGTTCGACTCCGCAACAGGATTCATCCGGCCCGGCGCGACTCCGATAAACAGCACGTGAAGATGAGGATGCAGGAAGCAAAACGGCGGCAGGCATTGAGCATCCCATGGGCGATGCAGATGAAGGCTGTCTCCACCGAAGATCCGTCGCGGCTGGTGCAGGCGCTGACCGGCGCCATCCTCGGCTGCGGCGGATGGGTGCTGAGCCGCGGCGCGAACGACTCCGGGCGGGTGAACATGTTGTTCGAGTTCGAGCGGCAGGCTTGCGTGGACATCTACACGATTCTGATTGCGGCGGGGCTGGAGCTGAGCCAAAACGGGCACGTTCGATTGACCGAACTGTGCCAGTGCACACGCAGCCAGCAGCGGGATTGCGGGGCGGAGATCGCCAGCGTCGATCTGGAGGTTCAGACGTTTCCGCCGGAGATTACCGATGTGATGCAGTCGACCGGGCCGGTGTAGAGCCAGCCTTCACCCCGCCTCAACCAGCCCATATTTGCGCTGCCACGATTGCTTGAGCTGCGAGCGCACGGCAGCACGTTCGGATTCAGTCACTGCGGGTTCGGGGCCCAGGACAAAACTTGCAGCTTCCTTCTTGGCCAGCTCCAATAATTGGCGGTCGCGCAGGAGATTCGCCACGCGGAAGTCAGGCAAGCCCGCCTGCCGCGTGCCGAAAAACTCGCCCGGCCCGCGCTGCCTGAGATCGAGGTCCGCAAGCTCGAAGCCGTCCTGCGTTTCGACCATCGCGTTCAGGCGCTCCTCTCCCAGGTCGGAGATGCGCTCGCCGGTGACGAGGATGCAGTAGCTCTTGGCCGCGCCGCGCCCCACGCGCCCGCGCAACTGATGCAACTGCGCAAGGCCGAAGCGCTCGGCGTGCTCCACCACCATGACGGTGGCGTTGGCCACGTCGACGCCGACCTCGATGACGGTGGTCGAGACAAGCACATCGATCTCGCCACGCTGAAAACGGCGCATGATGATTTCCTTTTCGTCGGCGTCGAGGCGGCCGTGGAGCAGGCCCACGCGCAACCCGGCGAAAGGACCCTTGCGGAGTTTTTCGTGCATTTCAACGGCGGACTTGAGGCCCGATTTCGCGGTTGGGGCGGCTTCCTTTGCCAAAGATGGGAAGAGGCTGGCCGATTTGCTGCTTTTCTTTCGTGGACTCAGAGGCGCGGGATGCGAGGCTGCTGCTGTTTCGTCGCGCGAGAAATCAAGCTCGGGCTGATCGTCCTTCGATCCTTCGATGACCGGGTAGACGATGTAGGCCTGGCGGCCCTGCGCCACCTGCTTGCGCACAAAGTCCCACACTTCATCGGCACGCTCGCCGGGCATGCGCCGCGTAACGATGGGCATGCGCCCCGGCGGCAACTCGTCGAGCGTGCTCAGGTCCAGGTCGCCGTAGAGCGAAAGCGCGAGCGTGCGCGGAATGGGAGTGGCCGTCATCACCAGCACGTCGGGCTCGGGCTGATTGGGTTTCTTCATCAGCTTGAAGCGCTGCACTACGCCGAAACGGTGCTGCTCGTCAACGACGACCAGGCCCAGCCGGTCGAACTCGACTTTTTCCTCGATGAGCGCGTGCGTGCCGATGATCAGGTTGGCCTCACCGCGGTTGATGAGGCCGCGATTGGTTCGCTTGCGGTCTTCGTCGAGCGAGCCGGTGAGGAGCACGATGCGCGGCTTGCGGCTGGAGCGCTCCAACAGTTTGCGCGCGGCGAGGTAATGTTGCGTGGCGAGAATCTCGGTAGGCGCCATCAGCGCCGCCTGGTAGCCGTTTTCCATGGCCACGAGCATGGCCTGAAACGCGACAATCGTCTTGCCCGAACCCACATCGCCCTGCAGCAAACGCCGCATGGGGTGAGACGCGCGCATGTCGGCGACGATTTCGCCGAGTGCGCGCTTCTGGGCGGACGTGGGATGAAAGGGAAGGACCTCGCGAATCGCCTCGCGCACTTTGTCATTGGTGGCGAAGGCCACGCCGATGCGCTCTTTCATGCGCCGACGCTTGAGCTCCAGGCCCAGCTCGAGGAAGAAGAATTCTTCGAAGATGAGGCGGCGATGGGCGGGTGTCGAAAAGCTCTGCAACTCCGGGAATGGCGTGCCTTCCGGCGGGAAGTGGACCTCGCGCAGTGCCGTTTCGCGATCGGGAAAGTCGAGCCGTGCGAGCATCGATTGGGGCAGGCACTCCGGCACCGTGCCGCGCATCGATTCAAGCAGGTTGAAGATCACGCGGCGCTGCCAGCGCGAAGCCAGGCGGCTGCCGCCGAGCGACTCGTAGACGGGCGTGATGCGGCCTACTTCAAGCATCTGCGTTTCGGCGTCGGCGGTCGCGTCGGGCAGGATCTCGAACTGCGGCTGGATCATTTTGAAGTTGGTGGTGGAGCGCGACGGCTCGACCTTGCCGTAGACCGCGACGGTTTGCCCGGCCAGGAATTTGTCTTTGAGATAAGGCGCATTAAACCAGACGCATTTGAGCGCGTGGCGGCCCTGTCCGACGGTGAGCTCGAAGAGCGGCATGCGGCGCGTGCGCAACAGAGCCGAGCCGCGCACTTCGCCGATCACGCTGGCCACTTCGCCGGGCTTTAGTTCATCGAGGCTGACCGGGTTCTGGCGGTCCTCATAGCGGAAAGGAAGGTGATAGAGCAGGTCTTCGGCGGTCAGGATGCCTTTTTCGGCGAGCATTTTGGCGACGGTGGGACCGACGCCGCGCACATACTGCACTTGATCGCTGAGGTTAGGCACATCTGGATGCTAAATCGC
>CAYOVE010000169.1:0-7239 GCA_964407295.1 uncultured Occallatibacter sp.
ACATCACCTTTGAGGTGTTCTGGTAGCCGATGTCGCCGATGCCGCCGTCGCCGCCTACCACCCAGACTTTGGGCAACTCGACGATCTCCTGGTCGGTCATGAGCGCATCAGTAAAGTGCGTGAAGTGGTAGTACTCTTCGGCGCTGAACCACTTCGATTCCGATCCCACGGACAAGTTGTTATCCGCGGGCGACCCTGCTTCTCGCGTGAGCAGAATGTCGGCGAGCCGCTCGGGAAGCACGGAGCGCCGTGAGTGGTCGACGATGAAGCTTTCGCCCATGAGCCAGCCCACTGTCACGCCATCCTGGAAGAGCGAGTTCATCCACGGATAAGGATGCGGATTGTTGGGCGCGGTGGAACCGTAGACCGTGTTGCAGCCCGTGTGCGCGGCCATCGCCATCACGCTCATGCCGTTGGCCAGGCGTCCGTCGATGGGCTGAAGATTCTTGTGGTTGAAGGCCTCGGTGAGCAGCACCGCGGCAATGGCTTCGACAAGCTGCGCGTCGGTGATTGCGCCGTGCTCGGCTTCGTACGCCGCAATGCGCGTCTTCGTGTCCTTCGTGTCTTCGCCGCCGAGGCCCATGACCAGGTGCGCAATAGCCTGGCGCAGGCGGTCGTAATCCTCCGGGCAGCTTTCCTTGATTGCCGCGAGCTTTGCCGCGCCGGTTTTCTCCAACTCGCCGGCCTTCGCGATAAAACGGTCGCTCTTGGCGTGGTAAACAGGGCGCATGTACGCTTCAGTGACGGCTGCAATGGAGCGCAGCACGCTCTTCTCGCCGCAGCCGGCGCAGGCGCCGTCGCCGGCAACCAGCGCGTCGTAGTTGGTCCGAACCATCAGCATGTTGCGCAGCGTGGCCGTCTTTGAATCCGCCGGGTTGGCGCCGTTGTAAAGGCCAAGATACTTCTGCGCGGTGTCTGGCAGCAGGTTCAGGAAGGCCGTGCCGGTTTCGTGCTCGGCGTTCACCTCTTCAGTCTCCTGCACCATCTTGAGCGCCATGTGGTCGCCGCAGGCCGTGACGCAGGCCGCGCAGCCTTTGCACAGGTCACTCACAAAAATCGAGAAGATACCACCGGAACCAGGCGCCTTGCGCTCCGGCGACGAGAAGATGGCATTCACCTTCTGGTAAGCCATCGGCACCTTGTCGACGATTGAAAAGAACTGGGCTTTGGCTTCCGCCGAGAAACCGTCAACCGACTCGGTGACCTCGCGAATGATGGTGGGGAGCGGCGTTCCGGTCTTGATCTCAGCCAACATGCGCTGGCGCGTGAGTTTGTCAATCTCGGGCAGCTTGTCGAGCATCTTTCTGCGCTCGACTGGATCGGCGACGTAGCGGGTGACCGCGGTGCCGAGCAGCGTGCTCAGGTCCTGTGAGCAGTTGGGGAGGGCCGTATCCGGGCAAACCGAGATGCATTCCATGCACTGGGTGCAGTTTTCCGCAATGTAAAGCGGCGTCTCGCGGCGCGCAACGTACTTTGAAGCGGTGTCGCCTGTTCCCGCGGCGATGACGCCCATTGCGGAGAGCGGCGTGGCCGGCTGATTGTAACCGAAGTGCGAGCGGAACTCCGCATCGAAAACGTTGATTTGAGAAATCGGCGTGCGGGGCCCTTGTCCGGCGGGAGCCGCAATGCTGCGGCGCATTCCGGGCACGGCGCTTGCACCTACTTCGACGAAAGCCGGCGCCTGCGCCAGGATCGGCAGCAAGGCCTGTCCGCGCAGGCTGGAGTGGTCGGCTGCCGCGACGTCGCCGATGGCGATCTCTTTCACGCGTTCGAAACCCTGGAGCATGACTTCCATGTTCGACTTCACGACTGCGTCGCCGAGCTTGCCGAACTTCTTGACGTACTGCTTGAACACAACGTCGCGGAACTGCTCCTGCGTGATGCCAAACTCCTGCAGCATGGGGCTGACGGCAAAAAACGCTCCGAGAAACGCATTGCCCTGCATGCGCAGTTGCAGATCGGCGCGGTCGGTGGCATTGCGCGCGATTTCGAAACCGGGCAGCGTGAACACGCGAATCTTTTTCTGGATGATTTGCTGGCGCGCCCAGATGGGCAGATTCTTCCATGCGCTCTCGCCGTCTACGTCTGACTCCCAAACCAGGCTGCCGCCCTCCTGCATGCCATCAAGCGGATTGGTGTGCGTGAACGCCTTGGGGTCGCAACAGAGAACGACGGTCACGTGGCGCAGGTCGCAGTTGACGCGAATGCGGTCTTTGGCCGCGACCATGAAGTAGCTGGTGGGCGCGCCCTTCTTTTCTGAACCGTACTTTGGATTGGCGCTGACGTGAATGACTTCCTTGGGATTGCCAAGGTCGTCCTTCAATCCATCGCGCTCAAAGAGCAGATCGTTCAAGTCGCCGAGAATCGCGCCCAGGTTCTTGCCCGTTGTAATGGCGCCCCATCCACCGATGGAGTGAAAGCGCACGGCCACCGCGCCGGCCGGAAGCAGCGAAGGCGTTTCATCGGCGACGACCGAATAGGGATGGTCGATTCCGAGGACAATGAAGTTGATGTCGTCGGCTGCCGTCTTGCCGTCTTTGCGCGCGCGGCCGGCAGTGGCGAACTCGAAGGCTCCAATGATGTGCTCGGGACGGAAGTCGCGCGAGCCCAGGCCGTAGCTGCCGCCGATGAAGCGCGGGACTTCGGCGAGGGTGATCGACGGCAAACCTTCCGTTCCCTGCAACGCCTTTGAGAATGCGGTGCGAATGTCGCGGCCAAGCGGGTTGTCGCCGGAGAGCGCTTCATCGGTCCGCTCAAGAATGATGACGTTCTTCTTGCCCTTGAGCGCCGCGACGATTGCGGCCTCAGGGAAGGGACGAATCACGTTGACGTGGACGGATCCCACGCTGGAATTGCGCGTCTGGCGCAGGTAGTCCACCGCGGCCTCGATGTTTTCCGCGGCCGATCCGAGCGAGACGAAGACCGTGTCCGCATCTTGAGTCTTGTATTCGGTAACCAGGCCATAGCGCCGGCCGGTGAGCTCGCCAAAATCCTTGTAGGCAGCTTCAAGAAACGCAAGGATCGGCTCGGCAAAGTTGTTGCGCCGCGCCACGATTCCTTGCATGTAGTGTTCCTGGTTCTGAACCGGCCCGAGCAGGATGGGGTTGGCGAGATCCATCATCTTGGGAACGCGGCGGCGAGTGGGCCCAAACAGAACGCGCTGCGCCTCGGTCGGGCAGTCGATGATGTCGTCGGGCGCGCCGAGATACTCGCGGATCAGATCGGATTCATGCTTGTAAAACGTGCGCTCCAGGTGCGTGGTGAGGAAGCCGTCCATGATGTTCATGCCCGGCGTGAGCGAGAGCTCGGTCACGCGACGCAGGATCAACGCCTGATCGGCGGCCTGCTGCGCATCCTTGCCGAAGA
Source organism: uncultured Occallatibacter sp. (assembly GCA_964407295.1). Classification (GTDB taxonomy): domain Bacteria; phylum Acidobacteriota; class Terriglobia; order Terriglobales; family Acidobacteriaceae; genus Telmatobacter. The sequence continues at coordinate 3,367 of CAYOVE010000169.1, forward strand.
GCATGATCCAGCCAGTGTCGAGCGCTCCATAAATATCGTCGTGGCCGCAGTGAACGTTGAGGGCGTGCTTGGTGAGCGCGCGCGCGCCAACCTCCAGCACCATGGTGGAAGCTTTGCCCGGCGCGTGGTAGTACTGCTCAACGCCGTAGACCACTCCCTGACCGGATGTGAAGTTCACCACGCGCTTGCCGCAAACCGAATGCGCAATGGCTCCGCCCTGAGCCGCGTGCTCGCCTTCGGTCTCAATCGCGATCGTGTTCGAGCCAAACACATTCAGCTTGCCTTCGGCATAGGCTTGCTGGAAAAGCTCGCCGCCTTCAGTAGACGGAGTGATGGGATAGAAAACGCCGGCGTCGGCGATGCGCGTCTCAGTGTGGTAGCTGACGAGCTGGTTCCCGTTGGCGGTAACGCGAATGCCTGGATAGCGAGCTTTCATAGTTCCCTCACATTGAAGCCTGGTGTTGAATCCTGGTTCAATCTTTTCCGTTCAGTCTTTTCAGTTTGCGGCGGCGGCGCTGGAGTGCGCGGAGAACGAGCCTGGAGCGCCCGTGGCCTGTATAGTCGCCGCATTCGATGCGGCGCGCGAGTCATAGACCATGCGTTAGCATGCCTCGTCAAAAACCCTTGTCAATTGTCGAGCAAGTCGAGCGGCCGGAGCGGCAAAAGGAGGCCTAAGGGGAAGGTTACTCCTTCATAGATCGGACCATTATCAGTATGCGCCCGATAAAGAGACGGCGTACCAGAATATGAGATGGCTGGCGAGTCGGCGGGAGATTCCCGGTCCCCGAGGGCGAGGGACCGGGGCACCCGCCACCGGGGAAGAGGGGGAAAGGGATGTTTACCGAGGGGTCACTGACGGATAGTCGACCAACCGGACATTACACCACTTATGAAACGCGAGTGCAGCTGCGTGAGCCCCGAAAGGAGGATGGGGCGCGTGCAGCGCGGTGACCGGCGCGATTCACCTCGAGATGACGTACCGGACTGGTGCTGATTGAACGGTCCCTACCCAATATGGCGGACTATGCGGTGGCCAGTTCACGGAGTCCCCTTTGAAAATGCCATAGACGGTATAAGAGCCTGCAGGCAGCTGGTCAACCGGGGAGGGATTAGCGGGGTCCTTGAAGACCATGAACTCGGAGATCTTCATGTCTCTCTGCCATTCTTTGCCAGGGTCGATCACTTCATCCACCGATCCGACGTTGCCCTCCAATGCATTGCCGATCAAAACGATGGGGATCCTTTGTCCCCCAGCATCCACAAATATAAAGGAGATAGCATCCAGGTCTTCGTTCAGGCTATTCCTGACTCCCAGAAGCACATGGACCGGGGTATTCGAACGATTTCGTAAAGTCAGGTGCGCGCGAGGCGAGCCGTCCTGCATATCTATCGTGAATACCAAAGGGGCTTCAACCGGACTTGTCTGCGCACCAAGTCTTGCAATTGAAAGCAAAACGCAAAGCGGCGCCAGTATTCGCGCGAACTGTCTCAAGGTCACATTCCCTAAAGTGGAGACGGCCAAAATCCGACCGCGGTGCATGCGATTCATGTTACGCCCGGTTGACCGGCTATGCGGAAGTTACTCTTTCGGCAATATCAGCCCCGGCCTGCCGCCGCCGGACCATCCGATGCGGGCGGAGCCATGGGGGGAACATTGCCCTAAAAACCTTCGTGCTGCCCATAAAGTCGCTCGAGAAGTGTAGTTTTTAGGCAAAGCCGGGGCACCCAGCACGTCGGTCACCAGCGAGTCAGCAAGTCAGTGGGCGAATTTGCGAGGGAAAGCGGCTGCGCTACCATAAAGAGACCATTGAGGTTCACATGTTTGTTGTGGTCTGGCAGTTTGAGATTGCTGAAGACAAAGTGGCCGGCTTTGAGGCCGCTTACGGGGCCGATGGAGCCTGGGCGCAACTATTCCGCACCTCGCCCGAGTACCTGGGAACCGAACTGCTCCGCGACGCTTATGTTCCGGGGAACTACCTGACCATCGACCGCTGGAGCAGCGAACAGGCTTTTCGCGCCTTCCGCAAAGATCATGATGGCGAGTATGAGGTGCTGGATCGCAAGTGCGACGCGCTAACGGCCAAGGAAACGCGGGTGGGCGCCTACACCGTCTGAGCGGTGCTATTCCAGAATCAGCAGATGGTCGCGGAACTCAGGCCCCGCGAGGTACTTCAATCCCCGATCAAACGTAACGAGGACGCCATTCTCCCTGATTGCCAGCCCAAGCAGGTAGGCAACCGTCATCTGTTGATGACCGAAGATGCGGGAAGCGAAGGGCGCTGTCAGGACAGCCCAGCTTTCTGTGATCGGCCAATACGAATACCCTGGCTGGTCAATCAAATCCTGAAGCACCGCTGAGCTATTCGTCAGCGTACGATTACCGGAATGCATGAGAGGGTTTGTCGTAATGCGGAGGTATCCGCTCTCGGTGAGGGGACAAACTCCCCACCTTTCCCCTGCCAAGGCGCGCATCCATTTCTTTGCCTGGCGATGATGCTGGTGAGTTTCGTCTGTCAACGCAATCAAGACATTGAGGTCAAGCAAGTTTCCGCGGATCAAACTCCTCCTCCTCTAGCTGCTTCACCATTTCACTTGTAATTACGCGGCCGCTGGGAGGGAGAACGGGGAAACCGTCGGGAGCTCGACGGATCTGCGGTTCGGGTGCCGGCGCGGTCTCGGCTTTGCGAACAAGCTCGTTCATTGCCGCGCTGAGAGTGATTCCTTTTGCGTTGGCATAGTAGGTCGCAAACTCGTGCACGTCGTCGTCGAGGGTGAGTGTAGTTCTCATAGCCTCCATTCTGCATCAATTGTAGATTTGATGCAAAGTTCAACTAATGATGCATTATTGAGGATTTGATGCTGCTACAACTATTTGATGCATTACTGCTAAACCTGTGCAAAACAAGGCCTTCAATTGTGACTGCTCGCACAGGTCTTGGCCCATTCCTCGAATTTTCTCTCTTTCTTCGCTATTTTCTCCTGTCTTTCAATGTCTCATCCTGCTACAATCCCTTCGAAATCCAATGAAGCCCCTCGCCGTTTCTTGCCATGAAAGCATGAGATTTGGCGGGCGAGCACTTTCTTGAGGAGCCCTCCCAATGGCCATCGTTGACGACCGCGCCAAAGCGGTAGAACTTGCCCTTGCACAGATCGAAAAACAGTTCGGGAAGGGGTCGATTGTTCGCCTCGGTTCCCGCGAGGCGCTGCTGCCGATTGCCGTCATATCGACCGGCTCGATCAGTTTCGACGCGGCGCTCGGCGTGGGCGGCGTTCCGCGCGGCAGGGTTACTGAGGTCTTCGGACCGGAGTCTTCAGGCAAGACCACCATCACTTTGCAGATCATCGCCGAGGCCCAGCGCGCCGGCGGATTGGCGGCCTTTGTCGATGCGGAGCACGCGCTCGATCCCGGCTATGCCAAAAAGCTCGGCGTTGACGTCGACAATCTGCTCGTCTCACAGCCGGATAGCGGCGAACAGGCGCTCGAGATCACCGAAGCTCTTGTGCGCTCGGGCGCGATCGACGTGCTGGTCGTCGATTCGGTGGCCGCGCTGGTTCCCAAGGCCGAGCTTGACGGCGAGATGGGTGACTCGCACATGGGCCTGCAGGCGCGGCTCATGTCGCAGGCGCTGCGCAAGCTGACCGGAACGGTTTCGAAGTCCCGCACCGCTCTTATTTTCATTAATCAGATTCGCGAGAAGATCGGCGTCATGTTCGGTAATCCTGAAACCACGACCGGCGGCCGCGCGCTCAAGTTCTATTCTTCGGTCCGCATCGATATCCGCCGCATCGCCGCCGTCAAAGAAGGCGACACGGTTGTGGGCTCGCGCACCAAGGTCAAGATCGTCAAGAACAAGGTGGCCGCGCCGTTCCGCG
>CAYOVE010000170.1:0-7233 GCA_964407295.1 uncultured Occallatibacter sp.
GATGCGGCGCTTGACCTCGGCGCCGAAGCCCTCGTCGCGCGAATGCGAGTACATGCCGGAGAGCGTGGATGAGTTTGGCGAACGGTAGCCATAACGCACGCCGTCAAACCGGGCGAGATTAGCGCTGGCTTCGGCCGTCGCGACCAGATAGTAGGTGGGTACGGCGTATTTGGTATGCGGCAACGCGATGGGCTTGATGATGCAGCCGGCGGCCTCAAGCGCGGCAATTCCCTTTTCGACAGCGGCGCGAACCTCGGGATCGAGTCCCTCGGCGAAGTACTCGGCCGGCACGCCGATGCGCAGGCCAGCGGCAGGCTTGTCGCTTTCCGCGGCAAAGTCCGGCACCGGAGCCGGGGAACTGGTTGCGTCGCAGGGGTCATGGCCGGCGATGACGCTCAGTAGCGTGGCGGCATCGTGAACGTTCGCGGCAAGGGGGCCGATGCGGTCGAGCGAAGAGGCAAAGGCGATAAGGCCGTACCGCGAGACACGGCCATAGGTGGGCAGAACGCCGACCACACCGCAAAAGCTTGCCGGCTGGCGAATAGAGCCGCCGGTGTCGGTTCCCAGCGTGGCCACGGCCAGGTTGGCTGCTACGGCCGCTGCCGAGCCGCCGCTGGAGCCGCCGGGAACGCGCTCCGGATCGACGGGATTGCGCACTGGCCCGTAAGCGGAGTTCTCGTTGGAGGAGCCCATGGCAAACTCGTCGCAGTTGGTCTTGCCCAGCAGCACCGCGCCAGCGGCCTCAAGCCTTGCGACGGCTGTGCAATCGTAGGGCGGACGATAGCCTTGAAGGATTTTGGAGCCAGCCGTCGACGGCGCACCCTGCGTGACGAGAACATCCTTAACGCCCACGGGAATGCCGGCGAGCGGCGGGAGCGGGTCGCCCTTGGCGGCCATCGCGTCAATACGCGCGGCCTGCTCGAATGCACGCTCTTTGGTGAGGCTCAGGTAGACGTTCAGCCGCGGGTTGAGCTTCTCGATTCGCTCGTAGTATTGGGCGGCGAGATCGGCGGCTTTGGTGCGGCCGGCGGCGATCTCCGCGCGGAGAGCGGCAAGCGCTTTGGGCCGTTCGTCAAAGCTCTCAGCGGTTATGGTCTCGTTCGGCAATTCGGATTTCCCTCTTCGTATCGATGTTCGTTCCGGGGGCCCGTTCCGGTGGACGGGGCTCTGTTTTATCGTTCGATGACTTTGGGCACCTTGAAAAAAGCCAGATCGGTCTCCGGCGCCTGCTGCATGACAACTGCGCGATTGAGCGAAGGCCCCACCTGGTCGGGGCGGAGAGCGGCGATGCCATCGCCAGTAACCTCGCTCATCTGGGCGAGGGGCAAGACGTTCGACGTATCCAGCTCATTGAGCTCGGCGACGTAGTCGAGGATGGCATTCAGGTCGCGTACCATCGGCCCTGTCTCCTCTGGCGCGAGTTCCAGATGAGCCAATTCGGCCACGCGTTGAACGTCTTCGACGGTTACTTTTTCTGACATTTTGGTGTTCGTCTCGAAACTCAAGTATAGCGGTTTGATGATCGCGAAATGCACGGTTTTCAGTCGACTGTCAGAGTCAAATTCACCGATTGCGAGATGCCCATGGACGTGACGCTGACTGGAATTGTGTATGTGCCCGGCGCCGTATTGGAGCCGCCGCCGCTGCCGCTTGAACCTCCGCCCGAGCCTCCGCCGGAACTGGTGCAGCTGGAGACACCGCCCACGAAAAACGCAGCCAGCAGGACGAGCAAGAAAAGATTGCGGCGCCTGCGAACCGCAAAAGGAAGCACGAACAACCCGCAGGCCAGCGGCAGCGCGAACCCGAAGCCGAATCGGTTGAATCCGGGCTTCGCGGTCTTTGGTTTGGCCGTGCCGGATTTTTCGAGACCAGCCGCCAATGCGTTGCCCGTGGAGATTTCGACCGCTACGTCGCCCAGGACGCCGGCGCTGAGCGTCTCGTTGGCGGGACTAAAGAGGCAAAGCGCGTTCGCAGGCAGCGTGCCGCAGGAAAAAGCAAAGGTGGCGCCGGAGCCGACGGGCGAAATGACCATTGTGTACGTGGCTTGTTGCCCACTTGCGACAGTCTGGGTAGTTGAGCCGGTGATCGCCACGGTGAAATCGAATCCGGTTCCCGAAAGCGCTACAGTGGCTGGCGTGGAAACGGCGGAGGAAGTGACGGTGAGCGATCCCGAAGCGGAGCCACCGACGCCGGGCTGAAAAACAACCAAGGCGGTGCAGTTAGCGCCCGCAGCAAGGACGCCCGTGCACGTATTCTGCGAGATGCCGAAAGGCGCTTGCGCGGCGAGCGCGATAGAAGCGATGGCGTAATTGGAGGAATTTGTGATGGTCACCGGCTGAGCGGTGCTGGACTGACCCGCTGCAACTACGGGAAATGCGATCTGAGAGGGATTTGTGGCCAGACCGGCAGCCAGCTGGCCCGAACCATTGAGCGGAACCGAAGCTGGGGCAACTCCCAAGGTGGAAGTAGAGACCACGAATGTGGCCGCGATGACGCCTGTCGCGCTGGGCGTGAAGACGATCTGGACGGTGCAACTGCTTCCGTTGTTGAGCAGCGTCCCGCAGTTGGTGCCGTCGATGGCGTAGCTGGACGCCGCGGCGCCAGTGATGGAAAACCCTATGTTGGCCAGAGGCGATCCGCCGATATTGCCAATGGTGAGCGTTTGCGGGGCGCTGGGCACGCCTGGCTGCTGGTTGGTGAAGGTCAGGCTGGAAGGGCTGATGCTGAAGGCGGCCGGCGAAAGCCCTGAGCCGCTCAAGGCCACGGTCTGCGTGCGCAGCGCGTCGGCAATCGTCAATGTGCCGGTGACCGCGCCTACCTGAGAGGGTGCAAAGTTCACGCTGATGGTGCAGACTGCGCCCGCCGCCAGTTGCGTTCCGCAAGTGCCTGACACCTGGAATTGGGGGCTGGCCGAGATGGAGATCGAAGTCAGCGGCACGCCGCCGGAATTTGTCAGCGTCACATTCTCCGCGGCGGAGAACTGGCCCTCCGAGGTTGGCGGAAACGAAAGCGATGTGGGATTGAGGACGTCGGCGGGCGGAGCGATTCCCGTTCCGCTCAGTTCCACGGATTGCGTGCCCGCACCATCCGTCAATGTCAGCAGTCCAGACGCGGGGCCATCCTGGGTCGGCGCAAATTCTACTTGCACCTGGCAGACGGAGTTTGCGGTCAGGCTGGATGTGCCGCAGGAGTTGGCAGTGAGGATGAACGGCGGGGTGATGGAGATGCTGCTCAAGGGAATCGCCGTCGCACTGCTGTTCGCCGCTGAGACCTGGAGCGGCGCTGACACGGTTCCAACTTCTACCTGGCCGAAGGGTACGGACGCGGGGGTCAGGCTTACGACGCCTGCGGGCGAGCCGGTTCCGGTCAGGTCGATCGCCAACTGTCCGCCGTAGACGTTGGCAAAGATGGTCATTTCCCCGCTCAGCGGGCCCGTGGATTGCGGCGTGAATGTTACCTGGAGGTCGCATGCCGCGCCCACCGCAACGGACGCTTTCACACAGTTGTCGGTTTCGCTGAAATCTCCGGTCATCGAAATGGACGAGACCGCGAGCGCGAGATCGCCGGTGTTGTTGAGCGCAATGGTCAGTGGACTACTGGAAGTGTCAAAAACCTGACTGGGAAAAGCGAGAGTCGAGGGGCTGGCGGCTGCGACAGTGATGCCCGTTCCTGCGCTCCATAGCGGAGCTTGCCAGAGGCCGCGCCCGTACGTGGCTGCCACCAGAACTTGCGCGGAAGAAGAGCTGGGAGCGGCGCTTAGAGCAACGGCCGGAGCGCTGGGCAAGCCGGAACCAAACACCGACCAGCAGTTGGAAAGGGATTGCGCACAGCTCGCAACTTCGGTTGTGAAGTACACTCCCTGGTCAGTGGCGACATATACCGTGTTCGCATTCTGCGGATCGACGGCAAGGCTGTTGGCCGGCGCGATGGGCAAATTCGCTGAAATGCTGTTCCATGTGGCTCCTCCATTCGTCGAGCGGTATACCACCTGGAGCCTTTCGTAAGGATTATCGGTGCCTTCCACCGTTACGTAGACGGTGTTGCCTGTGGGGTCGTGCGTGTCGATGACAATGCTGGAAATGTCAAAGTTTTCGAAGTTCAACGGATGAGGATTGTTGAGAACGGGATTCAGCGTGAGATCGTGCCACACGGGCGCGACGCCGGAGGTCAGATCGAGGGTCGCGCTCAGAATGTGGCCCGGCAAGTTGCCGCCATTGCTGGCTGCGCCATACATACCGACGTAGATGACTTCGCTGCTGGGGGTGAGCGCCAAGGCGGCGATGGAGCGGATGAGTCCATTGCCATTGCAGGGAACGCCGGTAGCTCCGCTCGAAAGGATCGGGCTGATCGCGTTGCTTGCACTCCAACTGCCGCTATTGGCCGGCCCGCGCCACACGCGGCAGGTTGCAATGAGCAATTGGGAGTCGTCGAGCGGGTCAACCAGAAATGGCGCTGCTGTTGGCATCGCATTGCCGTCGCCGCCGACGTCCGCATCCGTAATCACCGGGCTTGTGCCAAATGAGTTGGGCGTGCAGGGGGCCGATTGCGAGCACCGGTAAATGGCAACTCCAGGCTGGTTGTTCACATACCAATTCGTGTCATTCGCAAGGTCGATGGCGACGGGGCCGCCATAACCCGAAAGAATCTGCGGCCAATCCAGGGTCGGCGCGGAACTCTTTACGCCCGCGGTTCCGTTGACGCCCAGGCCAGCCATCAACTTGTATGGCGAGTCTGTAACAGGCGATAGGCTAACCACCTCGGCAAGCGATCCCAGGCCCCCGTTGAGGTTCTGGAAATGCGAGGCGTCCGTAGCCGCGCAGGGCGACCCGGTCTCGCCCACTGCGTCTGTCGAGCGCCACAGCCCGCTGTCGTTGCCGAGAAAAACCTCCAACGGGTTGGCCGCATTCCAAGCAAGCGAGTGCTGGTATTCAGCCACCTGCGCGCTCATGCAGGTGGTGGAGTTGGTGGTGTTGCGCCAAACGCAGCCCATGGCCAGACTGCACTTCCACAAGTCATTGGCTCCGGCCAGCACAAATGTGTCCTGCTGATTTGGAACCGCGGCAAGGGTGAGGTTATAGTCGCCGTCGAGAATGGTGGCAGCACCCTCGAGAGTGCTGGCTTCAAGAGGTGCAGTGTTCCACAGTGTGGCAAAAGAGATGGTTGGATTGCTGCACGTTCCCGCATTGATCGCGCACTGATCCTGCCATAACCCCTGGTCCTGATTGTTCAGGTCCACGGTCCAGGCAAACGTGTCACCGGTTTGTGGATTGACCGCGAGCGCGCCGCGATAGATGGGACAGGCGATGGATCCAGCCTGGCCGGCATTGGCTGGACACATTTGCGTTGTGAGGCCGGCGCCGGGTTGCGCGGTCATGCGCGTCCAGGTAACGCCGTCTGGCGATTGATAGTAGCCGTGATGACGCACCGCAGCCACAAACAACTGACGCACGGGGTTCCACACCACCGCGGTGGCGGCGATGCCTAGCGCAATGGGGGTCATGGCCGGTCCCTGGAGGACTTCCCCGCTTCCGTCGGTGATCGTGGCAAGGTGCCAGGTAGCGCCGCTATCGGTCGAGTAGTATAGGCCCTGGTATGTGGTGAGCGGCCAATCGGCATTCACCAAAGTGCCTTCATAGGCTTGGGAAACTGCCGCTACAACAAGTTGCGGATTCACTGTACTCCAGGCGAAACCGGCAAAGGCCTCGCCGATGAATTTGGCATCCGTGAGGCTCATGCCCTCTTCCTGATCGACGGTCTCCTGGATCAGACTCCAGGTGTTGCCGCCGTCGGTGGAACGTAAAATGCCGGCGCCGTAATACGAATCGAGGACGTCGTTAGGGTCGCCGGTGCCGGCAAGGACGACGCCGGTTCCACCCGGCTGCACCGTGAGAGCGCCGATGCTGATGGACGCATCAGAGGCCCCGCCGAGCACAGCGAGCGCGTCAGTGAGCGGAGTGAAGACGATGGACGAAAGCGTGGACGCGGCAGCGTTGTTGGCCACCCAAACGCCGCCACCGGTGGTGCCTGCGTAAAGGCGGTTGCCGGTTACGTCAGAAGGATCGAGAGCCAGCGCGGAGATGCGGCCAGTGACAAGGCCGAAGTTTGACGTCTGGACCGCCGCGGGGCCGAGCGGCTGCCAGGTGCTGACCGAAACGGTGCTGGCTACGCTCTCGACACGCGGCACGGCGCCGCTCGGCGATGCGCCAAAAGTTGGAGGGCCCATATAGTGGACGGCGCTCGGTCGCGGCGCCAATCGACGGCCCGGTGTCCACCCGCGCTCCCGCAGAAAACGCTGAGCTTCAAGAACGCGAGGCGGGACGCGAACTGGCCCGGGTGCTCGCTGGCCCGACGGTTTGGCCGGCACTACTGGAGCTGGCGATTGGGCTGCGGTTGGGACGACCGACAGATGCGCCAGAAGGCATGCGGCCAGCGCAGCGCGGGCCCACGCGCCACGGATCGAGTGTTGGCGATAGGCGCGCCGTTCGGGCCGCCGGACTCGATTCCCTGCACTGCCCTTTCGGGCGGTGCGCTTCGATTTCGGATCGAACATTGGATTCGTCACGCGCTTCGCGACTTTGATTCCGGCTTCCCCTATTCTGAAAATCTTCCAATGGGGATGAGCGCGGAATCCATCGGATAACGCTCAACGAAACACGCAATTTCCGGGAATGAGAATGTGGCCCATTATAGGACGACGGCGACAGCGGCCATTTGTGATCGCCGATACAACTGGGGACTCGATCAACGACCTGCCTCATCGGAATGCAAACGGAGATCGCCGAATTTATGAATGTATGCCTCGGCATTGAATTTGCGGGAGAACGATGCAGCGGTCATCGGCCGCACCAAGCCGAATACCGGTCGATTGAACCACGGTCGATCGAACTTGCCAACGATGGCCCAAGCGATCCCCGCGTAGCCATTGGGGTCGCGACCGTCGAGTTCGTAGCGGTCGTTCAGAATCACGGCCCAATCGAAAGCGGTGGCGGGATCCGGCGCCCACTCAAGGATCTTCTTGGCCCAGTACATCCGCATGTAGTTGTGCATCCAGCCGGTGGAGACCATCTGGCGCTGGGCGGCATTCCACAGGTCGTCGTGCGTTTCGGCGCGTTCCAGTTGCTCCAGGGAATAACGATACGGGCGCGGATCGGAGGCATGCTCCAGAAGCGTCTTGCGTGCCCACGGCGCGGCACATTCCCAGTTGTCGTAGTTCACTTCGTGGCGGACGAATAA
>CAYOVE010000171.1:0-7180 GCA_964407295.1 uncultured Occallatibacter sp.
CGCGGGGTAATAGAGCGCGTAGGCAAAGATGGTGTCTTTGAAGGCGATCATGTGCTGGCGGTTGACGTCTTCAAAGTCCTTGTAGGCGCGCTCCTCGCGGTTGAAGAGCTGGACGACTGCCATGCCAGAGATGTGTTCCTGCGTAAAGCTGTTGATGCGCGCGATGGCGGTGCGCACGCGGCGGTAGCTTTCGCGCACGTGATCGCGAAAGATGCGCGTAACGATGAGGATGATGGGCAGAACAGCGAAGGCCAGCAGCGCCAGCCACCAACTGATGGCGAGCATGACAGCGGCCATGAAGGTGAGCATGAACGCGTCATTGACGATGGCCAGTACGCCATCGGTGAACATGTCGTTAATGGCGTCCACGTCGGAGGTGAGGCGCGTGACGAGGCGGCCGACCGGGTGAATGTCAAAGAAGCCGACATCCATGCGCTGCATGTGCCGAAAAATGTCGCGGCGCAGATCGAACATGATTTTCTGGCCGATCCACTGCATGAGGTAAACCTGGACGAACTGAAGAAGATACGCCAGGACCAGCATGCCAAGGTAGATTGCGGCCAGGCGGGTAATACCCTCGACGGCGCCCTGAGGAAGCACGTGCGCCAGCGGACTCTTGACGGCGACCCAATGCGCGACGGCGTTGGAAGGATCCAGGTCGCTTGCTTCCGGAGCCAGGTAGCGATCGATCGCAACCATCACGAGAATGGGACCGGCCACGTCGCACACTGACTTGAGAGAAACGGAGAGCGAGGCGATGGCCGCCTGCATCGAGTAGGGGCGCACGAAACGGCCGAGGCGCCGCATCAGTCGCGCATCGTAAACCTTGCCGACGACCTCATCGTCGGCTTTGCGCTTGGGCTGGACAGAACCATTTTGCGAGCCGTTTTGCGATCCATTTGCGGATCCGGCCTGTTCAGCTTGTTTGTCGTCTTTATCCGCCATCGGCTGGGGGTTTTACGTTTCCTTCTTTATTGTACGGGGACTCGGGTTTTGATTGGGTCCTGGGCTTGGGCGCAGGACGCGACACACCCATGCTGAGGAGCACGAAGCCGAAGCCTTTGCGCAGCCAATCCATCACTTTCATACTTTCATCTCTCAGTTCGCTGTTCGTACGTTGTTGACCCAGTTTCGAGAGCGCATTAATGAGCCGCCGGCGCAGTGGGTGCGGCTGGCGCTGCATCGGCCGGCAATTCGCCGCGCACGATCTGGAGGGCGGCCGGAGGCAGCTGCTTATCCGCATTCGCCAGGAGCAGAGTCACCTGCCAGATTTCGGTATCGGAGAGTGTGCCTTTGAACTGCGGCATACCCGTGAGACGAATGCCATTGTAGACCTTCCAGTAGGTTTCTCCCGGAGGGTCGTCGCTGACTCCTACGACGCTCGAGCCCTTGTGCTGCACCCAAAGCTGCGGAGCTTTTGGATACATGTTGGAGCCGAGGCTCGATGGCTTGCCGTAGAAGCCGTGGCACACGGCACATTGGTCACCGTAAACCTCGGCCCCGGCAGTGAGAGTGGCCTCGTCGGCCTGCAGCGGCGGGTTGCCGGGCATCTCGCGATCGATGCGCGCGCTGAGCGGAATTGAAACGATCTGCCGCTCCATCGGAAACGGCGCATCGGCTACGGCTACGGGCGGATGCCCAAAGTGAAACCATGCCAGTACAGCCAGCGGCAACAAAACCAAACACAAGATGATCCCGAGCAAAATGCGTCCCATCTTTCGCGGCGCCTCCCATGGCTATCATCGCAGACCGGGCTCAGTTTGACGGTCAATGCGGCGCACGCCGCGGAGTGCCGGTTCCGGCCGGTACACGTCTAAACTGCACATCTCGGATCATGGGTTGGGCGGCCAGTTCCGTGGCGAGTTTTATGCCGCGCTTCGCACAGGGGCGCGCCCCGAGGTGATTTAATACCAGATGGGGGAAGCGCCGCATCCAGGCCGCCTTGAAACCACGATTCGAGAGGAGCGATACCGCCGCGGCGGACGCTCGAAACACAGAATTGGACCGGTCAACGCGCAAGCTTTCGTACTCCCTTGGAGGAATTTCGAACCCGATGGTCTTCTTTCGCCGTCTTGCTATTTTGTTGGCGCTTCTGTTCCCGGTGATGCCCGCCGTTCACGCGCAAAGCTCGAGCTATTCGTCGTCGAATCCCACCGATTCCAGCCCGGCGCTGGATCAGAACCTGAATCTCGCTCAAAACCTGGAACTGGCTCAGAACCAGCCTTCCGGCGACGCGCAGCAGGCCTCGAACCAGAGCCAGGGCGAGATCAGCGTGCAAGAGCGGATTCGCCTGCGCCGTGCACAGCGCCGGAGCACGGCAATCCACGACGCCTACGACCACCGCTGGGAAACATACCTGGACATGGGCTACCTGCGCTTTAAGCCGGGCCCCTCCCTGCAACGGCTCACCTACTATGCGTGGGAGACGGGCCTGACGCGATTCTCGAACGAGCGGCTGGGCTATACGCTGGTCGGCCGCGGCTACTTTGGAACGGCATACTGCAACATCACGACCTACTGCACGGGCTATTTCACGCGCCCCGCGATCAGCCAGTACGACGTGATCGGCGGCCCCGTCTATCGCTTTTACCTGCAACCAAAGTTCTCCATCTCAGGCCGCGCGATGGCCGGCTGGGCCTATGGCAACTTTTCCGGCGACACGAACGGCATTCCGCCCGTCGACAAAGGTCTTTATCCCGATGCCCAAACATTTGCTGCGAGCGCCAGCGTGATTGGGGAATTGAATATTTCTCCGAACCTGGCGCTGAAACTCGCGCCTGAGTATTTCTTCACCGGCTTTGGATCCACGATTCAGGCGAGCCGGGGCTTTACCGGCGGACTGGTGTACCGCTGGGGAAAGCAGTAGGGCAGTTCACAGTTCTTAGTTCATAGTTCCCAGCCGTCCGTTCATCGTGGTGCAGGGAGCGGTAAGCACCCGGAAAGCGTTGAGGCGATGAAGAGCAAATTCTCTCGCCGCGGATTCTTGCAATCGGGCGCGGCAGTGGCATGCGCGGCAACAGGCATTGCGCCTATGCTGATGGGCGCTGCGATGGCGGGCGCGGAGGCGATTCCAGCTTCGGGAAAGTTTTCGCCGCTGAGCCTGGGCCTGGCCAGCTACACGTTCCGCAACTTTACACGCGCACAACTCATCGGCTTCATGAAGCAGTTGAACGTGGCCAACCTGAACTGCAAGGACGTGAAGGACCATCTGCCGATGGATCCCGCGCTGGAAGCGCAGGCGCTGGCCGACTATGCCGCGAACGGCATCAAGCTCCATGCCGCGGGCGCCATCTATTTCAAGAACAACTCCAGCGACGAAATTCGCGCCAAGTTCGAGTACTGCAAAAGGGCGGGCATCAAGGTGATTGTGGCGGGAGATCCCACACCGGATACTCTTCCGCTGATTGAGCCGTTTGTGAAGGAATACGACATCCGCCTCGCCATCCACAATCACGGGCCTGAAGATACGCTCTTCCCTTCTCCGTTCGACGTGCTAAAGGCAATCAGGAACATGGATCCGCGTATCGGCTGCTGCATTGACGTGGGCCACGCCGCGCGCGCCGGAGCGAACCTGGTTGAGGCGATTCACGCCGCGGGACCGCGCCTCTACAACATGCACGTGAAGGACCTGACCAGTTTCGCCAGCAAGGAAAGCCAGGTTCCCGTGGGCGAAGGCATTATGCCCTTCCGCGAGATGTTCGAGGCGCTCATCAAGATTGGCTACCAGGGCTTCATCGATCTCGAATACGAGATTCACCCCGACGATCCCTTGCCCGGCGTGATCGAGAGCTTCGCCTTCATGCGCGGCGTGCTGGATGGGATGGGATATTTGACGCACGCGTGAGGCGCCGCGAGCCGGCAAGTGAGTGAGTCAGCAGGTCAGCGGAGCTCGTGCTGTCTCAGGGCTCAGAATCGCATCCAGTCGACTCTGCTGTGGAACGTCACGGTGAGTCCATCAATTCCCTGACGGCCGGTCTCAGTATCCACCGCAGCAGCAGTTCGCGTGAATGAGATTCACCTGCGACCGAACGGAGTCTGGCTGAATCCAATCCGGTGTGAGCACACGGTGAATAAGATGCAAGAATTCATGCACGCTGTACGGAAACAGGATCTTCCGCTAATCGGCAGTTCGTACAACTTCGTTGGGGCAGAACAAGGGGACGTCGCGATCTCGATCTTCCTCGTCGAGGCGCGGCCGGGACGCGGCGCGCCACTGCATTTTCACGAATACGATGAGATCGTATTGGTGCAGGAAGGCCAATCGCGATTTGTAATTGGCGAGATGGTCCGAGAGGCTCTACCGGGCGACATCCTCGTCGTGAAAGCAAGAACCCCGCACGGATTCGTTAGTGCAGGTCCCGATATCCTCAAGCAGCTGGACATACATGTGAGTCCGCGATTCCGACAGGAACTCGTCGATTCTACGGAGACATCCCGCAGAGCGGGCCTTCCGGAACCCTCATGACGTCGGTGCTGATTCTGAGTTTTAGATCATGCCGATGGTTCCCAGCCAGGTTTCGACCAACTGCGGCCAGTTTGTGATGGGCAGCTTGGTCGGCCGCAACCCGAACGCGTGGTTGCCCTCGGCGTACAAATGCATCTCCGCCGGGACCCCGGCTTTCTTGAGAGCAATGTAATAGGACACCGAGTCGTAGACAGTGTCGACGTGGTCGTCCTCTGCCTGCAAGAGAAACGTGGGCGGCGTTTCGCTGCTGACATGTATGTCGGGATTCAGGCCGAGATTGCCGTCGGCGGTCGCAAGCGCATCGGGCGGAGGAAGGGTGTACTTCTTCGTGCCAAATCCGGCATCGTACTCCGCCGCCGCGCGGGAGAGATGGCCCGGATAAATGGCCACGGCAAAATCTGGGCGGCAACTGAGTTGATCGGCGGCATCAATTGGCGCGTAAATGCGCTTGTCGAAATACACGCTGGTCGCCACGGTGAGGTGCCCGCCTGCGGAGAAGCCCAAGACTCCGACCTTGTGCGGATCGATGTGCCACTCAGCGGCGTGAGCGCGCACCAGACGGATCGTTCGCTGCGCGTCTTCGAGGGCCATCGGCGACTCCGGATAGGGGCCGGATTTCGGATACGGCCCAACGTCGGTCACGCGGTACTTCAGCAACACGCACGTGATTCCTTTTTGCGTCAGCCAGTCGCAGACCTCGGTGCCTTCGAGATCGATAGCCAGAATCTGGTAGCCACCGCCGGGAAAGACAACGACCGCTGCGCCCGTGTTTGTGCCTGAGGGCGAATAGACTGTCATGGTCGGCGTGGTGACATTTTCGACATAAGTCCACGGCTTGCCGGCAACCAAGCTCTTGGTGTCTGTCTTTGAGGTCTCCGGGCCCTTGACGGGTTGCGGATCGGGCGCTGCACCCGGCCAGATGGAAATCTGCGTGTGGCCGGGCGACGGCTGCCAGCCGGGCGTTTGTGCAGCGACGCCGCCGAAGGAAAACGCAGCGCAGAACACGAAAAGGATGAGCCGATTCATCGTTCTCGCAGCGTAGCAGCTAATTCGTGGCGAGGCGTTGCCTTTTGTGGTGCGCCCAATTTCAGTCGTGAGACATCATCAACACGATCTAAGCACCTAGGCCTTTGAAGGTGGCTCCGGTGCTTAAGTTCTTCAGTCTCTCGCGCCCCAGGGAGCGCCATAGCTCATTTTGATGACCAGTAGTCATGCATCAGTTCGTGCGACCAGTCCGGCTGGGAAACCGGCTCCCGTGGTAAGAATTCCGCCATGACTGGCTTTATGTCGATTACAGGCGTTCCGTCGATCGCATCGAGCTCCGAAATGAAGAGCTTGGTGGCCTCAACTCTTACAACCCTGCAAATCGTGCTCCCAATGCGATTCGGGCGATTCTTGGCCCTTTGGGCAAATATCCCCACCAACGGCCAGTTTTGATTGTTCCGAGGGTGGCGAGCCCCCGTTACAATCTTCTCCGTCTTAACACGATTAAACAAATAGAGGATCTCAACGTGGCTGAAATCGGACAGCCCTTGGAATGCATCTGCGGTGAATTTGTCTGTGAGAGTTATCGAGGCCTCCTCTCCACCCCAAAAGTCATCTTCGGCGGCTCTCCGTACGGCATGGACAATCCCAATAGGTTTTATGCTTGCTGTCACGAAAATTCTCCTCAGCCCAACAGGCTTCAATCACCTCTTGAATCGGCGAATTCGCCAACCACTATTGCAGGATCGGAATGCCCGCGATGCGCTTCTGCCACTCGACGGGGCCAGTCACATGCACGCTGGTGCCTTTGGAATCGACGGCCACCGTGACGGGCATGTCCTTCACATCGAACTCGTAGATGGCTTCCATGCCGAGGTCTTCAAAGGCCAGCAGACGCGAACCGCGAATGGCTTTGGAGACCAAATACGCCGCGCCGCCGACGGCCATCAGGTAGACCGCACCGAACTCGCGGATGGCGTCGATGGCCTCCGGCCCACGCTCCGCCTTGCCTACCATGCCCAGCAGTCCGGCCTGAGAAAGCATCTGGCGCGTGTACTTGTCCATGCGCGTGGCTGTCGTTGGTCCGGCGGGGCCGACAACTTCACTGCGTACCGGATCCACAGGTCCCACGTAATAAATAAAGCGGCCCTTGAGATCGACGGGGAGCTTTTCGCCTCTGTTCAACATTTCGCTCAAGCGCTTGTGCGCGGCATCGCGGCCAGTGAGCAGCTTTCCGCTCAGCAAAATCACCTCGCCGGGTTTCCAGGAAGAAATTTCCTCGCGCGTGACCGTGTCGAGGTTGACACGGCGCGCGCTCGACACGTCGTACGTGAGCTTCGGCCAGGCTTCGAGCGGTGGCGGATCGAGAAAGACGGGGCCGGAGCCATCGAGAACGATGTGGGCGTGGCGCGTGGCGGCGCAGTTGGGAATCATGGCGACGGGCAGATTGACGGCGTGGGAGGGTGTGTCGACCACCTTCACGTCGAGCACGGTCGTGAGCCCGCCGAGCCCCTGCGCGCCGATGCCGAGGCGATTGACCTTGTCGTAGAGCTCCACGCGAAGTTTTTCGGCGGTGGTTTTGGGGCCGCGCGCGATCAGGTCCTGAATGTCGATGGGGTCCATGAGCGACTGCTTGGCCAAAAGCATGGCCTTCTCCGCCGTGCCGCCGATGCCGATGCCGAGAATTCCCGGCGGGCACCAGCCTGCGCCCATCGTGGGCACCGTTTTGAG
>CAYOVE010000172.1:0-7179 GCA_964407295.1 uncultured Occallatibacter sp.
GGCTGCCGGTGCGGACCCGGGGAGTTGAAAACCCGCCTCCAACGGCATGCGCAGGAGCTGAAGCCCGCGACTCTTTCTGCGACCGTTGCGGCATGAGTGAACTCATGCCCTGATTCAAGACTCGTCGAATTGGAGTCGAGCTATCGCCGATCCCTGAGCGTCGGGCAGGGGCGAGAAGGGCAGATCGGCGTTTGTCCTATCCAAGCCTGCCCGGTGCCTCTGTTGAACGCACGAGGGCGCGCCTGCGACCAAGCCGCCAGCAGGACAGCCGATCAGGCGTATGGATTCCAATTTTCCGCGGAAGCCGATCCGAAGTCTCAGTCACGGCGCGAGGCGAGGAAAGTGATGATCCCGCCGAGCAGAATGCCGATACCAAGGATCACGCCGGCCGACTGCAACGGATTGCGTTTGATTGCCCTTCGAGCGTCGTGGACGGCGTCTTCGGCGGTTGCGCGCCCCTGTTTGACGGCGCGAAGGGCCGTTTCAACGCCATCTTCTACTGCTTCGGTGACGATGGACTTGATGCGATTGACGTCGCGAAAAATGTCCTCGACTGCCGCTTGTTTCTCAGCGAAAGAATTTGTCATGATCTTTGCCCTCGTTGTATCTGATGTGGGCGGGGCGGTTGATGTTGCATGAGAAAGGCAGGAAACAGGGAATAGGGACGAGGGAACAGGGAATAGGGAATAGAGACGAGGGAATAGCGAAGAGGGAAGAAGGGAGCGGACCGTCGCTATTTCGCGCGGGGGTGAGTGCGGTCGTAGACGGCGGTGAGCTGCGCGGTGGTGAGCTGGGTATAGCGCTGGGTCGTGGAGAGGCGCTCGTGGCCCAGGAGCTCCTGAATGGCGCGCAGGTCGGCGCCTTCTTCAAGCAGGTGGGTTCCGAAGGCGTGGCGCAGGGTGTGCGGGTGGACGTCGGACGGCAGGCCGCGCAGGATGGCGATGCGCTTGACGATGCGGCCGACGCTGCGCGTGGTGAGGCGCGCCTGGCCGCCTTTCTGAAGGCCGCGCAGTTGCAGATTGAGGAAGAGGGCGGGCGTTCCGCCTTCGCTGAAGCTACGGCGCGACAGGGGTCCGCCTTCGCTGGGGCTTCGGCGCGACAGAGCCGGCTGGGCGTCGGCGTTGGCCGCGGCGAGGCGTGCGGCGCGCTCGGCGATGTAGGTGCGGAGTGCCTGGGCGGCGGTGTCACCCAACGGAACGTAGCGCTGCTTTTGGCCTTTGCCGCGCACCAGGATGGCCTCATTGGCCCATTGAATGTCGTCGAGGTTGAGGGCAGTGAGCTCGGCGTTGCGGATGCCGCAGCCGTAGAGCATTTCCAGGATGGCGCGGTCGCGCGCGGGCCAGCTTGCGGCGTCGTCGAGCACGGAATCGACCACGCGGTTGAGCTGCTCGATGGAAGGCACACGGGGCAGATGTTTGGGCAGGCGCGGCGTAGAGACGAGCGATGCTGCGTTCTGCTCGATGTGGTGGTTGCGGGCCAGCCATTTGAACCAACTGCGGACGGAGGCGAGGGCGCGGGCGGCGGAGGCTTTGGAGAGTCCGCGATCGTAGAGCGTGCCGAGGTAAGAGCGGATGTGCGTGTGTTCGATGCGCGCGATAGTGAGGCGGGGATGCTGGTCCGCGAGCCACGCAGCGAAGCCATGCAGCTCGCGGCGGTAGGCGCGGAGGGTGTGGGCCGATGAGCCGCGCTCCGCGGAGAGGACGTGGAGGTAGGCGTCAACCAATTCCGCGATTCTGGGAGCGGCGGGTTTGGCAGCGTCCGGCGTTGCAGGAAGTGGCGAGTCCTGGGGCGTGCTATCCCCGGCGCCAAAAACCGGGACCTGGGGCACCCGTTGTTTGTGCCGGGTGTAGGACGGTGAGCCCGCGGGCGGAGCGGCGGTGATGCTCATTGAGTTTCCTCGCTGGAGCTGCGCGGCTCAACTCTGGACTGGACGAGTTGCGGACCGAGGCGCGGAGAGGGCAGTGAGGCGGCTTCAGGAGCGGGTTCGGCGACGCGGCGCGCACCGCGAGGGTGATGCATGCGATGGACGGCCTTAAGGCGGCCGAGAGCGAGGTGTGTGTAGACCTGCGTGGTGGAGATGTCGGCGTGGCCGAGCATCATTTGCACGCTGCGCAGGTCTGCGCCGTGCTCGACCATGTGCGTGGCGCAACTGTGGCGCAGGCCGTGTGGGCTGGTGGAGTGGTTCGAGCGCTTGACGAGGCTCCAGATCCATTGGCGGGTGAGGGGCATGCCGCGCAGCGAGAGAAAGAGCTTGGAACGGTCGCCGGGTGTAGGCCGTTTTTTACGCACGGTGCTGATGCGCTCGAGGTGCGGGCGGCCCTCGCGGAGGTATTGCTCGAGGGCCTGGACGGCGGAGCGGCCGAGGGGGACGATGCGCTCCTTGTCGCCCTTGCCGCGAACCTGCGCGCGTCCGGAGTCGAGGCCGAGATCGCTGACCGAAAGCCCAGTGACCTCAGAGACGCGGAGGCCGCCGGCATAGAGAAGCTCGAGAATGGCGCGGTCGCGGAGCGCGGTGGCCTTGGCCTGGGGATGCGTGGCGGCGAGGGCAGCGCGCTCGAGCATTTCGGTCACTTCGGGCTCGGCGAGAGATTTGGGCAGGACTTTCCAGGCCTTGGGCGACTCAATGTTGACGGTGGGATCGTGATGAATGCGGCGATCGAGAAGAAGCCACTTATAAAAGCCACGGAGACAACTGAGCTTGCGCGCGGCGGAGCGGGAATCGATCGAGTGGGTGCGGAGGTGGTCAAGAAAGGCGGAGACGTCGGCCTCGACGGCGGAGATGAGGACGGCGTTGCGGTCTTCAAGGATCTCAGAAAAGATGCGCAAGTCACTCAAATAGGCCTCGCAAGTGAGCGGGCGAAGTCCTTTTTCCACACGAAGATAGGTTGCGTAGTCGTTTAAGAGGGCGAGATTATTGCGAGCGGTCACAGTTTCGATTATCGGCGCGTTGAAGGTGCAGATGGGCGGGCGGAGGGTTTGCCGAACCTTGTTCGTCACGTTACTGAGAGACGGTGGGCGGTGGTCGGTGGTCGGTGGGCGGGAGCGGTACGCGGGACAAAAGTGACGAGCACACTGGAAGTAACGAAGCAGCAAAAGTGAGAACAGGCGGCACGGGCAGGCGCCGCCTGTGTTGGCGATTGCGAGTCCGGAGATCGAGCTGCTTAGTAGCCTGGAGGCGGAGGTCCGCCGCGGAAGGTCTGGTCGTAGCCTGCGCGGAAGCCGTGACGATACTCCTCAAATACCGGCGGAGGGACGGGTGGATTGCGGAACCTGGGGTGACGCTGCACGTCGGGCTGCAGTCCCTTGGCGATGTCGCGGCGAGCAGCTTCATTACCGTCGTGATATCCCTGCTGGGCTGCCGGGCTGAATTGGGGCGGAGGCGGGGGCGGGGGAGCGTAAACGACCGGCTGCGGATGCGAACATGCGGCCAGGGCAAAGGGAAGAGCCAAAGCAACTGTGGCGGCAAACAGGGTGGTGATCTTTCGGCGGGTCATATTTGGATAGCCTCGTTCGCTGGATTGGATGTCCCGCCCTTGGCAGCGGTGCGACGGTTGCATGTTTGAACACGGGGACACGGAAAGTGTTGCAGAAAAGTTGGGGCGGGCCGCAATTGGGGTAATCGTGGGGGGTGATTTCGCCGATAAGCGGAATGGGCCGAGGAGTGTGCGGTGCGACGGACTGGCGGATGTTTGAAGAACAACCGGAGATCCTTCGACTCACCGCTAAGGCGACTCGCTCAAGATGACAGTGGGTAGTGTGGTGTTGTGCTTTCCCACCCTAAGATTCTCCGCTGCGTGTCGAGCTTTTAGGATGGAGCACCCATCATTGGGGGAGTCATGGGGAGGAAAGACAAGAAACACAAGCACGCAGAGGAAAATGGGGCGCTCGAGGCAAATGGGGCGATGGTTGCGAACGGGAAGGCAAATGGAAGCGCCAATGGGCGGGCGGACGGCCATGCAAATGGTCACGGCGGCAGGGCGCTGCTGCGACTGGGCAAAGACTGCGATTATGAGCGCGAGCTGCGGCGGTTGCAGGTGGAGCTGGTAAAGCTGCAGGAGTGGATCCGGCACGAGGGGCTGCGCGTGGTGGTTCTATTCGAGGGACGCGATGCGGCGGGCAAGGGCGGGGCGATCAAGCGGATCGCGGAATCGCTGAATCCGCGGGTGTGCCGGATTGCGGCCTTGGCCACGCCGACGGAGCGCGAGAAGACGCAGTGGTACTTTCAGCGCTACGTGGCGCATTTGCCGGCGGCGGGCGAGATGGTGCTGTTTGACCGGAGCTGGTATAACCGCGCGGGCGTGGAACATGTGATGGGATTTTGCACGGAGAAGGAGTATGGGGAGTTCATGCAGAGCTGCCCGGAGTTTGAGCGCATGCTGGTGCGATCGGGGATTGTGCTCATCAAATACTGGTTCAGCGTGAGCGACGAGGAGCAGGAGCGGCGCTTTCAGGATCGGATGGACAAGCCGACGAAGCGATGGAAGCTGAGCCCGATGGACCTGGAGTCACGCAAGCACTGGGCGGATTACTCGCGAGCCAAGGACGAGATGTTCGCGGTGACGGATACCAAGCAGGTTCCGTGGTTTGTGGTGAACGCGGAGAACAAGAAATCGGCGCGGCTGAACGTGATCCGGCATTTGCTGTCGATGATTCCTTACCGCGACCTGACGCCTGCGCCGCTGAAGCTGCCGCCGATTATGAAGTCAAAGTACGTACGGCCGCCGATGGATGAGCAGAATTTTGTGCCGGCGGTGTACGGATAGTTCGCGGTTCGCAGTTCGAAGTTCACAGAGAACAGAGGCGATGAAAGCGGATCGTCAAGCTGCTATTGAAATCGGGAACCCGGTCGACGTTCGCGCCGCGCTTACGGGGTTGCCCGTTGAGTTTGCCGGATTTACCAGGACTGCGCCGCTTCGACCCCAGCGACGTTTCGCGCCAATGCTGCCGGGAACTCCATCTCGTCATCCATCATCGCGTCGCGCTCCCGATGCGAGATCACTTTCACTCTCACGCGAAAGGCTGATTCAATCTTTTCCTTCGATTGCTCGCGATTCAAAACTCCAGCCAATCCCATCAAGGACTCGGAGGCGCAAGCCGGGCACTGCTCCGCACAATTTCCCACGCAGTGGCAGTCTTCGCAAAGATACGCGCGGGCCAGGGGCATGTACTGCATTGATGTAAGTGTCATCTAATTACCTCGTTTATCTAGAATTGGCCCCTATGGGTCATCCATGAATTTATCTCTCTACCGGACATGCTGATGCAGCGCCGTTGGACGCGGCCGAAAAGATCCTAAAGATAGAGTGAATCGACAGCCCGAAAAGTTGGGGAAAGGCTGCAAAATCGACGATGCAGTTTCACTCTGACGATCAAAGTCCGGTGATGAACTGCCGATTTCAGGATCATACGGCGAGCGCGGATCGGCAAGATAAAACCGGGAGGCCTCACATTACAGGAGAGAGGTCAAGACGTTCCCACGGTAACCTGCGGCGATGGCGAATTGATCCCGCCTCGGTCCCGATTCTGCGACTTCTTAAACATTTGCAAAGGTTTGCGGGGCGTATTCCGACTCCCCTATCCGTAACGTGCCACGTTGTGCTGGTGAACTTTGTTAAGGACGCAGTGTACCGGTGGGTGAACCCGAGGATGAGGGTGTAGGGCAGGGAACGGAGAGCGGAGAGCGGAGAGCGGAGAACGGAGAGGCGATTGCCGGGCCTTACGGAGCCTTTGGTGGCGTTGGCGTTAGCGCCGCGCATGCGGTTTGTTTTTCCGCGGGACAGTTTTGCTTTTCGAGCTTGCAGGCGCGGGTGCGGTCGTTGAGTTTCGTCTCGACAAATTCTGCGTAGAGGCAGGGTACATCGCTCTCCATGTCCCGGTCTTGTGGAAGCGAGAGAGCTTTTTTGTACCATTTTTCGGCCAACTGAATCTGGTCAGTGTAGTCGTAGGCGCGGCCGAGATCCCAGGCGTTCAGTGAATCTTGAGGCGAGAGCTGGACAGATTGCTGAAGATAGGGGATTGCCTCGGCGGGCTTTTTCATCATCAGCAGAAAACCGCCTATGTTGGCCACAATGTCGGGTGTGTTGGGATAATGCCGGTCGAGCACCTTCATGAGTTCCAGGCCAACTTCAAAATGGCCAAGGTCGGCGATCTCCGGGGCATAGCCTAGCCAGGTATCCGGGGCGTCCGTTCCCTTGTAAAGGGTGCAGCTTTCGTCGAGAGCCTTGATCATTTCGTAGTATCGCCCGGAAACCTCGAGTAGGTACAAGCGTCCTTTGTGAATTGAAAGATCCTGCGGGGCAATCTTGATCCCGAGATTCAGATGGATGAGTGCCTCGTCGATTGCCTCGGGGGTGTAACTTCCATGCATATTCCCGCCGCCGGCGTCGTCGCCCTCAAGCTGGACGGTATCGTGTCCGCACAATGCGGCGTTGGCAAGGCATTTCTGGGCCTCAGCCTGCTCTGCGATATTGCTTGAGTTGACGAACTTCATGCAAAGATTTTTTGCGGCTTCGCATTGCTTCTTGTCGATCAGCGTTCCCCAGTCGGAGAGGTTCCCCGATTGCGCGGCGCAGGGAAGCGCGGCGCAGATTGCGGCCAGTACAAAAATCCCGATTTTCATGATGGCGAAACGGTATCACAATTCAAGGTCGAGCGTGACGATCCTGGGATGGATTTTTCCCGCGGTGATCTCCAACACGCCGATGGTGACCGGCAGCTCGAAGCGGCGCGGGCCGCAGGAGCCGGGGTTGAAGTAGAGCACGCCTTTCTTTGTGACGAAATTCGGGACGTGAGTGTGGCCGTGGAGGACGGCGGCGAACTTGGCCGCGGCGGGATCGAGGTGGAGGGTCTTGAGGTCGTGGAGCATGTAGAGGTAGAGACTCGCGTGCGGAGGGTTCTCGATGAGGACGACGTCGGTTTCGGGCAGCTTGGCGCAGGGGCCTTCGCGGTCGACGTTGCCGCGAATGGCGGTGACGGGAGCGATTTTGGCGAGCTCATCGAGGATGGAAATTTTTCCTACGTCGCCACAGTGAAGAATGCGGTCGACGCCCGAGAAGGTGGGGCCGCGCAACGCGGAAAGAACCTCGGGCCGGAGGAGGCCGTGGGTGTCGGAGATGATTCCGAGCTTCACGTTTTCAGAATAAGCTGCGCCCTCGGAGGTAGGCTGAGAGAAGATGAACG
>CAYOVE010000173.1:0-7090 GCA_964407295.1 uncultured Occallatibacter sp.
TGTACTTGATGGCGACGTAGCGCTGGTTGTTTTCGCGATAGATCTCCGAGCCCTCGTCGGCTTCCTTGACGGTACAGAGCTGAGCGAGGGAAACGCGCTCGCCCGTGGGTGACAGCAGGCGGATGTTGTCGATCGCATCGCGCGTGCTGCGATATTGAGGAAGGTAACGCAGAGTGAGGTTGTAAACCTCCTCGCCCTTGAGAACCTGAGTGAGGGCGTTGCCGCCCACTGCCGTCTGGATGGCATCCTGAACGTCGGCGACATTGATTTGCCAGCGCGCGGCTGCCTGCCGATCCACCACGTAGTCCAGGTCGGGCTGCCCGGTGACATTGAGGACACCGAGATCCTCAACGCCCCGCACATGGCTCATGACGCCGGCAACCTGGTTGGCCGTATCTTCAAGCACGTGCAGGTCGCTGCCATAGACCTTGGTGGCCAGTTCGCCCTTGACGCCTGAGACCGCCTCTTCCATGTTGTCTTCAATAGGCTGCGAAAATCCCCAATCGACACCGGGGAATTTCTGCGTCAGCTCCAGGTTCATGGCCGCGATCAGGTTGTCTTTGTTCTGGTGAAAAACGGGGCGCCACTGATCCTTTGGCTTCAGCCCCACAAAAAACTCGGTATTGAAGAAGCCAGTATGGTCGGTTCCGTCATCCGGACGGCCGGTCTGGCTGGTGCAGTCGGTCGTCTCAGGAAACGAACAGAGCAAGACCCTGGCTTCGTTTGCCACGCGGATTCCGTCGGTCGGTCCGGCACTCTGGTCAAGCTCGCCGCGAACCCAGAGCGCGCCCTCATCGAGATGAGGCAGAAACTCGGAGCCAATCACGCCGCTGAAAACCAGAGCGATGGCCAGGAGGAGCGCGGCCACGCCCCCGGTCAGCACGATCCGTTGATGGCGAATGGCCCAAGTGACGCCTCCGCGATAGCGCTCCCGCAAAAGCTCCATCACGGGATTCTTCCACTCGCTGGCGCCTTTACTGAGCAAAATACTCGTCAGCACGGGGGCCAGCAGAATGGAATAGATGAGCGCGCCCAGAAGCGCGAATGCCACCGTCAACGCCATGGGACGGAACAACCGGCCCTCGACGGCCTGCAGCGTGAAGATGGGCAGGTAAGCGGTGATGATGATGGCGATGGCGTAAAAGACAGGCCGCTGCACTTCATGAGCGGCGTCGCGAATTTTCTCCTGCGGCGCGCGCGGGTCGTCCTTGTGCGAAAGGTGGCTGATGATGTTCTCGACCATCACCACAGCTCCCTCAACGACCATGCCAAAGTCCAGCGCGCCGAGCGAAAGCAAGTTGGCGGGAATATGCGCAAGGTCAAGGCAGGTGGCGGCAAACAGCAGCGAGAACGGAATGGTGAGGGCGACAACCAGAGCGCCACGCGCATTGCCGAGAAAGAGAAACAGAATGACGACAACCAGGATCATCCCCATGGTAAGGTTGCCCAGAACCGTGTTGGTCGTGAAATGCAGAAGGTCACTGCGGTCAATAAACGGAACGATTCTGACTCCCTTGGGCAGAATCTGGTCGTTGAGCTCTTTCACTTTCTGGTGGATTCCGTCGAGGGTCGGCTGGGCATCGTCGCCCTTTTGCAGCGCCGCAATACCAGAGACCGCATCGTCATCATCGAGGATTCTGCCGTCGGGCATGTGCTTGGCGCGGCCAAACCGGCCCAGCCGAATCTCCGGCCCCTGGGTGACGACGGCGATATCCTTGACGCGAACCGGAGTGCCGCTTTTTGTGCTGACCACCGTGTTGCCGATATCCTGAATGTCCTTGACGAGGCCAACCTCGCGGACATTGACCTCCTGCTCGCCCTCTTCAATGAAGCTTCCGCCGGCATTTGAATTGTTACTGGTCAGTTGCTGCTCGACCTGGCCAATACTGAGCCCGTAGCCGATGAGCTTGTTGGGATCGATGAGGACCTGATACTCGCGAGTCGGCCCGCCAAACGGGTTGACATCGACGACGCCGGGAACAGACTTCAGATTCTTTTCGATGACCCAGGTTTCGAGCGACTTCAGATTCATCACGTCGTATTCCGGGTTCGTGCTTTCCAGACTGTAGAAATAAATCTGCCCGACCGGGCTCCAGTCTGTTCCCATCTGCGGCTGCACACCCGCGGGCAGCGTTACCTGGGAGAGCCGCTCGAGAACGTGCTCGCGATTTTCGAAGTTGGTTGTGTCTTCTCCGAAGACCATCTCCACGGTAGAAAGCCCGAAGATGGACCAGGAGCGAACGTGCGCAACGCCCGGAATGCCGTTCATCGCGGTTTCAAGCGGAATCGTGACCTGTTGCTCGATTTGTTCGGCGGAGATGCCGGGCCATTGCGCGATGACATCGACATAGTTGTTGGCGACGTCAGGATAGGCTTCGACCGGCAGGCGATGGAACGACACGATGCCCCAGGCGAAGAGAACTATTCCAATGGCCAGCACCATGAGGCGGTTCTGGAGCGCGAAATCGACCAGCTTCCGGATCATTGCGCCTCCGCCGTGGCTTCGAGCTCAAGCACGTTTCCGACGACCTGCTGACCAGGGACAATGCCGGAAAGAATCTGCTCCATGTTGTTGGGCAGCGTCTCGCCCGGAGTAACCTCCACACGCTTGAACTGGTTGTTGCCAGCTGGAACGAAGACCCAGTCGCGATCGTGCAGATGGAGGATGGCGGTGGACGGCACCACGGCATGCGCGACGGTGTTGCGGCTTAAGAGCGTGGCGGTCACATACATGCCGAGGCGAAATGTGCCGGGGTTTGTCACCTGGATGCGGACTTTTGCGGTGCGGATCGTGGGATCCATGACGGGACCGATATCGCTGACGCGACCGGTGAACACTTTACCGGGAATCGCGTTGACGCGAATTTGCGCCTCCTGCCCCAGACGCAGTTGCGGCAGGTCGTTCTCATAAACGTCGCAGATGACCCAGACCACGGAGAGATCGGCGATGGTGAACGCAGTCGATGAGCCTGAATAAGTGACACCTGTCGCCGCGGCATTCGTCACGTTTTGCGCGACGATGACTCCGGAGATCGGCGCATAGACATTCACAATGCTGCTGGGGTGGTTCTTGTCGACGCCCAGCGTAGTCAACTGCTGCTCCGCCGCTGTAAGGTCGGCTTTGGCATCGGCTTCCGAGTCCTGGGCCTGCTCCAGCATCGCCTCTGAGATGGCGCCGTGCGCATAGAGATCTTTCGCGCGGATGAGCGCCTTGTCTGCCAGCTGCTCGTCGTTTACAGCTTTCAGGTACGCGTCGAATGCATTGGTGATGTCGGGACTTTGCACCTTGAGAAGCAACTGGCCCTTCTTGACGTTTTCGTCGAGGCTGGCGCGAATGTCGACGACGCGGCCGCTGGCCAGCGAGATCACCGGTACTTCACGGGAGATGTCAGGAAAAACCGAGCCGGTGACATCGAGCCTGGTGGGCGAATCGACGCGGCTCGCGGTGACCAGCGGGAACTGCCTGGAATCGTCAACGGAAATCAGCCCGGCGTCGCCGGTTTGAGTGACCTGCGCCTGCTGCGCTTCGCCGCTTGACGGGTTGAACTTTTTGCCGCATCCGGCCAGCGCAAACAATCCGGCGAGAAAAATCCCGGCCGTGAGTTGAGATCGGTGGATCATTGGATCACCTCGCGCCCGACGGCAAGATTGAGTTGTGCGGCAGCGGTCAGGTAGGCGCCGATCAGTTGGACATAGGCCAGCTGAACCTGCCGGAAGTCGCTTTGTGCGTCAATAAAATCCATCAGAGAAGCGCCGCCGTGTTCGTAGGAGTAGGTCACGGTGTCACGAACGCGCAAAGCCTGCGCGTTATATTGCGCTTTGTAGGGCTTGAGCAGGGCGATGTTACTTGCGACTTCGGCGTACGCAGTATCCACGTCGGAAAAAACTTGCGCGCGCGTCGCTTCACTGGCCTGGCGGCTGCGGTCAATATCGATCTGCGTGCGCTGCTTTTCGCCTTGATTGCGGTCGAAGATGCGCAAGGGAATGTTCACGCTGGCGCCGAGGGTATCTATCCCATCAGGGTTGTTTGTCGATGAATTGTGTGTATACCAGGCGCCGAAGGTAGGATCGGTCGAGCCGTTCGAGATTGCCAGTTTGTGATTTGTTTCCGACTGTTGAATCGTTTGCAGCGCCGCCTGTAAGTCGGGCCGGCTGGCCAGGGCGATCTGACGAAAATTCTCGAGCGGATCGAGCGCGTCTGAGAAATCGAAGGTTCCGGCTACATCGAATTGCGCTACCGGAGTCCGGTCATCGAGCATCTGCAGCAGTTGGATCTTCGCCGTGCGCAGATTGACGATTGCCGTCTGCAGCTCGGCCTCATATTGCACCCGCTGCAGTTCGATGCGATCGAAGTCGACGGAGGCGATGTCGCCGGCGTTGAACCGGTCGCGGCTGATGGCGATGATTTTGTCGTAGTAGGCGAGGTCATCCTGCGCCAGTTTGAGCACCGCATCGGCCTCAAGCGTTTGTACGAATGCCGAGCGCAGCGTGAACTCCAGCGTACGCTTCAGGTCTTCATGCTGGGACTCTGAGATTTGCGTGCCTTGCTGCGCGCTCTCAAGCCGCAACTCGCGCTTGTGGTCGCGTTCGTGCAGATAGCTCACGCTGGGCTCTTCGTATGTACCTTTGAACGGCGTCCAGACCCCATCGTGCGGCACGATCTGTGTTCCATCCGCCAGCAGACCGAATTGCGGGTTGGGTCGGAGGTAGGCTGTGATCTCTTCGGCCTTCATTTCGTCTACGTTGTCGGCATCGGCTTTCAACGCCGGATTGTTGGTCTCAAACCGCGCCCTCACCTGGTCCCAGGTGAGCGCTTGCTGCGCGCCTGCCGCCGAAGAACAGACGAACAAGCCCAGAGCCAGTGCAGGCCAATAGAGGCGGAAATTCATAGCAAAGTCCAGTCATCGCACAAGTGCGATCGAATAAGAGCAGCGAAAAAGAGCGATATCAAAAGGTAGGGCGCTGTTCAGGCAGCGGGAGGGGGCCTGGACCACTGAGTGTGCAGCCATGATGTGCCTTGGGCGGAAACAGAAGATTCAGCGGGCAGAATAGAGAACCTGGCCAGGAGACTGGGACGCAGAATTGGCACGACAATCGCAACGACGCCGGGCGTACCATGATCAGCCTGTTGAAGCGAAAAGAGTTGGTCGCGCTTCCCTGCGCTCCGTTCGACCTCGGCAGGATTGTTCGCCGCCTGCAGATCGTCGGTGATGGAGATGACGGGCAGAAGAATCGCGGTCAGCGCGGCGAGCGAGACGAGTTGCAGGGCGATCGCGGGCAGGATGGACGCGGTTTTGGAGTGCCGCCGGCGAACAAGCCAGCTGCTCCAAAGGGCAACCGACACAGCCGCCCAAGCGAGATTGCAGAGCAATTCCATCAACTTTGCCCATTATACCGAAGCAAAGTTTTCAATGGTGTAAATAGAACGAAGAATGGCACTTATGGGTAATTACCGCTGGAAGATATCGATGGGATGGGTGAAATCGGTGACGCGCATGTGCGCGGCGAGCGAGGGGTATTGGCTCTGGAGCTTGAGGTACATCTCCCAGGCCACGCGCCGATAGCTGAAGTGGCCGGCGGGACCGGAGCGCAGCTCGGAGATGTATTGGGCTTCGGCGAAATCCATTTTGAAAAGGGCGCGAATGCGCGTGGCCAAAGGGTAGAGATACGTGGCCGATTGCGCGGCCTCGACCACTGGGGCGGCGGCGATGACGCTGGCGGTGCGGTGGGCGGTGTCAATCGCTGTCCGGTATTCGGAGAGGATGCCCGCCTCGGCGAGGATGTCGGAGCCGGCGGGCAAGTCGCCCGCGCCCGGAGTTTCATAGCCATGCAAGGCTGTGAAGTCCTGGATGATCTGGGTACAGCGGCGATGCCGGTGGAAGTCGCGGAAGCCGCCGATGTCCATGAGAATGTCGAATCGAATGGAGGCGCCGGCGTGAAAGGCGCGAAGGGCCTCATCGTGCCTGCCGCGGTGCTTCAGGCCAAGCTCGATGATTTCAGTGATGCGGGCGGCGGGCATGCCGGAGACGAAGTCGCGAAGCTGGCGGTAAGGGTGGCGGCTGGCGGAGTAGAGCAGCGTGGCGGCGAGCTCGACCTCGAGGGTCTCGGAGCGCTCGACGAGATCCACGAGCGGGGCTGCGGCGGGAGGCACGTCCTTGAGCAGCTCGGCTGCGGCGCGGGCCAGCTCCGCGCGAGTCTGGATGAGGTAGTCGCTGGGCTGGGCGTATTTGACGAGGGTGGGCGCGGTGCGGACTTCGCGCGTGAAGAGAGCGGCTGCCTGGGCGGCGATATCCGGCGCGGTTTCAACGTCGAGCGCGGCGATCTTGTCGATGATCGTCTGGGCTGCCTTGGCGTTCAGATTCCATGCGGGACCCGTGGCGGCTTCGCGGAGCTTCTCGCCGAGCATGCGGATCTCAGCGGCTGGGTGGGAGAGCAGGCGCGACACCTGGGTTTCAAGCGTGCGGGCGCTCACGATCTGGCCGAGCGAAGTGTTGGTGGCGAGCGGAAGCAGGTAGCGCGCAACGTCAAAGGCGCGGGCACGAAGGGTGCGCTCGTAGGCGTCAGGCTTCAGGCCGTCAGGGCGCGCGACTCGGCGGCGGAGCAGATCGACGACGGCGATCGTGGTGCGCTTGTAGGCGACAAGGAGCGTGTCGATCGTGCGCTCGTAGAGCTCCTGAGAGTGGTTGTCGCCCGCAAAATCGGGGTAGTAGAAGCCGGATTCGAGAAAGTTTTGGTAGCGTGTAGACCGCTCCTGCCCGTCCCAGCGGGTTTCGTCGACCAGGACGATGGCAGCAAGAAGCGACAAGCGCTCGACGGCGAAGGCGATATGGGCCAGATCGGCAATCGACCGATGTCCGTATTGAAAATAAAAGGTGTTAAGGAACTGCTCGGCCCGCTGCGCGCTGATTTCGGCCAGGGAATCCCGCATCGAGAGTGCCGAGCGGGAATACTTGGCCATGGCGTAGGCGAGGATCTCGGGATCAGCGCCATGGATGGCGATAACTTCGGTTTGATTGCGCGCAGACAGGGGAAGCGAAGATTCACTGG
Source organism: uncultured Occallatibacter sp. (assembly GCA_964407295.1). Lineage (GTDB taxonomy): Bacteria > Acidobacteriota > Terriglobia > Terriglobales > Acidobacteriaceae > Telmatobacter. The sequence goes on from CAYOVE010000173.1 coordinate 7,048, forward strand.
ACATGAGGATGGTCTCGCGGACAGAATACGTCATAAGGGAGCA
>CAYOVE010000174.1:0-7080 GCA_964407295.1 uncultured Occallatibacter sp.
CTGTTGCCACTTCAGCTCAATCGTCGCCGGATCGTAGCGCAGTTGTTCTTTTTCGTCCGCCATCACTTTTCAGTGTAAACGGCATAGCGCGCTACTTTGGCGGCAGCAGCGGTTTCAACCATGCTGGCGTGGGCGAATAAAGAGTCAATGCGCCATCTTCTACAAGGGCTACAAGGCGGTAGGGGGCGAGTAAGTCGCTGTTGTCGTACACTCTCACATTGGATAGCTCAGCCATGGCGCGCTTGAGGTTTTTCATCACGCGGGCAAATCGGCTCATGAGTTTGTCGTGCGGCACATCGTGCCCGCCTTGGGCCGCGCGCATGGCCACACGTTCCTCCGAAGCCGCTGGTTTGTCTATGCCGATAAAGAAGAGTACAACCGCATAACCCGCTTTTTCGGCCTCTTTCATAAACTCCAGTTTCGCGCCCACTGGATCGGAGAAAACGGTTTCGAAAGCGAAACTCTCGCCTTGCGCCAGCAATTCTCGTCGGATTTGATCCGCGACGTCTGCGGCTTTATAGGCCTCCAATCCCAGTTGCTGGGCCAATTCGTCTGCGTTCACAAAGCGAAGGCCGCGCGGACGCAGGTGAGCGTAATAGAACGTGCTCTTGCCGGCGCCGTTCGGCCCTGCCAGGACCAGCAAAATCGGTCTTCGTTCAAGGACTTTCATCGGGCCCGCGCAGCAATCGCCGCGCGAGCTCGCAAAGGCGCGCTGGAGACCTTGGTACGCATTGGCTCGGCTGTCACTACGAATTGCCGGTTCTTAAACCGGCCTACTGTTTTAATGCCGTCGGACTCCGTGCGAATCAGCATACCCTTGCGCGTTGGGTGCGGCTCGAAGTGCGGAAATGGGCGGCTCTCAAGATATTCCTTCAATCGCGCCTTTCCTTCGCGGCCGTCGACGGAGTCGACAAGCTCCGGCAAAGTTGGCCGCCTGCGATTATTGATAAGCCTTTCCTGAACGCGGCCCTCAAGCAAGCCGCTGATTGAACGTCCCAGTTTTGCCCAGTACTCCACTTGCCCGGCGATGGAGCGCTCCTGCATATCCGCTTCCATCCGGGCTTCGAGCACCAGCGCATCCGACAATTTGACGGGCTGACTCATGGACCCATGGTAGCAAAATGCTACCACTAGCGCAACCCTCGCGCCCTTACCTCACCATCCCCTTCAGCGCTCGCACATTCCGCTCCTCGTCGCCTTCTTCGCCCACCGGTGTCTCCGCAATAAACGCGCAATGATCGAAGCGCGCATCGTTCAGCAATCGCCGAAAAGGCTCCAGCCCCATCGTTCCCTTGCCGATGTGCTCATGCCGGTCCAGCTTCGATCCGCGTTCGGCCTTGGCGTCGTTGCAGTGCCACACGCGCACCGCGTCGAATCCGACCGTCGCCCCGGCCTGCTTCATCGTTGCCTCGTAGCCAGCAGCACTCACCATGTCGTATCCGGCCACATGTGTGTGGCACGTGTCCAGGCACACGGCCACTGGCGCATGATGCCTCAGCTTCTCCACCAACTCCGCAACCTGCTCAAAACTGCCGCCCAGCGAGAACTCCGCGCCCGCCGTGTTCTCAATCAAAATGTGGAACCCAGTTCCCTGCCACGCCTGTCTATCAATCGCCCGCTCAATTGAGTCGGCCGCGAGTTTTAGTCCCTCATCGCGTGTCAGCCCCTTCCACGATCCCGGATGCAGCACCAGGTACTCTGCACCCCAGGCCAGCGCGCGCTCAATCTCGCCGCGAAACGCCGCAACACTCTTCTCGCGAATCTCACTCGACTGGCTGCATACGTTGACCAAGTAGCTCGTGTGGATTACCAGCGGCCCAACGTCAAGCTTCGCCCGCAACTCCCGCATGCGCTCGGCCTGCGCAGGGTCCACCTTCGGCGCGCGCCACATGCGCGGGCTCGATGAGAAGAACTGAAAGGTATTGGCGCCAATCTCTCGCGCGCGCTCGACGGAGTTCGACGCCCCGCCCGCCGTCCCCAAATGCACTCCGATCCGCTTGGCCATGCGATCAGTTTAATGGTTCTCTGGGACCTATTCAGCCCGCAGCTCGGCTTGCCCGCCGCTCAATCGGCCAGGCGAAGCGTGCCAATCAGCGCAGCCAAAGCGGCAGGCTGATTCCGGCGGCTCGGATAGTAAAGAAAGTACCCCGCGAACGGTGGGCACCAGTCTCTCAGAACCTGCACCAAACGCCCCTTTGCAAGCAAACCGGCCAGCGAATCTTCCATCGCGGTTCCGATTCCCACTCCCTCAAGCACGGCCTGGATAACCAGGCTCGGATCGTCGAATGAAACAGGCCCCTGCGGACTCACCGTCTGCGCCTTACCGCCTTTTTCAAACTCCCATCGATAAAGACCGTTGCCGAAACGAAACCCGATGCACGCATGGTCCTTTAAATCCCGCGGGTGTCGCGGAATAGGGTTCGTCTTGAAATACTTCGGAGAACCAACCACCGCGAGACGCAATTCCCCGGTCACCCGCACGGCAATCATGTCCCGCTCGATGAACTCGCCCAAATGCACACCCGCGTCGTACCCTCCCGCCACCAGATCGATCGGATCGTTCGATGAAGTGATCTCCAATACGATCTCAGGATAGTTGCGAGTGAACTGAGCCAGCTTCGGCAGCAGCACCATCTGCGTGGCCGTCCGCGGGATGATCAGCCGAATTCGACCTGAAGGCCTCTCCCTCTGCTTCCGGGTTTCTGCCACCGCCTGCTCAATCCGTTCCAGGGCCGGCGCAAGTTCGTGCAACAGGGCCACGCCTGCGGCCGTGGGAGAAACGCTGCGCGTGGTCCTCGCCAGCAGTTGCAGCCCCAGGCGCTCTTCGAGCCCTCGCATGGAGTGGCTCAACGCGGATTGCGAGACTCCCAGGCGAGCCGCGGCGCGCGTGAAACTGCGTTCCTGCGCTACCATGGCGAACGCCGAGAGCTCACCCAGGTCATTTCTCATGATTCATGAATTTTACTCATAAAGCCTTGAATTGAACACTATCTAGTCTCATAAACAAATTCGGCCTACACTGGTCCTCGCCTGGAATTGCTGTCGCACGGCTGCGGCATATTCAAGCACAGGAGCAATCATGAAAAAGCGTCAATTGGGAAAAAGCGGCCTTGAAGTCTCAGCACTCGGCCTGGGTTGCATGGGCTTGAGCTTCGGATTCGGCCCCGCTACGGAGAAGTCAGAAGCCATCAACCTCATTCGAACCGCCGTCGAGCGCGGCGTAACCTTCTTCGATACGGCCGAAGTCTACGGCCCATACGTCAACGAAGAACTGGTCGGCGAGGCTCTCTCGCCTTTCCGCGATCAAGTCGTCATCGCAACCAAGTTCGGCTTCGAGCCCAACCCCGACGGCAGCGGCAAATGGACTACAACCAACAGCCGCCCCGCCCATATCAAGCAGGTCGTCGAAGGCTCATTGAAGCGCCTTAAAACCGGCGTCATCGACCTGCTCTACCAGCATCGCGTCGACCCCAACACTCCCATTGAAGAGACCGCAGGCGCAGTGAAGGATCTGATTCAGGCAGGCAAGGTCAGGCATTTCGGGCTCTCCGAAGCCGGCGCAAAAACCATTCGCCGCGCGCACGCCGTGCAGCCCGTTACTGCGTTGCAAAGTGAGTACTCCCTCTTCTGGCGCGAGCCCGAGCATTCCGTCATGCCAACGCTCGAAGAGCTCGGCATCGGCTTTGTCCCTTTCAGCCCCCTCGGCAAAGGTTTCCTTACCGGCAAAATCGACGCATCCACCCAATTCGCCAGTACCGACTTCCGCGCCGTCGTGCCTCGCTTCAGCGAGGAAAATCGCAGCGCCAATCATGCGCTCGTCGACGTGGTCACAAAGTTCGCCCAGCAAAAGAAAGCCACGCCGGCGCAGGTCGCACTCGCATGGCTGCTCGCCAAGAAGCCGTGGATCGTGCCCATTCCCGGCACCACCAAAGTCTCCCGGCTTGAAGAGAACCTCGGCGGCGCAACCCTTGAACTCACCCAGGAAGATGTGCGCGCCCTCGAAGAAGCATCCTCGGCAATCAAGCTCGTGGGCGAGCGCTATCCGGCCACGCACCAGAAGCTGATCGATCGCTAACCAATTCCTGTTCCAATTCGTCCGTCCGAGGAGATTCCAATGAAGATCACTTTTGAAAACAAAGTCGCCCTGGTGACTGGGGCGGCATCCGGCCTGGGCTTGGCCACTGCAATTGCGTTTGCCGAATCCGGGGCTGCCGTAGTGCTGGCAGACTGGAATGAAAATGAAGTGCACACCGCGGCCAGTGCCATTGCCGCCAAAGGCCATAAAACTCTGGCCGTCACCTGTGACGTGTCCGATGACGCGCAGGTCGAAGCCATGGTCAAGCAGACTGTCGCCACATTCGGCCGGCTCGACGCCGCCTATAACAACGCCGGCGTGCAAAACGTCCTCGCCGAAACCGCCGACTCCCCGCGCGATGACTACGATCGCATTATGGCTATCAACCTCCGCGGCGTGTGGAGCTCAATGAAGTTCGAGTTGCAGCAAATGCGCGCCCAGGGCAGCGGCGCCATTGTCAACTGCTCGTCCCTCGGCGGCCTTATCGGCGGAAACAGGCGAGGCACATATCACGCTGCCAAACACGGAGTCATTGGGCTCACCAAGAGCGCAGCTCTCGAATACGCAACGCGCGGCATCCGTGTCAACGACGTTTGCCCAGGCATGATCCAGACGCCCATGTCCGACAAGATGATCGCCGAAGGCCAGGGACCGGAGCTGGACAGGATGCTCAACACCTTCGTCCCCATGAAGCGATTAGGACGCCCGGAGGAGATTGCCGCCGCGGTCTTGTGGCTCTGCAGCGACGCAGCCAGCTACATCACTGGCCAATCGATTTCGGTCGACGGTGGTTACGTAATGCGCTAGAGAGCTCTCCGCCCACTTCCAAGCGATGATTCCGGGGCTGCATCACTGTGCGATCAGTACCCCGTCGTCTTCGGCCAGCGCGCATCTACGCCTCCAGGCTGGGAGCCTTGGTTTCTCTAAGCAGCTCGTAGACATCTCCCACTTTGTCGTCGAGCATGTTGAGCTTGCGCGCGAGGCCCTGAATCTCAATCTCGGCTCGGCGATTGACATCGAAATCGAGCTCGCTCCGGACGCGGTCTTTTGTGTCTTGCCGATTCTGGCTCATCATGATCACCGGAGCCTGGATCGCCGCCAGCATCGAAAGGAACAAATTCAGCAAGATGAAGGGATAGGGGTCCCAGGCCTTGTTGCCGAGCCATATATTGAACGCGGTATAGACGGTGAGAACGACCGCAAACGCGATGATGAAGGTCCACGAGCCGCCAAAGCCGGCCACTGCATCGGCGACGCGCTCACCGGTGGTTTCCTGCTTCTCGATAATCTCGTTGGCATTCCGCATCGCGCGCATCCGCACTAACTGCTGGGCGGCGTGAATCTGATGGCCCAGAGTGGTCAACAGGTCGATACCCGCAAGCGGTTTCCGCTCCAACAGAACCGTTAAGTCATCGCGAGAGACCTCAAGACAGACGCATTGTTCCACAGCGAAGGCGTTAGTCTGGTGCGGGGCCTGCTCCAGCATCGCAGCAAGGCCGAAGATCTCGCCCGGCCCGGGCTCGTGGACGACCACCTCCTGCTGATCCTCATCGACCGTTGTCACCTCCACGCTGCCTGAAACCAGAACGTAGGCCTGTGGGCCCGCATCTCCGATCTTGTAAATGCGTTCGCGGGGCGCAAACGTCTTCAACTCAACTTGCGACGCAAGCACTGCCGTTTCTTCCTCGTCAAGCAGCGAAAACAGCGGCACGCTCTTCAGGACTTCAGGATCGCAACTCATGGTGTTCTCCAGGGTGAGGATGTTGAAGCCAGTTCTTTCTTTGCTTTGCGAGCCAATGGGAAATCGATTTCAAAGCCAACCTGTCCGCCGATTCTCGGGCTGGCGATGTGGCTGCCGCCGAGTAACGCAAACGTGACCGCCATGCGGCTGTTGAGCTGGTACCAGCCGCCGGCAAGTCCCTGCAACTGGTCCTTGCCAAGAGACTTTGTATCCGCGTCGGCGCCGAATGCCTCTATGCCAAGGGAAAGGCGAGCATTGAAGTCATGCACAAGCGAGAGGCCTCCGGTGTAAACGTGTCCTCGTGTGTTCTGAGTGCCCAGCACGCCGGTGCTCGTGTTGCCGGCAAAGAGAAATCCAAAATTTGCGTTGACGCGGGTCTTATCGGTGAAAGGCTCCTCCGCGATTGAGTTTAGCGCGTAGTCGGTCAAGCCTGAACCGAGTTCCTGTTTGGAATCCCCGGTTGGGAATTCGATGTACAGGCTGGCGGACAGCGCCGGTGCGCTCATGGGCCGGGCCGTCGTCCTGAAGTTCCACTTGATGCCCATATCTGTGTCGCCGGGACCGTTGGACGACTGTTGCCCCGGCGCGCGGTAGATCGAAAGATAAGGGGCGTCAAAATCCAATTCCAGACGGTGCGGAAGACCGTAGTTGATTTTGTAATTGAATGTGTTCTGCCGAAGGTCTGGAAACTGGGCCGATTGCAGGCCGTCAAATTCGTTGAAAATCTCGATGTGAAGGGTCTTGTTGTCCGTGACGTCGGCGTTATCGGTGTAGAACGGCATCTGGCCCCGAAGAGGCGCCGTCGCGCACACAACACCGGAGAGCATCAATGCAATCTTTAGAAGTGAAGGCATCAGGACAGCTCCATTAGGACCGTTAGAGCCACTTCGGAATATGAAAGGGATGTAAAAACGGGTGGGCTGGGTGGCGTTTTTCTGGCTGCCGGCCGTGCTCTGTTTCCTGTTGAATGACCAGCCGCTGCCCCTTCCCCCAACCTATTCGCGGCTGCTGGCCCGGCCTTCGCGTCCTGAAGAATGGTTCTGAGTAGTCCGAGTGCGTGCCCCATTCATCCACAGTTTCATCGTGGATGAGTGGGACACCTCGAACCCTGGTGAGGCGAGTGAAACACGGGGAAAGACGGGACCTTCCCATCCGATTCTGACCACCTGACCTTTCGTGTCAAGCCCCCGGGCCCCCAAAAAATCTTCCAGCCTCTCATAACTCCCTCATTCTCTTGTCTCTATTCTCTGATCTCTTTCTTCCC
>CAYOVE010000175.1:0-7051 GCA_964407295.1 uncultured Occallatibacter sp.
CGTCACGCGCGAAATCAGCCGCAGCTTCAACCTTGCCTGTGAACAGTTGCGCATGGTCGGCTTGTCGACTTCGGTGCCGGAGCGCCTGGCCCGCCTGCTGCTGGTTTGGAGCGATGAGCCCGGCCAAAAGAATGAGCGGTCCGCACACTGCCGTGTATCCATGACGCACGAAGAGATCGGCGAATTCATCGGCGCCTCGCGCGAGACTGTCACGCGCACGCTGAGCATCTTCAAGAATCGCCGCCTGGTTGCACAGCATGGTTGCACACTTACGATTCCTAGCCGCATCGCTCTGGAAAGCTACGCGCGCGGGTAGGGCTCACCGTTTTTTACTGGGTCGCAGATTTTCAAGAGCAACACTGCAGTGAGTCAACAAGGCCGTTCGCGTTAGGCGAGCGGCCTTCCGTTTTTTGCCGCCCTCCGATCACTTCTTTAGCTGTCGCAGTGCAAGCCGAGCCGCATGGTAGCCGCACATGCCGTGCACGCCTCCGCCGGGTGGCGTCGACGCCGAACACAAATACAGCTTGGGTGCGCCCGTCGCATAGCCGCTCGACGTTGGCCGAAAGAGCATCTGTCGAATTGTCATCGCGCCGCCGCTGATGTCGCCGCCGGCGAGATTCGCATCCATTGATTCCAGCGCTGCGGGTGCAGAAACGTGCCGTGCCAGCACGCAATCGCGGAATCCCGGAGCAAAGTGCTCAATTTGCGCCTCGATGCGCTCCGTCATGTCAAACGTGGATCCGTTGGGCACATGACAATAGGCCCACAGAACATGTTTTCCTTCCGGCGCACGCGATGGATCGTAAAGCGTGGGCTGCGCCACCAGCACAAACGGCTGTTCGGCTTCGCGGCCATTAGCAACTTCGGATTCGGCAGCCGCAATCTCCTCAAACGATCCGCCCAGGTGAACGGTGATCGCCCGATGGCAATCTGCCGCGCGCCACGGAACCGGCTGCGAAAGGGCGTAATCAATCTTGAACGTGCCCGGCGCGCGTTGGAACCGCTCCAACTCGATTTTGTATTTGGGTGAAAGCCGCTCGCCCGCGATTTCGATCAACTGACGTGGTGCGGTGTCGAAGAGCACCAAGTCACTGCTCGATTCCAATTCACGGAACGCGGCCGCATCGACTCGGCTCGATGTGTGCACCGTTCCGCCCAGCGATTCCAGGTAGCCGATGAGTGCCCGCGTCAATGCCTGAGCGCCGCCTCGCGGAATCGGCCAGCCGACCGCGTGAACGCTGATGCCGAACATCCATCCGATCGTTGCGCTCAGTGGCTGGTCGAAACTCAGAAACGAGTGGCCCGCCAGTCCCGCGAAAATGGCCCGGGTACGCGGGCTCACGAAGTGGCCTTTTGCAAAACTCTGTGCGGACTGAATCGTTGAAAGTCCAAACCGTGCCATGCGCAGCGGATGATGTGGGATGCGGAGCGCCGGGCCCAGCGTGTCCTCCGCAAAGTCCATCCAGTCGTCGGCCGCGGGCTGCATCAAGCCCCGCCAAAGCTTGCCGTCCGCGCCCAATGCGCGCTCAGCCTGCGCAAGGTCGCGCTCCAACACCACGGCCGAACCGTTATCCAGCGGGTGCGCCAACGGCGCCTCTCCGTGAATCCACTCGAGCCCGTAATCCGCCAAAGGCAGCGTGGCAAGAAATGGCGAGCCAGCAGCGAAGGGATAAACAGCCGAGCCGAAATCGTGCAGAAACCCTGGCGACGTCAGCGGCAGTGTGCGCACAGCGCCGCCGGGTTCGGCCTCCGCCTCGAAAACATCCACGCTCATTCCGGCCCGCGCCAGCACAATGGCTGCGGCCAGCCCGTTGGGGCCCGATCCAATTACGCATGCGCGGCTCATCGCTTCACCTTCCTCCGGCAATCGTTTCTCAGTCGTGCGGTGGCAGTTCCTCGGGCCATTCCACCACGGCGAATCGGCCGTTGGCGGCCATCGTCAACTCTGGCGCGTAAACGCCGAGATACTCGCGGCGCCACCAATCGCCGGTGCGTCGCTTTTCTTCCTCAGTCGTAAACCAGTATTGCCAAATCACCGCGCGCACGTAACGCGGCGGAGTCTGCGCGAATGGGTTGCTTCGAAAGAGCGCCAGCACATCGGCGTCGCCAACCAGCAGCCGTTCTTCTGTCAGTGGCACAATCTCGTTCTCTCGCCATCCGCCAAGAGATGCAAACCACAGATTCCAGTCGAAACGCGGCTGATAGGGCGCGTAGATGCCGGGTGCTTCATTCAGCGCCTGCGGCTTGTTCCGAAATGGATAGGCGACCCAGTTTGTACCGTCGTCTGAGCCCTGGAATTCAATCTCGTAGCGCCCGCGTGTCATCACCGCAAAGAGTCCATATTGGTTGGCGATTCGAAACGGCTCAAGCGCGATCAGCGGCTTGATGGGACCCGGAACTTTGCCCATCGGAATTCCAATCATCTCCGCCGTCGTGTTGTAGGCGATCCACGTAAACATGAAGGCCGCAACGGCCAGACAGGCGATCCGCAACGAAAAGCGAAGATGTTCCAGAAGTGTAGGTCGCTCCGGGACCGATTCGCTTGCTTCGATGTCCGCAGTCGTTACGCTGGCCTCGCCCACGCCAAGAATCGATAGTGATTGCTCCTCGGATCTCTCTGGCGTTTTCGCATCAATCCGCTCCGGCTGTTGCGGCCGGAAACGCGCGGGCACAAATCGCAACAGAAACTTATCGTCAAGCAGAAGGAAGCCGAGCGACAAAACCAGGTAGTTCAGGAACGCATAGTTGGCGGTGAGAATCACGCCAATCTCCCAGGGAGTAACGATGAAGAAGAGGACCAGCCGCACTCGGCGCGGAAAGAACATCATGAACACAATGCCCAACTCAAGAGCCAGCGTCCCTCCAACCGTGGCCGCATGGAACCAATGCGGCAAATGCTCGACGTACCATCCGATCCACGTGGGCAGCGGGCCGTTCTGGTAGTACTCGTCCATGGCCGTGAAGTTCCGCCACTCCACGTCGCCGCTTGCGATCTTCACCATGCCGGATTCGAAGTAAATTCGGAACCACTCCCACTGCAGCAGAAACCAGCTCATGCGCGAAGGCGGATCATGCGCGCCCCAGCCAGGCCAGAGCCCGCTCGGCGCGAAAAACAGCGCCAGAAAACCCGCCTCCAGCAACATACCGTCCGACTGATAACTCGAGAACGCTCCGCTCGCGCCCACGAACGAAAGAAAGCACACCAAGCAGACGAAGAAACTCAGTCGCGGCCACACATTTAAAAGCGCGATTACCGACGCAACCAGCCCGATCCACGTCACCGCCATCATCATCGTTGAGCTTGCTGAGATCCAATAGAGCGATGGCGCATACCAGTACCGCTCCAGGCCCAACTGCTGCGCGATATCGGCCAGATAGTCCTGCGCGGGCAGAATTCCCTCGGGACCAATCAAGCCCTTGATCTGAAACAGCAGCGAATAGAAAGCTGAAAAGTAGATGAGAGCCAGCGCGCGCAGGAAGATCCATCGAGGGATCATCTGACCCCGCGGGCCGCGATGCCCGTCAAAGAGCCACCTGAAGCCGTTGATCGGCTTGCCCCAACCCATCACCCGAACAGGATACCCGCTGGCTCGTGCTCATCCACGAAAGAATCGTGCGGCGACAGCGTAATCTTGTTATCAGGACCGCGCGCGTCAAAGTTCGATTGCGCATTCTTTGCTTTCGTCGCGCGGCTCGATCATTCAGAGGGTTTTCACCCATGCGCCAGAGCTTATTCGATTTGTCGGGCAGAGTGGCCGTGGTTGCCGGTGGAACAACGGGCCTTGGCCTCGCAATGGCCCTGGGCCTGGCAGCAGCTGGCGCCGATGTTGTCCCCAGTTCGCGCCGCCTGCGCGAAGTGGAGAAGGCCGCCACCGAGATTGAGGCTATGGGTCGCCGTACTCTCCGTGTGGTCAGCGACGTTCTCGATCGTCCCTCGATCGAGGCCCTGCACGATGCAGTTCTGGCGGCTTTCGGCAAGGTCGACATTCTCGTGAACGCCGCGGGTATCACCAGCAAATCCCCCGTCTTGCAGGCTCCGGAGGCGGACTGGTCGCGCATCATCGAAACCAATCTCACCGGCACGCTTCGCGTTTGCCAGATCTTCGCAGCGAGCATGGCAAAGACCGGTTACGGGCGCATCATCAATATTGCTTCTCTCGGATCGTTTGTTGCATTTCGTGGCGTTGCACCTTACTCCGCCAGCAAGGCAGGCGTAGTTTCATTAACCAAGACTCTCGCCATTGAGTTGGCGCCCAACGGAGTCAATGTGAACGCCATTGCACCCGGGATCTTTGCTACCGAGTTGAACCGATCGCTGGTCCAGGGAACGCCGCGCGGCAAGGAACTTCTCATGCGCACTCCCATGCACCGCTTTGGGCAGGCGCATGAACTGGCTGGCGCAGCCATCTTCCTCGCATCCGAGGCTGCTTCGTTCGTCACCGGAGAAGTGCTCGCCGTCGATGGCGGATTCCTCGCCAGCGGCGTGAATCAATAGGTTTTCAGCCTGGGCGGCACAAGATCGCGCGGTGCCGGAAACGCCTTCGCTAAAACACAGCTGGCGCGATCTGCACTTTTCGGCCTTCGGCGCACGACGTGTAGATGCTCCGCACGAGTTGCAATGCTCGGTAACCATCCACGCCGGACGACACTGGCGGCCGACCTGCCTTGCTAGCCCCTCCGAAGTCTGCCAGTTGCCGTTCGAACGGCGTGAGCGAAATTGCCATCGGGTCCGATGCGCCCGATTTGGCGTCGCGCGATATCGGCGCCGGCTCGCCTTGATCATCCCGTACATCCCACGTCGTCAATTGGTCTCCGGTTACGATTGCGCTTCCTTTCGTTCCGTGGATCTCGATTCGCTCCGGATACCCCGGCCACAGCGCCGTCGCCGCCTGGATCACGCCGGTTGCGCCCGATGAGTAATGCAACACGGCGGACAAAAGGTCCTCCGACTCGATCATGTGCGTAGCGCCGAGATGCCAATACCCAAAAACCTCATCGACCGCGCCGATAAGGTACAGCAGCACGTCCACCTGGTGAATCGCCTGGCTGATCAACGCGCCGCCTCCCTCCCCGGCCCAGCTTCCCTTCACCGGCCGCGCGTAATACTCGTCCGTCCGGTGCCACTTCACGTAGGCGTCGGCCTGCAATATCCTGCCCAGCCTCCCAGCCGCAATTGCGCGCTTCAGAAACAGCGTTGAGTCGTCGAAACGGTGCTGGCTCACCACGCCAAGTTGAATCCCGGCCGAGCGCGCCGCCTCGATCATCAGCGCCGCGGTTTCCAGGTCCACGGCCATCGGCTTTTCCACTAGCACATGCTTGCCCGTCTTCGCGCCCAATTCCACCGCCGCCAGACGGTAGCCGGGAAATGTGCACACGTCGAGCCAATCCACGTCTGCGCGCTGGCTGAGCTGCTCCGGCGTGGTCACAAACTCCGCGCCCCAGGCATCGGCGAACCTTCGTCCGCGCTCCTCAGTCCGATCAGTAACCGCCGCAATCCGGTAACCGATATTCTTGTATGCTTGTGCGTGCTTGCCTGCAATGCCGCCTGCGCCGATGAATCCCACTCTCATGGATAGTCAGTCTCCCGAATAGCCCCGGTCGTCGTGGAGGGGGTCAATCAGGCTTCTACGCGTGTACCGGAACGGGATTAGGCCCGGCCTGCTCGCTTTCGCGGCGCGACGCAAACTCCATTTGCCGGAAGAGCACTTTGTGCAGGACCAACGCAGCGGCCCCGCGCAATCGCGCAGCATCGCCGTCCATGGCCGCTACCACGCGCGGAGTGTGCGGCGTAAACGATTTTGCAATCAACTGGCTCTCGAGCAAGGGGCAGATACGCGGCCACAGCGCCGTGCAATCGCCAACGATGATGATGACTTCCGGCGCCAGCCCGGCCGACAGCATTGCAAGCCCTCGCGCCAGATAGGTCATCATTTTGTCGATGGAGCGCAAAGCGCGGATGTCGCCCTGCAATGCCAGCTCGAGTAGCTCATGGAATGAATCGAGCGTGCTTTCCGGCGCCAGCTCGCGGTAGTACCGCAGTCCGGCGCGGTTCGATGCAAATGTTTCCCAACACCCCACGCTGCCGCACCCGCAGACCGGGCCGCTTTCTTCAAGCGGCATGTGGCCAAACTCGCCCGCCATGTCGTCACGGCCCCGCACAAGCCGTCCATCCACCAGCATCCCCGCCCCAATGCCCTCCGAAACCGAAATGGCAATCATGTTCGACACATCGCCGAAGTTGCCGAACCATCGCTCCGCGACGATGCAGGCGTTGGCCGCGTTCTCCATTTCAATCGGAGTGTCCAGAACCCTCTGTAGTTCGGCGTAGAGATCAATTTGGCCCCACGGAGCGTTTGGCGAAAAGAGCAGGCGGTGCGTCCTTTGGTCCACACGCCCTGAAACGCTCACGCCAAGGCCCTGAAACATTCGGTCGCCGTAAGTCGCGCGCAATGACCGCGCCGCTCTCGCGATATGTGCGATGGCCGTTCTTGCCTCTTCAGCTGTTGAACCGGCCTTGATTTCGAAGTCGACGGCCTCGCGGCCCAGGATCTTCCCGTTGATGTCGACGACTGCCAAATTCGCTTTCCCTGGGCGAAGATCGATGGCCAGCGTAACGTGCCGGTCATTCAGCGTCACATAGGTCGGCCTGCGCCCTCGCGGCAACCGGCCCAGGCTGCCCGGCACCACCCATTCTTCGTCGATGAGCTGGCCAATGATGACCGAAACCGTACTTGGTTGCAGACCTGTCAGCCGCGCCAGGTCAGCCCGGCTCACCGGCTGGTGTAAGTGGATGGCGTGGAGCACGATGTCACGGTTGATCTCGCGCGCAGTTTCGCTCGATGCCACACCACGGCGCGTTCGAGCAGACTTATCGGTCACATGCTTTTCTCAGCGCTTTCGCGAACAGGAAATCGACGGAACGTCACGTCCACTCAGCGCATTTCCTGGAGAGATCTCCTGCAATCAATATAATCGAGTCGCCGTGGCGCTCGGCCCGCGCTTGGATTTCACAGGAAACTCCGGTGTTTGAGCCCAGAAAACAGTGCGGCAG
>CAYOVE010000176.1:0-7049 GCA_964407295.1 uncultured Occallatibacter sp.
GAAATAGCGGGCTTTTGCGTCAAATCTCTGGTAGCGCTACCGGGAATCGAACCCGGGTTTTAAGATTGAGAATCTCACGTCCTAACCCCTAGACGATAGCGCCACGCATTGTGCGGAGTCGACCCGCGAACGCGGGCCACTCCTTTACTTTAACAAAATTCCCGCATCCATCCAATCGGGCAGCGCCTGCTCTAGATCCCCAGCTTGCGCACTTCGTCGTTGTAATACTTGCGGTACAAGATGTCCCACTCCTGCGAGCCTTCCTGGATAATCTTTCGCTGGTTGGCGATCTTCTGCCGCGCCAGCATGTCGATCTTTGCCTCTTCGGTCAGCAGCAGTTCCAACTCCTTGCGCGCTTCCTGCCGGATTGTATTGCGATCCTCCAGGAACCCGACCTGATCGACCTCGGCCAGCGTGTCCGCCACGGTGTGGGCCAGCTTATTCAGCTTGTCGCGGCTGATCCTCATAGCACCGCCTTGTACTTCTTGGTCAGCTCGCCCTTCACCTTCTTGAACATCTCGGCATATTGCGCGCCGCTCTTGCGCATCTCTTCGGAGTAGGCCTCCAGAATCACGCGCACCTCTTCGTTGATGCGGTCTTCGAGCGCAAGCTCCTCAAGTAGAGCCGCGTTCACGCGCTCCTCCGTCACCTTCAGGTCACTGGTGGTGATCATCTTGGCGTCGATCAGATGCTTGACCGTGCGGCGGGTGAGGTACCCAATGTAGTCGCGGGAAAAGATCATGGGTTAAACGTCAGGATACCGCACCGCACCCGTGCCTGTACACTCGCTAACTGGCATAATTGCCTTCATTTTGCGACTCATCGCCGCGCCTGGCCGTCGGCCTGTTTCCGACCGCTTCAAGCGCCTCTCCGCATCACGGTGTAGTAAGGCTGATTCGAGAGCGTCTCATTGAATGCCGGCTCCAGCCGCGTCGCTCCGCTCTTGCCGGCAAGATCGAAGTAGTATTCCAGCGGGAAATCGGTTTTCGTGTAGTCGGCCGGAATCGCAGCCGTGAAGCTCCCGCCGTTCCCCTGCATCTCCATTCGCTTCCACCGTTCCGCCTGGTCTACATGCCGGTAATGGAGACGAATCGAGACCACCTCATCCGGCACCAGGGCCGTTACCGCAACCGCCAGCGGCACGGCCGCCTCAAAGTTCAGCGGCGGCGTATGAGCACACGCCAGAATCGGCCGCCCCGGCCTGCCTGTCGCTTCTACAGTTGCGCGCCGGGTGTTTTCGCTCGACACGTCCGGCAGCCCCGCGCTCTTTACGCGCTCTGTCATTGCTTCAAGGTCTTTGTCGATCGCATTGAGCCGATCGCTCCAATGTCCGCGCCGCATCGGCGTTCTTCCATAGGAAATATCAGGCCTGTAAACGGCCGTGGCTGCCTTGGCCATGTCGGCCCACGCCTCCCGCGCCATTCCGTATGCGTCAATTGCCTTCCGACCCGCTGCCATCTCATCCGATTGCTCAAAGACCGTATACAGAACGCCGCTGCGCAGCTTGGAAGCAAAAAACCATCCCAGCCCAATCTGGATCTCCACGTCCGCCTCGATCCGTCGAAACGCCGCGGACCGACGGGAGATCGTCACGCGCCGCGCCTGGTCCAGTGCCGTGCCCGCCGTCGTCGCGCAATCTTCCATCCACTGCGCCACCTCGATCGGCGAATTTTTCGGGTTCGCCGCGCCGCCCATTTCGTCCGTTGCGTGTTCGTCGATCGTCGCGAACAACTGCGGATCGAGCGGGCTCACCGTCCCGAAGCTTCTCGGCACCGGCGTATCGTCGTATGGCGAAGGCCCGCTGCCGCGCACAATCGGCATATTCGTATACAACTCCGGCCAATACGAGTGATTCGATGCCGAAGGCAAATGCGCCGACGTCAGCAGCGGAAGAATCCGGCTCGCATTCGCCACGGCTGTCTCCAAGGCGATAGCACCCACCCCAAATCCCTTGCGCAGCCACCTTCGCCAAGCCTCCGGATTCACCTCCGGATCGTAAAGCCGCCGGCCCCATACCCTGTAGTAAAGTTCGAATTTCTCCCAGTCGGCCGCCGGATTCAGGCTCGCGTCAGCGTACGCACAGCGCCCGCCCGCGTGTCCCGATCCTTCCCTTCCCTTGAACGTCAGCGGCTCCATCAAATCCATTCCAACCGCTCCGCAAAAATGTGCGGTTCTTCCGTACGCCGCCGCCATCTCCGGGTCGGCGCTCAGCAAGTGCCGCTGCGTTCCTGGCCACAGCCGAAACAGCAATTTGTATTTGCTCCCCACTTTCAGAAAATCCGCATACCCATACCGCGTGAACGAGCGCGAGCCGGAGCTCAGGCTGAACGGCCCCGCTTCGGCCTCGACATTTCCCTTTGGAATTTCCAGCGCGCGAATGTCTGCCTGCTGGTATCCCAGGCTCTGATGCTCGGCCGAATACTTCGCCCCCAGCTTCACCGGCATTCCAGTAGCGTTGGCAATGTCGATCATCGTCTGATCCACGCCCTTGGCGTGCATGTCGATCTCGATCGTTCGCCCGCACCCCTGAATCGCCTGGAACAACGTCCTCCAGAATTCGTAGCTGCCCTCCGGAATCCCGCTTTCGCCGTGCACGCGCAGCGTCAACCCTTCGATCTCCGGGCATTGCTTCAGCAGCATCGCCAGAGCGTCGCGGCAATACGCCGCGTGCGTGTCTTTCGTCAGTCCTTCAATGTTGTGATAGGCGTTCGGGCTGTCGGTCCACAGGTAGGCGTGCGTCCAAATCCCCAGTTGGAAGCGCAATCCACGCGCCGCCGTTTGCGTTGCAATAAACTTGAGCGCGTCCAGATTCATCTGCCGTTCGTGTTCGCTCAGCTCTACCGGCGCCGGCAACACCGTCCCATCCGGCGCGGCCCGTTGCATCACGCGCACGTTGTAACCAGGAACACTCAATAGATATGGATAAGGAAAATGCAGGTAATCGCTCGTCACGCCCCTCGGAAAGTCGTACTCCAGCCCGAAGGCGAGGCAAAACCGGTTGAACCGGCACGCAACCAGCAGGTCCAGGTATCCCAGCCAGAAATCCCTGTCGTAGAGCCACGGCTTGTCCTCGACCTCGCTGCAAAAATAGCGGCCAACGCTGCGCACTTCGTTCGCCGGTCGCTCAACAACTTGCTGCGCAAGGTGCAGTGCGGTTCTCGCGTCCGCGCCAAACCGCACCCGCTCCGCCAGTTCCAGCAGCCCATATACATACCCGAGCACATCGCTGCCGGAAACAATCGTCGCTTGCGCTCCGGCATACCGGATCGGCGTCAACGCGAAACTTTCCCGCTCGCCCTGCCACATCGGTAATCGTGGCGCGTTCGCGGCCGGCGTCAAGCCGGCGGACGTCGGTTCTTCTGAGTTCACCAGAACATAGAATGCTGCGCTGCGAAGCTTCTCGCCGCCCTTAACGATCCAGCACAAGGCGCCCTTCGCCGCCAGCGCCGCGCGAAGTTGTTCCGCCGCCCACTGCACGGGTGGTGCGCCGGCTACAGGATCGCGGGCATCGATCTTGATCAAACAGCCTCGGCCCGACTGCGCCATCGCGCCCTGCGCAACGCTCGCCGCCGACGCCGCTCCAGCCAGCTTGATGAATTCTCTGCGCTTCATCTTGAAACTCTCGTCCGTGCTTTTGAGTCTCGCCTTTCTGTTCCCTGTTCCCTGTTTCCCGATCCCTGTTCCCTGTTCCCTGTTCTCTGTTCTCTTGCTACCTCGGTCCCCGTCGCTCTCAACTCCGGTGCGGGCAGCTTTTCGTATTCAGGCATTCATCGGCGATGCGCAGCCGCTCCACCGGTCGCCCGCCGACAAGGTGCTCCTTCACAATCTCCTCCGCATCTTCCGGCCTCACGTTCCCGTACCACACAGCCTCCGGATACACCACCACGGTCGGCCCGTGCTCGCACTGGTCCAGGCACAGGGACTTATTGATCCGCACCCTCCCTGCCAGGCCGGCATCTTTGCTCAGTTGGCTCAGCCGCGTGTGGACTTCGCTCTTTCCATCCGTGGTGCACGAGGGTCGCGGTGCATCGGCGGGCCGTACGTTATGGCAGACAAAGACGTGGTGTTCAAATAATGGCAAGCGAAATCCTCCTCAGTTGTTTCAAGAGTAACAACTCTGTCCCTCCGGTCGCTCCTGACGGGCCCAACAAGCAACCTGCTCAGAAAGTTTTCCTGATCCCGCCCCACCCCCATCTGCGAGAATAGGTGCTTGACGATGAGCACTGATAACCTTCTCTCGCTGAAAGACGACATGGTGGCCTTTATTGAAGGTCACGGCCTCCATCGCCTCCCTGGTTACGTCACGGACGACATTCCCTCGGTCCTTTGGGAAGGCCGCGGCAATCCCGACGCATGGAAAGACTTTGTGGAGATGGCCAAACATGTGGGCGCTCCCTTCGTCACCTTCAGCGAAATGACGCTGGACCGCGAAGAGCTCGACGCCCTCATCGAAGAAGCCGGCGAGATGAACTTCCCTGACGAAGAAGCTGCCGAGATGGTCGAGGCCAAGTGGCTGCGCAAGTACTCCGGTATGCTCGGCTACATTCAGCTCGGCTTCATCTACCAGGGAATCGTATTCCTTCACGAAACCACCACCGAGTGGTACGAGCGCTACCAGTCGCTGCTTGAAAACATCGAGAGCTTCCACGACATCGTCATCGACGACACCCGCTCCCGCGACGACGAGGACGAGTAAGCCCTCGTGGCCGAATTAGCCAGCGCCACCGGGCCCCCAAGCGCCAGCACCACCGGATCGACGCCCCGCACCGCTCCAACGCGCACTCTGCCGCCCCAACGTTGGCTCCTCGCCGAGCCACACCCCGAGGCATCCGCTTCTCTCGCCCGGGAAGCGCGCCTGCCTCTCGTCCTCGCCGAGTTGCTCGTCGCGCGCGGCATCAACACAGCCGCCGAAGCCTTCGCTTTCCTCAACCCCGAGCCCGCGCACCTGCACGATCCCTTTCTCATGCTCGGCATGTCCGCCGCCGTCGATCGTCTCGAACGCGCCATCGCCGCGCGAGAACCCATCCTCCTCTATGGCGACTATGACGTCGACGGTACCGTCGCCGTCGTCCTTCTCAAGACCGCTATCGAAATGCTGGGCGGAGATGTCCGCTTTCACGTCCCGCATCGCTTGCGCGACGGCTACGGCATGCAATCGAGCGTGCTCGAATCCGCCCACGCCGACGGCGTTCGCGTGGTGGTTACCGTCGATACCGGAATGCGCGCCTTCGCTGAAGCTGAAACCGCGCGCCGCCTCGGCCTCGACCTCATCGTCACGGATCACCACCTGCCTGACGCCCACGACGCGGTTCCCGTCGCCCTCGCAATCCTGAACCCGAATCAACCGGGATGCACCTATCCGGAGAAGTCTCTCTGCGGCGCGGCCATCGCCCTCAAGCTCGCCCAGGCGCTGCTCGAGAGATCCTGTTTCGACAAATCCTGTATCGAGAAGCCCCGTCTCGATCAGTCCGAACTGGTTCGCCGCGATCCCACTCGCCTGCACGAAAAAACTCTGCCCAGCTTTCTCAAGATGGCGGCCATCGCCACCATCGCCGACGCCGTGCCGCTTCACGGCGAAAATCGCACCATCGCCGCCCTCGGCCTGCGCGAGCTTCGCCGGCCCGTCGGCGCCGGTCTCCGCGCGCTCTTCGCTGCTGCCGCGCTCGACCCAGCCTCCAGGCAGCTCACCGGATTCGACGTCGCCTTTCGCCTCGCCCCGCGCATCAACGCCGCCGGTCGCATGGACATCGCCTCCGACGTCATCGAGCTCTTCTCCACGCGCGACGCACTGCGTGCGGCAGACCTGGCCAACAAATTGGAAAGGTTAAACCGCGAGCGGCGCGACGTCGAAGCCGCCGCGCTCACCATCATCGAAGCGCGCCTCTGCTCCGACGCCGAAATTGAAGCCGACCGTCTCCTCGTCATCGACGGCGACGGATGGCATCGCGGCGTCATCGGCATTCTTGCCTCGCGCGTCGTTGAGCGCACCGCCAAGCCGGCCATCGTCATCAGCATCGAAGACGGCATCGCCCACGGCTCCGGCCGCTCCGTCGACGGCTTCCCGCTCCTGGCTGCCATCGAATCCTGCGCCGACCTCTTCACCCGCTTCGGCGGCCACGCGTTCGCAGTCGGCTTCGCTCTACCCGCTGAAAAACTCCCCGAGCTCAAGCGCCGCCTGCGCGACTACGCCAACATTCATCTCGCCGCGCGCGAACCTGAGCGCCTCCTCCGCATTCACGCCGAACTTCCGCTCGACCGCATCACGCCGGTCCTCGCCGGATGGCTCCGCAAGCTCGAGCCACTCGGCCACGGAAACCCGGAGCCCATCTTCATCGCCCGCTCCGCGCGCCTGCTCGCCCCACCGCGCATCATGAAGGCTCAGCACCTCCGCCTGGAGCTCGCGCAGAACACCGCAGCCTCTCCCGCTCCATCCATTGCCCCGTCGCCGAACAGCTTTACGCGCTTGCCCGCTTCCGCCGCGCCCGTCGCATCCATTCGCGCCGTCGGCTGGAACCTCGCCCAGCGCGCCATGGAGCTCCGCCTCGATAGAGGCAGTCTCATCGACGTCGCCTACCGCATCCGCGAAAACGACCACCCCGACTTCGGCGGCCTTGAAATCGAAATCGTGGGGCTCCGGGCATCGGAGACCGTGCCCGCTTAGCTCCGGGCCACCACGCTCGCGGCACCTCGTGTAGCGCCGGCCTCCCGGCCGGCCGTCGTGCGGGCGTCCTCGCCCGCACCTGCGCTTCTTCGTCGAACAGCCGAAACAGTCATCGCCGGTCGGGATCGATCTCGGCGCCAATAAAAAAGGCCCTCCGCACCGCGAAGGGCCTTTGCATTCAATTCGAATCCGCTTAGCTCTTAATTCCCAACTTGCAAACGCCAACTCGCGAACTCGCCAACAGAAAAGGCCCCAATCCGGGGCCTTTTCGCTAACCTGCTAACTCGCTGCAATTACCCAATCACTTCAATTCCCATCGATCGAGCCGTTCCCTTGATGCTCTTCACCGCCGCATCGACGGTCGCCGCATTCAAATCCGGCATCTTCT
>CAYOVE010000177.1:0-7027 GCA_964407295.1 uncultured Occallatibacter sp.
GCGCGACGCCATACTTTGCCGCCAGGTACTGCACCACCGCATCCGCGCGGCGCTGGCTAAGGTCGTAGTTGTACTGGGCCGAACCAACCGAATCCGTTCCGCCGGTGACTTCCAGAATGTAGCTCTTCGCCGAGCCCAATGAGCCGGCAAAGCTGTCCAGTTGCGACTTATCATCGGTCGTCAACAGGGCCTTGTCGAATCCGAAGGTCACCGAAACCGCAGCCACCTGCTTGTAGTTGTCCAGTCCCTTCACTACGCTGTCCAGCGAATCGGCGCGATGAGCTACGTCGTTCGCCGCCATGTCAGCGGCATTCGCGGCCTGGCTGGCGGTCTGCGCATTGGTTTGCGCCGTGTCGGCCGTGCCCTGCGCCTTTGAAATGCCCGCCATCGCGCGGTCGTTCACGTCATGAATCTGACGATTGTTGTCCGCTGTCTTCTGCTCAAGCTGGTCCGTGTGATTGATCAGCGGAGTCGTCTGAGTCCGCACATAATTCTTCGTGGCGCAACCCGATACTCCAAACGCCATCAACGCCGCTGCCGTCAACGCAAATCCAAATCGCTGCATTTTCATAAGTCCTCACCTCTCCAGTCATTGCCGGCGCGTTTCGCGCTCTTTCGCCGGAAAGCTCTGTACTTCTGCCTATACAATTGCACGCCATCATCCAATCGAGCCATCCGGTGCAACCCATTGCATAATCAGGCGATAACGACTAACCCAGGTAAGTTCTGCACATGTCAAAACCATGTAATTTTTACCCTTTCCGGTAAGGTTTGCCCAATCTTCACCCACCGCGCCAAATCCACGGCCGCGCAGCTTCCGCGCAAAACGTTCGGTGTCGATTCCCGATATTCTAAGAACTGCACCTCAGCACGGCTGATTCACCATGGATCTCTACGAAAAAATCCGCACGCTGCCCACGCAGCCCGGCGTCTACCTTTACAAAAACGCCGAGGGCGAGGTCATCTACGTCGGCAAGGCAAACAACCTGCGCTCACGCGTGCGCTCGTACCTGCTTGAGGCCTCGCAGGCCAATGCCAAAACCGGCTCGCTCATGCGTGAGGCCGTCGATATTGAAACCATCCTCGTCGCCAACGAGCACGAGGCCCTCGCTCTCGAAAACAACCTCATCAAGCAGCGCAAGCCGCGCTTCAACATTCTGCTGCGCGACGACAAGACCTATCCCTACGTCAAGCTCACGCTCGCCGACCGCTTCCCCAAGGTGTTTGTCACGCGGCGTCTACGCAAAGACGGCTCGGCCTACTACGGCCCTTACTTCCCCGGCAATCTCGCCTATCGCGTAGTCGAGCTGATTCATCGCAGCTTCCTGCTTCCCAGCTGCAAGGTCGATCTCTCGCGCTACCACCCGCGCGCATGTCTTCAGTACTACATCCATCGCTGCCTCGGGCCCTGCGTCGAAGGCCTCACCACCCCCGACGTCTACAAGCAAGCCGTTCGCGACGCGCAGCTTTTTCTTGAAGGCCGCCACGCCGAGCTTGAGCGCACGCTCACCGCGCGCATGATGGCCGCGGCGGAAGCCGAGCAGTTCGAGGCAGCGGCGCGCCTGCGCGATCAGCTTTCTACCGTTCACCAGCTCCAGGAGAAGCAGCGCATCGCCACGGCGGAGCTGGACGATGACGCCGACGTCTTCGGGTACCACTTTGAGGACGGCAGCCTGGCCGTCAACCTCTTCCACATGCGCAACGGTAAGATTGTCGATCGCCGCGAGTTTTTCTGGGAGGATCTGCCGAGCCTGCTGGAAGCAATCGACGACAGGGGTCAAGGTTCAGGGAACAGGGATCAGGGGTCAGAGATTAGAGGTCAGAGAGGAGAGAGCGGAGGTTTTGACGCGGGAGCCGTCTTCAGCGCGCTCCTCAAGCAGCTCTACATTGACCAGCAGTACGTTCCGCGCTCGATCCTCGTTCCCGTCGACTTCGACGACCGCGATGCACTCGCCACGCTGCTCACCGAGCGTACTGGGCACAAGATCGAGATCGCCGTCCCCCAGCGCGGCGACAAGAAGTCCCTCGTCGATCTCGCCGGGCAGAACGCTCACCAGTCCTACACGCAGCGTTTCCGCGTCCTCGAGCCCTCGCGGAAAGCCATTCAGGAGGCGCTTGCCGACGCGCTCATGCTCCCCGAGCTTCCCCGCCGCATCGAATGCTTCGACATTTCGCACATTCAGGGCTCGGAAACCGTGGCCTCACTGGTTGTGTGGGAAGACGGCAAGATGAACAAGTCTGCCTATCGCAAATTCAAAGTGAAAACCGTCGCCGGCGTCGACGATTTTGCCTCCATGCGTGAAGTGGTCGAGCGCCGCTACCGCCGCATCCGCGACGGCGCCTGCAAGCCTTCAGATCCGATCGTTTTGAAGGGGAAGTCATTCGGCAGTGCCGCAGACGTGCGTGAGGGATCGGAGAACCTCGTTCCCGAGGGCCGATACGCCAAAAGCAAAGAACCAACGACAATGCCGTCGCTGATCCTCATCGACGGCGGCCTCGGCCAGCTTCACGCAGCAGCCGACGCGCTCGAGTCCCTCGGCTTTACATCCCAGCCGCTGGCCTCGATCGCCAAGCGCGAAGAAGTCATCTACGTCTACGGCAATGAAGACGAGCCCATCGTGCTCGACCGCCGCTCGCCGGTGCTCCATCTCGTGCAGCTCATCCGCGACGAGAGCCATCGTTTTGCCGTCGGCTATCATCGCCAGCGGCGCGCGATCAGAGATAGAGACTCCGAACTTCTGAACATTCCCGGCGTCGGCGCGCAAACCCGCCAGCGCCTGCTCACGCATTTCGGCAGCCTGCGCGATGTGCAGCAGGCCACAGCCGAATCGCTCGCCGCCGTCGTCAATCGCAAAACCGCGGAGACCATCTGGCAGCACTTCCACCCTGAGTCAACGGGCGGAGACATCACGGCCTGAAGAGTTGATGGGGTTGCTCATGCGGCGCGAGGCCACGGCTCCGCCGCCTACTCCGGATTTGCCGCCAGAATTGCATCCGACCATTGCTGGCTCGTTGTGCGCACCCAATCGGTCGTCTTCTCGTCCTTGTACGCCACGTAGAAATACGCAAAAAGCACGTGGCTCTTGACCCTCAGCAGAATGACGCCCACAACCATCTTCAGGCTGGCGCCGTTCATCGTCACCGGAGCCAGCATCCCAAACCCGATGGCATCCGTCTGGTTAAAGAGCGTGCCCAGCATGACGGGCTGCCCATAACTAATCTTGTTGTCCAGATTCATTGCTTTCATCCGCCGGTCGAACTCTTCCTGCGTCTCCTTGACCGACGTATCGACCATGCTTCCTAGCTGCTGGCCCATCTGGCTGCTCAAGGTCTTGAAGTCGCTCGCGTCGATCTCCGCGAACTCTCCTTGTCGCAGCACTTCAACCAGCGCATACGGGCTCAGCGGCCCGGAGTTGTTTGTGCTCTGAAGCTGGGCCGCGTCTTTTTCCGGCAGGAATGCCGCAACCAGCCGGTTCATGTCGGGAACGACCACGTCGAACAGTACGCGATGGTCGCCACCGATCTCCACCATGTCGCTCGTCGGCGACGGAATTGCAATCGATTCTCCGCCAACTCGGAATGTCGCTGCCGGTGCGGTTCCGGTGGCGGGGGCTGCCGCCTGCGCTTCAGTTGCAGGAGCAGCAGGCGTCTGATCGCCGGGACCTGATTGCGGCTCTGAAGGCGGCGCCGAGGTGCTTCCGCTTGCCGCGGGCGGCGCCAGCGAGAAAATGACATTGACGGGCGCAATCACCTCGACTGGCTGTCCGTTCAAAAGGAAGGGCCGGTAACGCCATGTCCTCACGGCATCCAGCGCTGCTTGCTGCAACATCGCTGGGCCACTGATCACATGCAGGTTCTCGATCACTCCCGCCTTCGAGATCGTGGCTTCCAGCACAACGGTGCCCTCAACGCGCGCCGCTTTGGCAATCGGAGGATAAACCGGCGCGGTTTTTTCCTGGAGCATGCCCGCTGCCACATCGGACGGGACGCGGATGCTTGTGGAATCGCCTGCCTCCTGCGCCAGCGCGAGGCCCGGGCCTGCCCAAGCCAGCAACGAAGCCAGCACAGCCACTACGCTCAAAAGCCGTGCCGGACGGCGAAAATGCACTCCACAAGGAATATCTTTCACTGAACCTCCCAACGTCCGGCGTCTCGGATCTCCGTCGCCCTTCGCGGCAAGAAAGAGTCGCGGCTCACTCGGGACCCCAGGTGAGAAATCGACGTGTTTTTAAGGAAATCTTCAGTCTTGCCGGGAATCGAAACCCACTATACACGAGGGCCTGGGAGCAAAGGGAAGAAATATCCGCCTCTGGATCTGCATGCAAGGCCCGCCGGGCCTGCTTATCCTGCCCGCATCAGCTCGCTCTTGCACACCACAATCCGCTTGCTGCATGCGGGGCAGCTGAACTTGTCAAAGAGGGCTACGCTGCCCACCGAACATCCGCACCAGGGACACTTCCCTTTCAACGCGTTGATTCCCAGCAGTGGCCCCAGCAGCGGCGCGCACACTCCGGCGATGATCAACGGAACGCCAAGAAACACGCCGAGCCCCGTCAGGCAGATCATGCCGCCCCAGATGATCAGCACCGGCGCGGCAATCACTCCCAGCAGCAAGCCGCCGAAGGCGCCCTTCACGGGCGGTTTCTCGTGTTCAATGTGTTGGTGCGGCAGATGTTCGATCTTCTGAGTATTCGTAGCTCCACAATGCGGGCAGAACTTCCACGCCGCCTCAAGGTGAGTGGCGCATTTTTGACAGGCCGCGCTCATACTGCGACCGCTCCCTCACGGTCATCGGCATTCGCCGCGGGAACCGCTCCAGGCGGATGGCCGTTCGCCGCGACCATTCAAGATATGCCGCGGCAAACGAGCCTCGATTGAAGCAGAGCATCCACACATGCTGGACCCCGATGCGCCTGCGATGATGAAGTCTAGGCCCGCTTGAATCGCTTTGCCCGTGACTGCCGTCACGCCTCACTTCTGCCTCAGCCGCACAGTCTGTGAGCACAAAGCCGGGTGCGCACGCCGCCATCAGGCGCGGGCGCGCCAGGAGCCATCTGCGCATGCTTGATGGAGCAGTCGGCCGCGGCGAGGCCACACCACCGCTGCCAAATTCGCGCTAGTTTGCGCTCGATGCTGCGTGGGGGGAAATAGGCCGCAGCTTCTCTTTCACCGTGGCCAGCAAACGCTCCGGTGGCACAGGTTTGCTGAGCAATGTAAAGCGGCGTGCCGCGGATCCCGCCGCGGCCAGCAGATCGACCGTCGATGCCTGACCTGAGAAAAGCAGGATCTGGCATTCAGGGAACACGCGTTGGATGGTGGTCGCGAGTTCAATCCCGTTCATCCCGGGCATCACCACATCGGTGATCACCATGTGCGGTGGCGACAACAAGGCAGCTTCAAGAGCATCGTTCCCATCGTATGCGGCCGTTGCTTCATAACCGCTCATGGAAAGGATGGTTGCAGTGGTGTCAGCGATCAGCGCCTCGTCATCAACCACCAAAACCCGGGGGCGAAAACTGAACTCATCAAGGGTTAGAGCTTCGCCGACGGGCACGATAGGGGTGTTTCGTGTTCGGTTTATATTCATGTCGAAGCCTCAATGACTACTAAGCAAGCATCGTGCCAATTGGACCTGAATGATCGGAACCTCGTGTCCTTGCACAGGCTTAGCGTGGCTCAATGTGATCTTTTCCCACAGCAATCTCTGGAGTTTTTACACCTTTAGGATATTTTTACCCGGTCGATAGCGGATCGATACGCCGGCAATACGGCTTCATTTGCCGGCGAATACGACAGCGATACTCACCGCCCATAACCATTCACGCCGAAGAAGCATACGCTGCGCGCGCTGTTGCATCTCACAAGCTGTGAGGAGCATTCCGCTGGCATGATGCGATAAAACGGAAACCGTTTTCCATGAAGTTTCAGTCGGTTCAGAAGAACGAGGTTCCCAGGGGCCGTGCGGGCAAGCATAAGCGCATCGTCACGCTCCTGCTGAATCAGCTTGAGCGGCTGCCGTCAGGAAATGCCCTCAAAGTGACGCTTTCCTCATTGCCCGATAGCAAAGCGAATATTCGCGCTGCTCTCAATCGCGCTACGCACCAAAAAGGCGTCACGGTCGCCACATCGAGCGATTCCAGTCATCTTTATCTCTGGAAAGCCGATCCAAAACCCTGATCCATTCCTGATACATTCTTGTTTTGCGCTGTTTGCGAGTTTGCGATGGACGCTGTGCGCATCGACAAGTGGCTTTGGGCCGCGCGCTTCTTCAAAACGCGCGCCGTAGCTTCGCGCGCCTGCGACATAGGCCGTATTCAATCGAACGGCATCCGTTCAAAACCCGCCCGCGAAGTCCGCGCCGGCGACAAGCTGCGCATAGAAAACGAGCGAGGGATCTTCGAGGTCGAGGTTTTAGCGGTCAGTTCCATGCGCGGCCCCGCTGCAGTCGCGCAGACTCTCTATCGAGAATCGGACGCTAGCCGGGAGGCACGATTGCATCTCGCAGAAGAGCGCAAAGCAATGGAGCAATACGTCCGTCTGCCCGAGGGCCGGCCGTCCAAACGCGACCGCCGCCGCATCATTCAATTCCGCCGCGGCCTCTAAGAAACGCTCCGACGCAGAAAAGCCCGGCACGAAGCCGGGCTCTCTCAGCTCAACAAAAACGTTTATGCGATCAACTTCTTGACCTTCTCCTCGATCACGTCCTGGGCTACGTACCCCACAACCTGGTCGGCGATCTTGCCGCCCTTGAAGAAGAGCAGTGTCGGAATGCCGCGAATCCCATAGCGCGAGGGCGTCGCGCCATTCTGATCCACGTTCACTTTTGCCACCTTGAGCTTGCCTGCGTACGCCGCTGCCACGCCGTCCACGATCGGTGCAATCGCCTTGCATGGTCCGCACCAAACCGCCCAAAAGTCCACCAGAACCGGCTGCTCGCTCTTCAGCACTTCCTCGTCAAAGTTCGCATCGCTTACTTCCAAAACGCCCACTCCAGCCATGATCCTCCTTGCGGACCCGCACCCGTTCA
>CAYOVE010000178.1:0-7019 GCA_964407295.1 uncultured Occallatibacter sp.
GCGCAAAAAGGCCATCCCGTAGGGTAGAGTAACACCAGCAGGGCTTTACGGCCAAACCGCGCTGGCTGCCGGCACCCGTTTTGCCGCGGAGCGCGCGAGGCGCCGGGAGCCAAGCGGACGATGCTTAGAAACAGGCTCAAAAACAGGCGCACCGGAGCGAATTCAGTTCGCCCGGAGAGCGAGCTCCCCGTCGAATGGGGAGTTGGGGGGGAGGCGGCGCTGCGGCCTCTTTTCGACGCCCTTCTGGGCCCCTTTTTCGGCCCGTTTCTCGGCAGGCCCGGCGGCCAGTTGCCCGCCGGACTGGCCCGCGCAGACGCCCTGGCTCAGAACGTCCAGCCGGACGCCGGCGAAGAGGGCTCAGAAGACCGAAATTCAGGCGACGAAACCGCTTACGGGCCGCAACCTTCCGGCGAGGATGGGGTTCCAGAAGATATGGCAACGATGGTCCTTAGCGGTCCGGCGTTGGGTGCGAGTCCGGCACTTCATCCGGGCGAGCCACGTGCCGGCCTGAGGGAGCAATTGGACCCCAAAAGCGACGCAGCCATCATGCTGCGGGTGGCCGATGGCGATGAAGCCGGTTTTAATTACCTGGCGCAAAAGTACCACCGGCCGATGATTCATTTTCTGTACCGGATGGTTGGGAACCAGGCTGTTGCCGAAGAGTTAGCACAGGAAGTGTTTCTTCGCGTCTATCGTGCCAGGAGCAGCTATCGGGCCGAAGCCAGATTTACAACGTGGCTTTACCGGATTGCAACGAACCTGGCAGTGAATCACGCGCGAGACACCCGGCACGAACGAAATGCGCAAACGGTGTATCTGGATCAGCCGGACGAGGAGACAGGCACGACTCCCGATGTGGCTGACGATGAGCCGACGGCGGAGCAGCAGCTACTGCGCGACGAGCGTATGGCCGCCATTCGGCGACACGTGATGGCGCTGCCGGAGAGGCAGCGGACGGCCGTGTTGATGCACAAGTATCAGGGGATGGATTACCGGCAGATCGGGGATGTGCTGAAGCTGAGCGAGTCGGCAACCAAATCGCTGCTGTTTCGCGCTTACCAGACGCTGCGGGACAAGCTGAAGGATTTTGTTTGAAGGCATGAGTGAAAAGAAGCCGGAGCTTCAAGACTGAGAATCGACCGGCGGAAACATGGGGTGGAAACGATGAAACAGACGAAAACAGATTGCGCGGGAATGGATGCTGAGCTGGCGGGAATGCTGCTCGATCCTGGCTCCGCTTCTGCCAAGGTTCAAGCGCATGTTGCGGAGTGCGAGCGTTGCCATGCCGAGCTCGAAGAGCTGAAGGCGACGATGCAGAAGCTGGATGCGTGGGAAGCTCCCGCGCCCAGCCCGTATTTCCTTACACGGCTCGGCGCCCGGATGCGCGAGGAGCGCGAAGCGGCGCCGGCTGGATGGCTGGCTGGAACCATTGCGCGTCTGCGCGCAACTGTGGCCTATGGGCCCGGATTGCACGCGCGCCCGCTGGCGGCCGTAGCGCTTACGGTGATGTTGCTTGTGGGCGGCGGCACGTATCTGGGCGTGACGGACTGGATGCAGCCCGCGCAACCGGTTGCCCAGAATGCGGCTGTGGTGCATGACCTGCAAACGCTGGATAGCAATGCCCAGGTGCTGGATCAGATGGAAGCGCTCACCAATAACCAGAACGGAGATTGACGGTTAACCATTTCGGCCGCTACACCGGTTCCTGAGTCACTGTATCGCGAAGCTGTTTCGCTCAAGTGGCTCTTTCGTCAAGAAAGAGCCACCTCGCACATCTTCAAAAAAGGCTGGAGTAACTCAGGAATCGGTTTTGCCGGGAGCCACGCGCCGGAGGGCGCCAGCTCGGAGAACGAACCCGTGGACAGGACTTCAAACGCGGAGAGAATGCGCCCGGCTGTGATGGCCGGGGCAGTCCTGTTCCTCTGCCTGAGTGTTGCAGCGGCGCTCGGCCAGCGCGGATTTGACCGTCGCGCTCCGCAACGGCCGTTCCGTTATGCTCAGTTTCAGACGCGGCAGAATCGCCAACAGAATCTTCGGCAGTACCAGAATCAACCGCGGTTTCAGAATCAACAGCGCAGAAACCAGAATCAGCAAAGGCCCAACCAGCCGCAACAGCGGCCCTATCAGAATCAGCAAAGACCGTATCAACCGGCTCCGCAATATAACGGAGGGCAACGGCAAGTGCCCACGGGCCCCGCATACGGCGGGCGGCCCGGCAATCCTGCGCCGAACTACACAAGCCCGGCTTATCCCAATGCGAATCGGCAGGGAAACACGTATCCAAATACATATCGGAATACGTATCCCGGCGCCGCGCCTCCGGGGCATTTAGGCGACTGGCTCAACCGGCATGAGGATCTTCCGGTCCAGGACCAGGAGCGTTTGCTGCGCAACGACCCCAGCTTCAACCGCCTGCCACCGGCCACGCAGCAACGCCTGGTGCAGCAGTTGCACCAGTTGAATCAGTTGCCGGAAGACCAGCGCGAGCGCCGGCTGGCGCGCAGCGAGATGCTGGAACATATGTCGCCGCAGGACCAGATGCAGGTTCGGCAAGCAGGCCGCAGCTTCATGGCGCTCCCGCCCGATCGGCAGGCCATGGTCAAGCGCGCCTTCCAGGATTTGCGCTCCGTGCCGCTCGATCAGCGCACCACGGTGCTCAACTCGGCACGCTACCAGAGCCAATTCAGCCCGGACGAGCGCGGCATCCTGAACAACCTGTTGCGCGCGGAGCCCTACGAGCCGCCACGCTAAAGACGGTTCGCGGCGCAGCCGGCATTATGCAATTTTGCTCGTGAAGAAATCGAGCGACCTCTTCAGCCCTTCCTTCAGGCCGACACGCGGTTCCCAGCCGAGCAGCGTGCGTGCCTTTGTAATGTCGGGGCGGCGGCGCATGGGATCGTCCACCGGGAGCTCGACATAGCTCAACACGCTCTTCGATGCCGTGACATCCAGAACGGCCTCGGCACATTCCAGAATTGTGTACTCTTCCGGATTGCCGAGATTGACGGGAAGATGTTCTTCGCTGCGCGACAATCGGACGATCCCCTCGATCAGATCGTCAACATAGCAAAAACTGCGTGTCTGGCTTCCGTCGCCATAAATCGTGAGCGGCTCGCCGCGCAGGGCCTGCATCATGAAGTTCGAAATGACCCGTCCATCGCCGGGATGCAGGCGCGGGCCGTAGGTGTTGAAGATGCGCACCATGCGTGTATTTACCCCGCGCGAGCGGTGGTAAGCCATCACCATGGCTTCGCCAAAGCGCTTTGCCTCGTCGTACACCGAACGCGGGCCGACGGGATTTACGTTGCCCCAGTAACTTTCTTTCTGGGGATGCTCAAGCGGGTCGCCATAGCACTCCGATGTGGACGCGTGAAGAAAGCCCGCGCCATACTTCGCTGCAATCTGTAGCGTGTTCTCAACTCCCAGCGAGCCAACGCGCAGCGTCTCAATGCCCAGGCGCAGATACTCGGGAGGGCTGGCCGGCGACGCAAGATTGAAAACAAAATCGACGGGTCCCGGATCGAAGCTCGCGCAAATGTCCCGCTGTTCGAAGCGGAAGCGGGAATCATCGGCGAGATGCGCAAGGTTTTCCGGGTCACCCGTGCTCAGGTTGTCGACACCGATGACCCTGTAGCCTTCGCCGAGCAGGCGATCGGTGAGGTGAGAGCCGAGAAATCCAGCAGCGCCGGTTACGAGTGCGGACTGGGTCAACGTTCAATACTCCAGATGCAAAAGTTGAGAGGGGAATTTGACGGTTCTCGTGACGCACGCGGCGGCGCGCGATGTGCGCCTTGAATCAGGTTGAAGACTCGCGTCACGCGGGCGATTTGCGTGGCTTGCCTTCCTGCGCCTGATAGCTTGCCTGCCGGCCCACGCTCACGTAGGTGAAGCCGTGGCGTTGCATCTCCTGAGGCTTATACAGATTGCGGCCGTCGATCACGATCGGGAAACGCAGAGCCCGATTCAATCGCGCCAGGTCGATCGCGGCAAACTCTTTCCAATCCGTCAGGATGAGCGCCGCATCGGCATCCTGCGC
Source organism: uncultured Occallatibacter sp. (assembly GCA_964407295.1). Classification (GTDB taxonomy): domain Bacteria; phylum Acidobacteriota; class Terriglobia; order Terriglobales; family Acidobacteriaceae; genus Telmatobacter. The sequence goes on from CAYOVE010000178.1 coordinate 4,037, forward strand.
AGCGTGGTATACGTCGTCCGCGTACTTCATGTTGGCGGCCGGCGGCAAAACTTCTTTCGCACGCTCCATCGCCGCCGGATCGTAAGCCGTCACAATGGCGCCCGCCTGAAGCAATTGCTTGATGATCGCAATCGCGGGTGAATCGCGAATGTCGTCGGTGTCGCCCTTGAAGGCCAGGCCCAGCGCCGCGAGACGCTTGCCTCGAAGCGTCCAAAGCGCCGATCGCACCTTGTTGAAGAACACATCGCGTTGCGTGTCGTTGATTTTGCGGACTTCTTCAAGCAGCTGAAGATTCACGCCGCGCTCCTGGGCCACCCAATGGAATGCGGCCACGTCCTTGGGGAAGCACGAGCCTCCGTATCCGAGTCCGGCGCGCAGGAATTTGGGACCAATGCGGCTATCCAGACCGATGCCTGCGGCGATGTCCTCGATGTCCGCGTCTACTGCCTCAGCCAGGTTCGCTACCGCGTTGATGAAGGAGATCTTCATGGCGAGAAATGCATTCGATGCGTGCTTGATGATCTCCGCGCTCTGCGTCGAAGTCACCAGCAATTGCGCAGGATGCTCTTTGCTGCACGCTCCCGCCACGGCGCCGGCCTGCGTGTAGTAGTCGCCGCCTGTGATTGGCTCGTAGATCCGCCGAAGAGTTGCCGCCGCGCGAGTATTGCCGGCCCCTACAACGATGCGGTCGGGATGAAGAAAATCGACGACTGCCGTGCCTTCGCGGAGAAACTCGGGGTTGGAAACGACATCGAATTGTTCCTGATCGACTCCGTGGCGGTGCAGCACGCGACGTATCCAGTCGTTGGTGTAAACCGGAACCGTGCTCTTCTCCACGATGACTTTGTAGCTCTTGATGGCGCGCGCAATCTCCGCCACCACGGCCTCAACATATGAAAGGTCCGCTGCGCCGCCATCGCCCTGTGGGGTGCCCACGGCGATGAACACGGCCTCGCTCTTTTCCACGGCCTCTGCCAGATTCGAAGTGAAGACCACTTTGCTGCCGCGGTGCTTTTGCAACAACTCAGGCAAATGCTCCTCAAAGATGGGCACACCGCCCTCGCAGAGCTGCTTGACCCGGGCTTCATCGTTGTCGACGCAAACGACATTGTGACCCATGTCAGCAAAACAGGCCGCCGCCACCAGACCTACGTATCCAGACCCGATCACACAAATTGACACTTGCTCAGGCATGCCTTCACCGCTTTCTTTGCCGCATTTCTCGCGAGCGCCGCTCCACGCAGTGTGCGACTCGCTTGCTCGCTCAAGAATCCGGCGTTTCCGCGCCGGTTCCTGCTCATCTTGAGCCCATCGACATTCTATCTTGCTACTTATCCACTAGTTGTGACGCTTTGGTTGCAGTCGCATCATCCCCATTACTGCTGCCTCGGGGAGGCAAGGGGCCGCGTCCCGGGGCCTCTCCAAACCGCGCTCACTGGCACGATCCAATCCCTGCCCTCGGCTACAATTGGATGTAGGCCAAAGGTCATATTCTTTGCGCATCGCGCGCAAATCAAGCAAGGAGCTCCAACCTCTATGGCGATTCCCGCCACCCAATTACGCCCAGGTATGATCATCAAGCACAACGACCAGCTTCACTCGGTGTTCAAGGTCGAACATCGGACTCCCGGCAATCTCCGCGCCTTCATCCAGGCCAAGCTGCGCAACCTGAAATCGGGCGCCATGTTTGAGCATCGTTTCCGTTCCGCCGACGCCATCGAGAAGGTTGTGGTGGACGAGATTCCGATGGATTTTCTTTACGCCGACGGCGACGACTACTACTTCATGAATCCGGTGGACTACGAGCAGACCGTTCTGAAGAGCGCAACGCTCGGCGATGCTGTTGAATACCTTACGGCCAACCTGCAAATCAAAGTGAGCTACTTTGACGGGCAGCCGGTGGGAATTGAGCTGCCGGGGACCGTTGACCTGCAGGTGGTCGAAACCGAGCCGGGGCTCAAGTCGGCAACTGCATCGAGCGTGACAAAACCGGCCAAGACCGAAACGGGGCTCGTGGTGCAGGTGCCGCCGTTCATCAACGAGGGCGAAAAGATTCGCGTGGACACGAGCGAGGGCGCTTATTTGAGCCGTGCGTAGACATCTTGCGCTCAATGAATCAGAGGAGGTTCCATGCCGATCCCCGCAGTCATCGTCGCCGCCGCTGAAAACTACCGCTTCAACTCCGATTTTCTAACCAAGACTGTCCAGGACCTGTCGCCGGAAGAATGGCTCAAGCATCCCGGTGAAAGCACGAATCACATTGCCTGGATCGTGGGCCATCTTGCCTATTGCCGCGGGCGGATGCTGCACTTCATCGGCACCGAATGGTCTCTGCCTGTTCTGGAACATTTTGGGCGCGGCAAGAAGCGGATGGAAGACTCCGCTTGCCCGGCGCCGGAGTTACTGCTGAATGCATGGAGCGAGTCGGGCAAGGCGCTTGCGGCCGGGCTTGAAAATGTGCCGGAAGATTTGCTTGCCCAAGCCGCGACGCAGGGTCCGCCAAGCGTGAATGGCAAGATCAGCGGAATCGTCGACTTCATGGTGATCCACGAGACTTATCACATTGGCCAGGCATCGTATGTGCGCTCGTGGCTCGGGCACAAGGGCTTGATGGGCTAGCGACGCCGTTGCAGAGCGCGGCGAAGATTTTCGATGCAAGAATGGCCTTGGCCTGCGTTCTACGAATAGTTGTCGCGTGGAAGCACGCCGATCGGGGATGCTCGCATGAAGTCGCTTCTGTCTCTCCTATTCCCTCTGTTGGTCGTTCAGGGTGCGATGGCGGCTCCGCCGTCATCGCCCGCGGCCGACCAAGCCGAGGCTGTGAACGGCAGCAACGCCTTCGCCGTCGACCTCTACGCGCAACTTTCAAAGCAGCCGGGCAATCTTTTCTTTTCGCCAGAGAGCATCTCAACTGCATTTGGAATGGCTTACGCCGGCGCGCGCGGCCAGACAGCGACCCAGATGCAGCAGGTTTTCCATTTCA
>CAYOVE010000179.1:0-6959 GCA_964407295.1 uncultured Occallatibacter sp.
TCACCGACAACTACAACGGCGACTTCAACGAGATCAAGAACAACCTGAACACCTGTATCGATGCCGTGAACGCGCTGGTCGCCGACGCCGCCCTGTTGTCCAAGGCCGCCGTCGAAGGCAAGCTGGCCACGCGCGCCGACGCCACCAAACACCAGGGCGACTTCCGCAAAGTCGTTCAGGGCGTGAATGAGACTCTGGACGCAGTCATCGGTCCCCTGAATGTGTCGGCAGAATATGTGGACCGGATCTCCAAAGGCGACATTCCGCCCAGGATCACCGACAACTACAACGGCGACTTCAATGAGATCAAGAACAACCTGAACAATTGCATCGACAACATCAAGGCTCTGGTCTCGGAGACCGGCGGCCTGATCAAGGCTTCGGCCGACGGCCAGCTCAACACGCGCGCCGATGCAACCAAGCACCAGGGCGAATACCGCAGGATCGTCGAGGGCGTCAACCAGATGCTCGACGAAATCCTGCTGCCCATCGGCGAAGGCAACCGCGTGCTCACGCTCATTCGCGGCGGCAACCTTCGCGAGCGGGTCGAAATCGATTGCAAGGGCGATCACGCCAAAATGAAAGACTCCATCAACGGCGTGCATGCCTGGCTCAGCGAACTGATTGCCTACATCACCAAGGTTGCGAATGGCGATATGTCGGCAACCATGGCCAAGGCCTCCGACATGGACCAGATTCACGAGTGGCTGGTCCTCCTGAAAACCAATATCGGCAAGCTGATTGACGACACGGACGAGTTGGCGAAGGCGGCAGCCGATGGCAAGCTGGGCACGCGCGCCGATGCCGGCAAACACAAGGGCGATTACCGCAAGATTGTCGAAGGCCTCAACAAGACCCTCGAGATGGTCGTCGAGCCCCTGAAAGTCACTGCGCAGAACGCCGCGACCCTGGCGTCTTCTTCGGAAGAGCTAACGGCCGTCAGCCAGCAGATGGCGGGCAACGCGGAAGAGACCGCAACGCAGGCCAACGTGGTCTCGGCGGCCAGCGAAGAGGTCTCCAGGAACGTCGCCTCGGTTGCTTCAGCCTCCGAGGAGATGCAGGCCTCGATCCGCGAAATCTCAAAAAACGCCAACGAATCGGCGCGGGTGGCCAAGAACGCCGTCAACGTGGCGCATTCCACCAACGAGACCGTCAAGAAGCTCGGCGAGTCGAGCCAGGAGATTGGCAACGTCATCAAGGTCATTACCTCCATCGCGCAACAAACCAATCTGCTGGCCCTCAACGCCACGATCGAAGCCGCGCGCGCCGGTGAAGCGGGCAAGGGCTTCGCGGTCGTAGCCAACGAAGTCAAGGAGCTCGCCAAACAGACCGCCAAGGCCACGGAGGACATCGGTCAGAAGATCGAGGCCATTCAAGGCGACACCAAGGGTGCGGTGACGGCGATCGAGGAGATCAGCGCAATCATCAACCAGATTAACGACATCTCCAACAGCATCGCCTCGGCGGTTGAAGAGCAGACCGCGACAACCAATGAAATCGGCCACAGCGTAACCGAAGCGGCCACCGGGGTCGGCGACATCGCAAAGAACATTGGCAGCGTGGCTCTGGCGGCAAAAAACACCACGCAGGGCGCCAGCGATACGCAGAAGGCTTCGCAAGAGTTGAGCCACATGGCTGCGGAGCTGCAAAAAGTTGTCTCGAGGTTCACCTTCTGATCGCACCAGCGATCATGGACGCGGCTTGAAGGATCGCACTTGTCCGCCAGGCCGCGCCCATTCACACAACTGGAAACTGGAGGTGAATGGATGGTAAAAGCGTTGGTCGTGGACGATTCGAAGGCCATCCGAATGCTCCTCAGTAAAACCCTGAGGCAACTCGGGTATGAGGTCCAGGAGGCTGCCAACGGCAAAGAGGCTTTGGAAATCATCGAAGGTGGAGACAGCGGAGTCAAGCTGGTTCTCGCGGATTGGAACATGCCGGAGATGAACGGCCTCGACCTTCTGAAGCGATTGCGCCAGAATCCCGCGCTCAACTCCCTGGCCGTTGTCATGGTGACCACCGAAACCGAAATCGAACAGATCGCGGAAGCCATGGAGGCCGGCGCCAACGAGTATGTGATGAAGCCGTTCACGCGAGACATTCTCGTGGAGAAGCTCGAGCTTGCGGGAATCCATCCTTGAGGAGCGCTCCATGCCCGCTGTAAACAAGCGAACTCTCCAGCCCGGAGAGCGGATTCGTGTGTTGGTGGTCGACGATTCCGTGGTCATCCGCCGCCTGGTCGCGCACGCTCTTGAGGAGGACCCCGACATTGCGGTAGTGGGAACGGCTGCAAACGGCTCGATTGCATTGCAGCGCATCCCGCAGTACAACCCCGACGTCCTCACGCTGGACATCGAGATGCCAGAGATGGATGGCCTGGAGACGTTGCGGCATCTTCGCCGCGACTATCCTCAACTGCGGGTCATCATGTTCAGCACGCTCACCGAGCGTGGAGCTGCCGTCACCCTTGAAGCATTGACACTCGGCGCCAGCGACTATGTGACCAAAGCATCCAACGAAGGGTCGCTCGATCGCTCCATGGCGCGCCTGCGGGATGAGCTCGTTCCGAAGATCAAGCAGTTTTTCATTCTGCCAAGGCAAACCCGCGCGGCGGCAAGGCCTGATCCAGCGCCGGTCCAAGGGGCGTCCTCGCTCGGGCTCAACAAGCTCGCTTTGCCGAATACGAGAATGCGTCCCAGGGTCGTTGTCATCGGAGTCTCGACAGGCGGGCCGACCGCTCTCGGCGCGATCCTGCCCCAGTTGCCGGCCGAATTCCCCCTGCCGATTCTGCTTGTGCAACATATGCCGCCTCTGTTCACACGGTTTCTTGCGGAGCGCCTTTGTTCCTCTTGCCGGCTGCAAGTCAAAGAAGCCAGCCAGGGCGATCGGGTCGCTGCCGGCACGATATGGATTGCGCCGGGAGACTTTCATATGAAGGTTGGCGGCAGGGACGCCGAAATCCGCGTAGTACTCGATCAGTCGCCGCCGCAGAACTCCTGCCGGCCCTCGGTCGATGCGCTCTTTTCTTCAGTCGGCGAGGTCTATGGCGGCGCGGCCGTTGCCGTCATCCTCACTGGCATGGGCCAGGATGGGCTGCGTGGCGCGGAAATCCTGAAGGCTCAGGGTGCAAGCATCCTCGCACAGGACGAGGCTTCAAGCGTGGTCTGGGGAATGCCCGGCGCCGTAGTGAATGCCGGCCTCGCCGACTGCGTTCTGCCGCTCGACCGGGTAGTGCCGGAGATCGTGCGCAGAGTAGACCGGGCGTAAGGGAGCCAATGGATGTCTTGCCAAGCCACAACCGCGGTCATCAATCCAACGAATTACAAATTCCTCCTGGAGCACGTCTATTCGCATGCGGGCATTGTCCTCGAAGGCGATAAGCATTACCTTTTCGAATGCCGCCTCGCGCCCATCGTCAGGCAACTCGGCTTGAACTCCATCGACGAATTGTGCGCCCTCATCCAGTCCTCTCGTCAGCCAGAGGTTGGCCACCAGGTGGTGGAGGCCATGACGACGAACGAGACTTACTTCTTCCGCGATCCTTCCCACTATGACGCCATCCGAACCGTCCTGTTGCCGCGGTTAATGAAAGAACGTCGAGATACGAAGAAACTGAAGTTCTGGTCGGCTGCCTCCTCTACCGGGCAGGAAGCCTACAGCCTGGCCATGCTTCTCATCGAGGAGGGATTGAGCCAATGGAACATTCAGATTCTTGGCACCGACTTTTCCTCCCAGGCTTTGGAGCGCGCCCGATCCGGAAAGTATCAGCAGATCGAAGTGAATCGAGGCCTGCCGGCGGCGCTCTTGGTCAAACACTTCCGCCGCTCCGGCACGGTCTGGCAGTTGGATGATCAGGTGCGCAACATGGTCGGTTTTGAAACCATCGACCTGCGCAACAGTATGCGCGCGCTCGGGCCTTTCGATCTCGTGTTCTGCCGCAACGTCATGATCTATTTCGATGCCGAGACAAAGATGAGTATCTTGAAGGAACTTCATGGCACCTTGTTTCGAGGGGGATGGTTGCTGCTCGGAGGCATTGAGACGGCGTTCGGAATCGAGGAGTATTTCGAAAGACTGACCGTGGGAAATGCAACCGTATACGTCGCACGCTGAGAGGACCCTCATGCCGACCGATTCGAGTATTGAAATACAGATGGGCGAGCTGGCGCAGATTGTGGAATATGTGTTCCGGACCATGGTGTGCCTGGAAGTTTGCGAATCCAATCAGCCCTGGAACCCTGGCGGGGACCGGCTGACCGCGACGATCCATCTGGCGGGCGACTGGAAGGGCGCGCTGGCCCTGGAATGCGGCCGTAAGCAGGCTTGCGCGTTCGCCGCTCGCTTTCTCTCCGTCGATCCGCCGCAGGCCGTGGATGACGTGGTGCGCGATGTGCTCGGCGAGCTGTCGAACATGATCGGAGGCAATCTGAAGTGCGTCCTGGCAGGCGGCCTCAAGCTGTCCATGCCGTCCGTTGTCGACGGCCCCGATCACAGCCTGCGGGTCTGCCGGGCGGGAGTCAGGGAGCGCCTCGTTTTTGAGTGCGCGGAGGGGGCTTTTTCCGTCGCCGTTCTGAGAGAAGAGAGAAAAGCAGTCAGAATTCACCCATGCTAGTCGTTGATTTCTCTGCCCTGCTCAATCTGCGAGAGACTCTGCCGGCCGAGCCAGGAACCGCTATCGCCCGTCCCTCGCATCACGCTACCTGTTTGCCCCGCCGGTGGCCTTTGCGCTGTCGCGTTGAAATGCCAAGGATCGTTTCGCCAGCCGTGCATCGCTTTCCGTCAGGCCCAGTTCGAGTAGCCGGTGATCCGGGCGTTCCGCACCGGGAAGCTATGATCGGAAAAGCGAGACAATTCCGGTGGCCTTGGGAACGGCGGCCGCTATCGAGGATGGTTCCTGATGCCCACTTCTGATTCCGATGCTCTTGTGGTTTATGGCGCGACCGGCGATCTCGCCCACAAGATGATCTTCCCCGCGCTCTATGCGATGGTTAAACGCGGAGCCCTCAAAGTTCCCGTCATCGGCGTGGCGTTTCCGAAATGGTCTCTTGAGCGTCTGCAAAAGCGAGTCACGCACAGCATCGAGCAGTCGGGCGGGATAGATAACAAGCGGGCCTTTCTTCATCTTCTGTCTCTGCTCAAATATGTCAGCGGGGATTACAACGACAGCAAGACCTTTGCAGCCATCAAAGAGTCGCTCGGCAAAGCGCGCCGTCCCGCGCATTACCTTGCCATCCCGCCTTCGCTCTTCGGGACCGTCATCAAAGGGCTCGGCGCGGCCGGGTTGGCCGAGAATGCGCGCGTCATCGTGGAGAAGCCGTTTGGCCGCGACCTGGCTTCGGCGCGTGCTCTGAACCGCGTGGCGCGGTCGGTGTTCCCTGAGGAGTCAATCTTCCGCATCGATCACTTCCTGGGCAAGGAAGCGATCATGAATATTCTGTACTTCCGCTTCGCCAATTCATTCCTTGAGCCGCTCTGGAATCGCAACTACATCTCCAGCGTCCAGATCACCTTGTCTGAGACCTTCGGCGTGGGAGCGCGTGGCTCATTTTACGAGTCCGCGGGCTGCCTGCGAGACGTCATCGAAAATCACCTCTTTCAGATCGTCGCGCTTCTTGCCATGGAGCCGCCGGCGGGCCGGCATTTCGGAGAAGTGCAAACTGAAAAAGCAACCGTCTTCAAGGCGATGCGTCCTCTGAAGTTCGACGACTTGGTGCGCGGTCAATACTCCGGCTACCGGCAAGAGAAGAACGTCGCAAGAAACTCCGATGTCGAGACGTACTGCGCCCTTCGGCTGTTCATTGACTCATGGCGTTGGGACGGTGTGCCGTGGTATCTGCGCTCCGGCAAGTATCTGCCCGTGACCGCCACCGAGGTTCTTGTGGAGCTGAAGGCTCCGCCGCAAAAGCTCTTCGCGGATGCAGCAGCAGCAGCTTGTGAAGGAAACTATCTTCGCTTCCGCCTCTCTCCCAACGCAGAGATCGCCCTCGCCGCCCGCGTGAAGCTTCCGGGCGAGGAGTTTGTCGGCGAGCAGCGAGAACTGTATCTCCTCGAACAGCAGCCGGGAGAAGAAACGCCCTATGAACGCTTGCTCGGCGACGCCATGAAGGGTGACGGGGCGCTGTTCACTCGCGAGGACGCAGTAGAAGCTGCATGGGCCGTCGTCGATCGAGTACTCAAGCACCATCCGCGAGTGCGCCCGTACATGCGTGGGACATGGGGACCGAAACAAGCTGACGCCCTGATCGCGGCAAGCGGCTGCTGGCATAATCCCAGCAGCGCCCATTGACTCGGATCATCGTTCTTAAAGCCCGGCGGTGAACGTGAAGACGCTGGCCGAATACCTGCGGGCTGGCTGGAGTGCCGCTTTATCCCGCGCCGCAGTCTCGACATCTGCGGCGATCAAAGCGTTGTCTCAAGTTGTGACCGAGACTGACCACGTCAGTTTCCAGAACTGCTGCTGCCCAAGATCCCTTAAAATCTCTACTGGGGCCCCGTAGCTCAGATGGCCCCCGGCCCGCCAAGGGCCGGATCGAGAATCGTCCAGCAGTTTCCGAAACTGCTGCCGCCCAAAATCCCTTAAAATCTCTATTGGGGCCCCGTAGCTCAGATGGCCCCCGGCCCGCCAAGGGCCGGATCGAGAATCGATCAGCAGTTTCCGAAACTGCTGCCGCCCAAAATCCCTTAAATTCTCTACTAGGGCCCCGTAGCTCTGATGGCCCCCGGCCCGCCATGGGCCGGATCGAATATCGTCCAGCAGTTTCCGAAACTGCTGCCGCCCAAAATCCCTTAAAATCTCTATTGGGGCCCCGTAGCTCAGATGGCCCCCGGCCCGCCAAGGGCCGGATCGAGAATCGATCAGCAGTTTCCGAAACTGCTGCCGCCCAAAATCCCTTAAAATCTCTACTGGGGCCCCGTAGCTCAGATGGATAGAGCAGCAGTTTCCTAAACTGCGTGTCGGC
>CAYOVE010000180.1:0-6870 GCA_964407295.1 uncultured Occallatibacter sp.
GTTCGCTCGGATGGGTCGCGGCCATCGGAACCACCGTTGCCCTCTGGGCCAGCGTCTGGCAGCTTTCTCTGCCCGAAGGAACCGGCTTTTACTCGACCGTCGAAACCAGCGCCTTCACCGTCTTCTTCCACGTCCTCATCTGCGGCATCGTCCTCGTGGCCCTCCTGCTTGCGCTCGATACGCTGCCTGAAAACACTCATCATCAGGGCGAGTTCTACGCTCTCGTCGTCTTCGGCGCGGTCGGCATGTGTCTGCTCACCTCCGCCGTTGAGCTTCTGGTCGTCTTCATTGCTCTTGAAATCTCCTCCATCTCCACCTACATTCTTGCCGGCTGGCGCAAGCACACCGGCCGCGGCCCAGAAGCCGCCATCAAATACTTCCTCCTCGGTTCGTTCGCGACTGCGTTTTTGCTCTACGGCATCGCGCTCATCTTCGGCGCAACCGGAACCACGCAGATCTACCAGATCGCCCTGCTCGCTCCCGTCGCGCAGAATCAAACCCTAGTTCTTGCAGCGCTCGCGCTCATGCTCGTCGGAATTCTCTTCAAGGTCTCCGCGGTGCCCTTCCACGTCTGGACGCCTGATGTTTACGAAGGCGCGCCATCGCCCGTCGTCGCGCTGCTCTCAACCGCGCCCAAAGCCGCGGCCTTCGCGCTGCTTCTCCGCGTCGTCTATGAGATGTTCCCGCAGCTCCGCTCCATCTGGGCGCCGCTGCTCTGGATCGTCGCCGTCCTCTCCATGAGCGTCGGCAATCTGGCCGCCCTGCGCCAACAAAATGTGAAAAGAATGCTGGCCTACTCCGCCATTGCCCACGCCGGCTACCTGCTCGCCGCCTTCGCCGGCATCGGCGAAATCGGCATCGCCGCCGCCAGCTTCTACATCGCCGCCTACGCCGCCATGAACGTCGGCATCTTCGCCGTCGTCACTCTCGTCGCCGGCTACGACGAGCAGCTTTCCCTCATTGACGATTACCGCGGCCTCATCTACCGTTCGCCGATCCTCGGCAGTCTGCTCATCTTCTTCCTCGTCTCCCTCATCGGCATTCCCTTCACCGGCGGCTTCTTCGGCAAGTTCTACTCCTTCACCGCAGCGGTCGGAGGCGGCGCAGTCTGGCTCGCCATCATCGGCCTACTCAACTCAGGATTGGCCGCCGCGTATTACCTTCGCCTTGTCGTTGTCGCAGCACAAAAACCCGATCCCGACAAAGAAAACGCGGCTAGGAAGGCACCCAAGCCCGCTGTCGGCGCAGCCGTCATTGCTGCTCTCTTCCTCGCCGTCGCCGCCACGCTGGTTCTTGGCATCATTCCCGGCGCAACCCTCGACGCTGCTCAATCCGCCGCTCACACGCTACAAGCCCCGCCACAAACCGCCGTCCCCGCCAGTCCTTTACAATTTCCTCAATGAAGCTAGGCGAATTGGCAACGAAGCTGGGCGCGGAACTCCGCGGCAATCCAGACCTTGAAATTACCGGCGTCAAGGGCATTGAAGAAGCCGGCCCCACCGAAATCACCTTCGTCGCGAACGTTAAGTACACCGCGCTCGCCCGCACCACGCACGCCGCCGCAGTCCTCGTCGAGCCGGAGTTTCAGGAAATCACAGCTGCAACGCTGCGCATCAAGAATCCCTATCACGCCTTCTCGCGTGCGCTCGGCCTCTTTTATCAGCCGCCTGCTTATCCGCCCGGAATTCATCCCACTGCAGTCATCGATCCCACAGCTGTCATTGGCGAAAAGGCCCATATCGGCGCATACGCCGTCGTCGGCCCCGGCTCCCGCATCGGCCCTCACGCGACCATCCTGCCACACGTCGTGCTCTATCCCGGCGTTCAGGTCGGCAGCCACTTTTTCGCCCACGCCCACGCCGTCGTCCGCGAGAACTGCGTCCTCGGCGACCACGTCACGCTTGAAAACGGCGTCATCATCGGCGCTGACGGCTTCGGCTTCTCAAAGAACGAACAGGGCCATTGGGAAAAGATCCCGCAGTCCGGTCCCGTCCGCATCGGCAGCCGCGTTGACGTCCAGGCCAACGCCACCATCGACCGCGCCACCGTTGGCGCTACCGAAATCGGCGACGGCACCAAAGTCGACAATCTCGTCCAGGTTGGCCACGGCTCTCGCGTCGGAAACGACACGCTCATCTGCGCGCAAACCGGCCTCGCCGGCTCCTCCATCATCGGCAACAACGTCATTCTCGCCGGCCAGGTCGGCATCGCAGGCCACTGCACCGTCGGTGACGGCGTCATTCTCACAGCTCAATCCGCCGTCTCCCATGACGTCGCGCCCGGCAAAATGATCTCCGGCTCGCCCGGCTTCGACAATCGCATCTGGTTGCGCGCCGTCGCCATCTTCCAGCGCCTCCCCGAGCTGCTCAAGCGCCTTGACCGCGTGGAAAAGGATCTCGCGAAGCACACCGCGCACAATGCTCCGGTCGCTGAATCCGCTCCGTCGCAAAGGGAGCCAGACAAGTGACCCGCATAGGCTCGGTGCGCCGCGCACTCTTCGCCGCTTTTCTCTCCACCATTATTCTTGCCACCATCGCCTGCCACTCCTACCACATCGACGCCACCGTAGAGAACCGCACCGGCGCCGATGTTCAGCTTCTTGAAGTCGACTACCCGAGCGCCAGCTTTGGCGTCGACCGCATCGCCTCGGGAGCGGTCTACCACTATCGCTTCCAGATCCGCGGCAGCGGCCCACTCAAAATCACCTACACTGGCCCGGACGGAAAGCAGGTCCAGATCGCTGGCCCTACCCTCGTCGAGGGCCAGCAGGGTCAGCTCAAGATCGTCCTTCTCCCCGCCGGCAAAGTCCAATTCGTACCACAGCTCTCGCCTGCCTCCTGACATCGTTCCGCCTCGCCCGAACCTCGTTGCGCGCAAACAAATCGAGCCCAAATCTTCCTCAAAACACAAAACAGGCGGAGCCCGAATCCGGCTGCCCCGCCTGTTCCACCACAAGTCCGTTTTCTGTTCCCTGTTCCCTATTCCCTATTCCCTGTCTTCAATGCACCATCGACTGGAACAGCGGCGACTGCAACAGCGCGCTGAATTCAGTATCCGAAGCCGCGAAATGGACCTCCAGCTTTCCTGAGTTCGAGTCGATCGAAGTCTCACTCAGCGCCTGCTTCTCCGTATCCGATCCCGTCATCTTCCTCAGCATCACCGCCGCCGACAGCAGCGAAGAAATCGTGGCGGCCGCAAATGAATCACCCGTCTGAATCGTCAGATCGAATCGCACACCATGGCTGAAGTCCATCCCGTACCACGAAGCCTCCAGCCGCTGCTTCACGCTTTCGAAATCGGTCACCGACCCCGCCTCGCCGAGCAGTTGTTTCATCATTGTCTGTGTGCCCTGATTGTCCAGAATGCTCCACAGCGAAGTCGAGTCCACGCTCTGCATCGCTTCCATCATCGAGTTGTTGGTGAGCATGCTGGCGGCCATTCCGTCCCGCGCATCGAGTGCCTTGGTCACTGACTCCTTGCTGCCGAAGACCATCGTCGACGGATCGACAAAGCAAAGCACCATCCCCGTCTTGCTCATGGGGTATATGCTGTTCGATCTCAGCATCGTCGGCTTCATCTTCTGCGCTTTAAAGCTGGCCAGAATGTCATCGGTAGGAAATTGCCCCTGCGCGACCCCCACCGACTGCAGTGCATCGCTCCCGGGGGTCGGCCGGAACAGTGCAAATGCCAGCTCATCCACATACTGGTCGATGGGCTCGCCTTGGCTCGTACTCGGCTTGCCGTTCGGCAGCACTGGCTTGAGCGTGAATTTGCTCAACGCCTCGTCGAACTGCTTCACCTCAGGCGGCTCCACGCGATTGCGCAGGTTCATTGCCGCCGTTGAATTCTCCATCGCGCGATAGTCGATCACCACCAATTGCTGCACGTCGTGCGGAATGGCTCCGCGCGCATCCGTTGATAACTGTGCTGCAGGGGCCGGCACAACCGCCGCCAGCATCATCGCTGCAATCGAAATTCCTGCAAATTTCTTCAACGTAACCCTCCGAAACTCGATCCCGCTCGGCTCTTGATTCCTTCGCCGCGGGTCCAAATTCGTATTTCTTCGCGCCTTCTGTATCCCGGCGCATGCTGTTATTGTACCGATTTGCTTGTCGCTCGGGCCGCATCCTTGGCCCGCCGGACGTTACTCTTGTGGCCACTCCAGCGGGTGCTCGAGACGCCGTTCCAGGACCTTGGTTTGCTCGTCGAACTCACCTAATTGACGCATCCAATCGCTTTCCCGCTCACAAGCCGCCTCCGGAATCAACCCGATGACCTCTCCCTCAGCCACACCCGTCTTGTGCCGCGCCGCCAGACTGACCACCTTGCGGTGGACCACCGACAGCGGCGTCGCCTCAAAATCCGTAATGTTCATCGAGAGTTGCGCGCGTCCGTGGGCCAAAACCCCCATGGCTTTCACGCCCTTCAGGCCTCCTGAAGCGGCGCGAATCTCCCTGGCGATCGCCCGAGCCATAGCTACATCCGGCGAATCAAAGTAGATGTTGTAGGCAACAAGGAACTTGCGGGCGCCCACCACGCTGGCGCCACCTGTCGGATGAAGCCCGGGGCCGCCCAGGTCCGGCCGCCGAGACGGGTCTTTCTGAGCTGCGTCGCGCAGCTCTTCAAACTGCCCCCGGCGTATGTCTTCCAGGTTCTTCCGGTCCGGCCGCGCCGCCGCCGCCTCATAGAAGTAGACCGGGATTCCAAACCGCCGCCAGATCTCCAGGCCGGCCTGCCGCGCCAGCATCACGCACTGCTCCAGCTTGATCCCCCTCACCGGCACGAACGGAATCACGTCGGCAGCCCCGATGCGCGGATGAACCCCCTGCTGGCGCGTCAGGTTAATCAGTTCCGCAGCCCTGCCGGCGCCACGCACCGCCGCTTCAACCACCCCAGCCGGCTCTCCGGCAATCGTTACCACCGAGCGGTTATGGTCCGCATCCATTGACCAGTCCAGCAGGTGCACTCCGTCCGTGCGCATGGCTGCGACAATCGCTTCAACGCGACCAACGTCGGTGCCCTCTGAAAAATTGGGAACGCACTCTACGATCGCCCCGCTCATTCGCGCCCTGCTCTCCTGCGCTCCGGCCCTGATCGCGGCCCGCAGCTCGTAGCCCCTGTTCTTGGTTCGTCCTTCGCAGTCCTGAGTTCGGGATCTCAAGATCACGGCCCGTATCTCGAGGCAAGCGCCTGCTAAGGACCAAGAGCTAAGGGCAATTGGCTAAAAGCGAATGGCTGCCTCATCGAGTCCAGAACGTATATCCCGCCTGGATCTGAATACTGGCATTGACTCCGGGGTTGCGGTCGCCTAGCGAGGCGGAAGAAATGTGTACCGCGTTCACACCCAGATCAATTGAGCGCTTCGACTTCAGGAAGTAATGCACTCCGAATCCGCCCTGCGGCGTGAAATTCCACACGCTCGTTCCGCCGTCAATAATGGGCCCGTTGTTCGGGTTGTTGTTGCTCATGATATTCGGCGGAAATTTGTGCGTGGTATAAATCAACCCGCCCGCGCCCTGAAACCACGGCTGAATACGCTTCGACCTGGTAAGAAAATTCCAGCGGAAGATCACCGGCTCCAGGCTCACGCCGTAAAACGTTCCCCCGCCGAATGGCAGGTCGCACGTGTAGAACTGCCCGGTTTGGGTTTCGCAGGTGTACGCTTGCAAATGCGGCGGTGGCGTGTAGGCCTGCCACAGCGGCATGATCTCGCCGCCGAACTCAAACTGGCCACTGAAGATTCCCGCGTGCACTACGGGCGAGATGATCTTCGCCATTTGGAATCCGCCCCAGAGAAACTTGTAGTCCGACCGGTCGCCCACACCGGTGCCCCAATTGAGAAACGGGCCAAGCTCCCAGCTGCGGTTTGTGCGAACCTCGGCAACGGGATTATCCGCAACTTCGGGCGGGCCCTGGCGGGTAGTCACTGTGTTCGAGTTCCATGCCGTCGACGGCACGCTTTCGCCGCCTGTCTGCGCAGCCGCCACAGCGCCCGTCAGCAACAGAAGCAAAACAATTCCTTCAACTCGTCTCAATTCTTCCCCCAACCTCTCCGTCCTCGGTCCCCTACTCCTTTAGTCCGCGCTTTTCTATTCCCTGTTCCCTAATCCCTGTTCCCTGCTTTTACAAAAAAAGACCGCCACAACCGGGCGGCCTTCTCTTTGCCTGCCCCGGAATTGCTTACCCAGCCGTGTGCTCCATCTGCTCGGCGTCCATGTCAAAGTTCGAGTGGACACTCTGCACGTCGTCCAGATCTTCGAGCGCTTCCAGCAGCCGCACCATCTGGCTGGCTGCAGTGCCTTCCAGCTTGTTGTAGGTTGAGGCCACCATACTCACTTCGCTCATCACAGTGGGAATCCCAGCAGCCTTGACTGCACTTGCTACCGCTTCATACGATCCAGGCTCGGTCAAAATCTCCCACGTGTCGCCTTCGTCCTTCAGGTCTTCGCCGCCGTGCTCCAGCACAATGTCCATCAGCTTTTCTTCGCTGGCCGCCGACTTCTCCACTGCGATCAGGCCCTTCTTCGCGAACATGAACCGAACTGAGCCTGTCTCGCCCAGGTTTCCGCCATTTTTCGCGAACGCGTGCCGGATCTCGCTCACCGCGCGGTTGCGATTGTCGGTCAGTACGTCCACCAGGACAGCCACGCCTCCCGGCCCATACCCCTCAAAGCTGGCCTCCTCGTAGCTGACCCCTTCGAGTTCTCCCGTGCCGCGCTGTATGGCTCGCTTGATGTTCTCCTGCGGCATGTTCTCAGCTTTGGCCGCCAGAATCGCCGTGCGCAAACGCGCATTCCCGTCTGGATCGCCGCCCCCTTTGGCGGCAACCGCAATTTCCTTGATGAGACGGGTGAAAATCTTGCCGCGCTT
>CAYOVE010000181.1:0-6811 GCA_964407295.1 uncultured Occallatibacter sp.
TCCTCGAAGAATTCCGCTCCACCCCAAACTCCGTTCTCTTCGGCACCTCCAGCTTTTGGCAGGGCGTCGATGTTCAGGGCGAGGCGCTCAGTTGCGTCATCATCGACCGCCTTCCCTTCGCCGTTCCCTCCGACCCTGTCGTCCAGGCTCGCATGCGCGCCATCGAGGAATCTGGTGGCCGTCCCTTCTTCGACTACCAGGTCCCCGAAGCGGTCCTCACTCTCAAACAGGGCTTCGGCCGCCTCATTCGCTCGCTTGAAGACCGCGGAGTCCTCGTCCTCCTCGATCCCCGCATTACTCGCCAGCGCTACGGCCAGGTCTTTTTGCAATCGCTCCCGCCCTACCGCGTCACAAACACCATCTCCGACGTCGAGGCATTCTTCGCGCCCAAGTCCGCCTAATCGCGCGTAGCGCCGCCGGCCCTCGGCACACACCTGGGGTCAAAAGCCGCGCACGTCTTCCAGCCCGTTCGCGCATGCCAAAACGGCAGTTTGGTTATTTGAGTTTTCGGGGATGCCTCAGTTGCTCTCAGCTTCCTCAACCGAGGCGGCGATGGGAATCACCTTATCCATATTCGTGACCTTGAAGACTTCTCGAACCTTGGGGCTCATTCCGACGACCATAAACTTCAAGCCTTGCTTCTGGCAGCGAATATAGTGAGTCGCGATGATGCCCAGGCCAGACGAATCCATAAACGGACAGCCGCTTAGGTCCAGAACGTTTAATCTCGGCGGATCCTCTCCCGGCGCCGGCTCCAATCCGAGCATCCTGTTCAACTCTCCCGGCGGCAGACTGGTGTAAGCGTCGCGCACCGTAAACGGTCCGCAAAAACGTAAAATCACCGTGCCCTGCCGTTTCCCCGGCTTCCGCTCAATGCTGAAGGGGCCGCTATTCCACGACTGCCACCCGGATGTACCCATCGCTAGCACCTTCTCCTTCTCAGAGTCCTCTCGGCGGCCGAGTCGGCTGCAAAAGGAACAGCTCTTCCTTGTTTTACATCCGCGCTCATTGTCGCTATCCCGGGGAATCATTCGGTCTGGCGCCGAATACAGGAATTCTCGTCGAGTCCGGCACTGAATTGCAAGAGCTATTAAGGAATTGCGATGAAAAGCGCTGCCGCTCGCCCATTTTGTGTCGCCAGTACTTCGAGCCACCTGGCTCTGGGCGCAAAAAGGCCGTTGGGACATGAAAGCCAGAAGCCAACAGCGAGCAGCTAGTGGCTGGAGGCTGCTTTTCCACCCAGTGCCTCAAACAGCGTTGCTGAATCGGTCAGCCGGCTCGCCGCCGCATTCTCCCGATCGAGCGCTGTTTGCAACTGCTGCCGCTCGGCGTCCAGCAGGCTTGCCTCGCTGATTCCGCCCGCCTCGTAGCTCTTCGCCGCAATTCCGTACGCGCCATCTGCCTCGCCGGCCGCTGCGCTCCGTGCCCTCAGGGTCTCCGCATCGCGCTCCGTCGCATAGAGCGCATCCGCCACCTCGCGAAAGCTTTCCAGCACCGTCCCGCGATACGCGCTCGCCGCTTCGTCGTATGCGTCCTGAGCCTTGCGCTTCTCCGCCTGCAGTGCGCCGCCGTTGAAGATCGGTGCTGCCAGGGCTGCGCCCACGTTCCACACGTCGCCGCCCGAGTTGAATCGCGTGCCTGTTCCGCCTCCGCTTCCCGTCAGCACGATCTGCGGAAACTCATTCGCCGTCGCCACGCCCACATTCGCGCTAGCCTCATGCAACAACGCCTCCGCCGCGCGAATGTCCGGCCTTTGCCGCACCAGCTCCGACGGAACCGTCAGCGGCAACTCCTCGGGAAGATGCAACGCGCTCAGCGAAATCCCGTCTACGTGCGCCTCCGCCGGGCTCATTCCCATCAGCACCGCAAGTTGGTCGTTGAGGATGTCGGCCTGCAATTCGAGCGGCGGAATGGCCGCCTCGGTCTGCGCCACCAGCGTTCGTTGGCTGCGCACATCGAAATCGGAGACGCCTCCCGCACGTTCGCGTTCCTCCGCAATCTTCAACTCTTTCTGCTCCACCGCAAGCAGTTGCTGCGTCACCTCGATCTGCTCGCGAATCTGTGCCTGCCGGATCGCAGCCGCCACTACATTGCCCGCCAGCATCAGTCGCGCCCCTTCGAGTTGCCACGCCTCGTAATCCCGCTGCGCCTTCAATCCCTCAATCGCCCGCCGGTTCGCGCCCCACACATCGAGTGCATACGAAACTGCTACCGATCCATTCAGCAGCGTGAACGGCGATGGGTTAGGGAAGGGAATTCCAAACGCCGCCAGGTTCAGTTGTTCCTCGGTCACTGAAGCATTGCCCGTCACCGTCGGATACTTCGTCGCACCCGTCCGCGCAATCACATCTTCCTGCGCCTGCTTCAGCCGCGCCGTCGCTTGCTCCAGTGTCGGACTGTTCTTGAGCGCCTGGGCGACCATTGCATTCAATTCGGGCGACTGAAAAGCTGTCCACCAGTCCGATGGAATCGCCGCGTGTTCATTGAACCGCTGCGCATAGCCGTTGGCCCCCGGACTGCTCGCCGTTTCCGCCGGAGGCGGTTGCGGCGTGTATGCCGTCACGGTCGGCGGCGCCGGTGCCTTGTAGTGCGGTCCCACCGTGCAGCCCGCGACCATCATCGCCGCCGCCAGCCCCACCATTCCGCTTATCTGTTGCGCGCTTCGCCTCATGGTCACCCTCCTCAGTCGAGAGTTCTCCGGTACGTCGCCACTGCCACGCCCATCACTACGACGGTGAACACCATCATGGGCCATACGCTGGGCCACGAATCCGCCCACCCATTGCCTTTCAGCAGAATCCCGCGCACCAGCCGGTTGAAATACGTCAGCGGCAATAGATTTCCGATGGCCTGTGCCCATCCCGGCATTCCCTTGAACGGGAACATGAATCCCGACAGAATAATGTTGGGCAAGAAATAGAAGACCGCCAGTTGAACTGCTTGCAGTTGATTTCGCGCCAGCGATGAGAGCGTGATCCCCACCGTCAGATTGGCAGCGATGAAAAGCAGCAATGAAAGGTAAACCGCGAAAACATTGCCGAAGAATGGCACGAAAAACACGTAGCGTGCGGCCGCAAGAATGATCGAAGCCTGCAAGAGCCCGATTCCAATGTACGGAACCAGTTTGCCCGTCATCACTTCCAGCGGCGTCGACGGCATCGCCAGCAAATTCTCCATCGTGCCGCGCTCGCGCTCGCGCGTCACTGCCAGCCCCGTCATCATCACCATCGTGAGCGTCAAGACCATCCCCATCAGTCCCGGCACTACGTTGTACTGCGTAATCTCATCCGGGTTGTAAAGCGGATGCACGTCCACGTTGAACGGCGCAGGACCACCCTCTAGGCTCGCCAGCGAACCGGTGAGCTCTCGCTGAATGACCGACTGCGCAATCCCGTCCACGGCGGCCAGCGCGCTTCCCGTCGTTGTCGGATCAGTCGCGTCCGCCTCGATCAGAATCGACGGCCGCTCGCGCCGCAGCACCTGTCGCGTAAACCCCGCCGGAATATTCACCACAAACAAGAGCTTTCCCTGCGCCAGCGCCTCGCGTCCCGCTTCTTCGTTCGGCAGCCGCTCCACAATCTTGAAGTACGACGAATTCTGCATCGACTCGATAAAATCGCGCGTCACATCGCTGTCATCCGCGCTGATGATCCCTGTGTCCAGATGCCTCGGAATCGTGTTGATGGCAAATCCGAACAGCGCCATCTGCATGATCGGAATGCCCACGATCATCGCAAACGTCAGCCGGTCACGCTTGAGCTGAGTGAACTCCTTCAGCACGACGGCCCACCATCGCGCCGCCGAAAATCGCTGCATACCGCTCACGCGTTGCCCCCGGTCTTCTGTTCCGATTGGCCCATCAAATAAATGAACACGTCCTCAAGGTCCGTTTCGATCCGCTCCACGCGCCGCCCGCTCCCCTTTACGGTTTCGTCAATATCCCGTTCGAGCTGTGCGTCGTTCGTTCCGCTCACGTGCAGCACCTCGCCGAACGTCACCGTCTGCGCCACGCTCTTCTTCTTCCGCAGCTCTTCCTGCAGTTCTGCCAGGTGGTCGCCGTGAATGGCCCACGTGCTCAGGTGTTGCCCGTCGATGATTTCCTGCGCTGTGCCCTGCGCGAGCAGTGTTCCGGATGAAATGTAGGCCAGCTTGTGGCAGCGCACCGCCTCATCCATGTAGTGCGTGCTCACCAACACCGAGATGCCCTTGGCCGCGAGCGCCTGGATCTCATCCCAGAAGTCGCGCCGCGCCCTCGGATCAACGCCCGCCGTCGGCTCGTCGAGCAGCAGCAATTGCGGCCCGTGCAGCATGCACGCGGCCAGCGCCATGCGCTGCTTCCAGCCTCCAGAAAGTTCTCCCGCGAGCTGATGCGCCCTCGCCGTCAGCCCCAGGTCCGCAAGCGATTTTCGAACTGCGGCTTTTCGATCGCGAAGCTGGTAGATCCTCGCCACAAATTCCAGATTCTCGGCGATCGTCAGGTCCTCCCAGAACGAAAAGCGCTGCGTCATGTATCCCACGCGGCGCTTGATCTCCGCGCTTTCCTTCCGAATATCGAGCCCTAGGCACGACCCCGAGCCCGAGTCGGGCTTCAGCAATCCGCACATCATTCGGATCGTCGTCGTTTTTCCGCTTCCATTCGGTCCCAGAAATCCGAAGATCTCGCCCTTTCGCACGCACAGCGTCACGTCTTTCACCACGTGCTTGCCGTCGAAGTGCTTGTTCAGCCCCTCCACGTCAATGGCGAACTCGAATTGTGCGGCCGCGGTCACTGGACCGTCACCTCTACCGGCTGGCCCGGATGCAGTGTGGCTGCTGTCTGCGCCGATGGATTTGCAATCACCATGTACACCAGCTTCGACCGGTTCTCGTTGCTGTAGATCACCGGCGGCGTGTACTCGCTCTGCGGCGACACAAAACTGATCTTCGCCGCAACGTCGCTCGCGCATCCGTCGCACGCCACGCGCACGCTCCCTCCCGCGCGCAACCCGCCCACAACCGTCTCCGGCACAAAAAATCGAATCTCCAAATTCTCCGGCGGCAGAATCTGCACCACTGGATTTCCCGCCGCCACCCACTCGCCCTGCCGGTAAAGTGTGTCGAACACCAGCCCGCTCCGCGGCGACGTGATTTGCTTTTGCCGCAGGTGCCATTCCGCATTGGCCAGCGACGCCCGATCGGCGGCAACCTGGTTCGTCTGTGCTTTGATCTGTTCCTCCCTCGCTGGCAGCGCATCCACGGCCAGATCGGCTTCCAGTTCCCGCACCTTCGCGGCGCTCGTCTCCGCCGCCGCCTGCGCGTTAATTAGCTCGGTCTGCGCAATGCCGCCGGCTTTGAACTGTGCCTCGTCGCTTGCCAGAATCTGGTCCGCCTGCTTTTTCTCCGCAACTGCCTGCGCCAGCTGCGCGCGCGTCACGTCAACCTCTGCGGGCCGCTTTCCCGTCTCCAGGTCGTTTAGCTTTGACTCCGAGCTGCGCAGCACCTGCTCCGCCGTTCGCATCTCCGACGCCTCCGGCTCATCGTCCAGAGCAAACAGCGGATGACCTGCCGCCACCGTGTCGCCGCGCGCCACGCTCATTTGGTCAAGCCTCCCGCTTTGCGGCGAAGCTACGTATACGAATTTTCCTTCGATGTAGCCCTGGTACGTATTCGTCGGCTTCTTTGCGCAGCCCGCCATCAACACCAGCGCCGCTGCCGCAACTGCGCCCGCTAAGGTCATCCCTCGGAGAACACGCATCTTCCCCTCCATACTCACTTACGCCTCGATCCTGCCTTGCGTTTCATCCGCCCGCCAGATTCCAGTCCAGCACCCGGCTTCAAGCCTTGAAGAAGCAGTCCAGTAATATGCCGGCTTAGGGCCTCGCGGCCCGGCGCTTTCCGCCCGAAAATCTCCGCCCACAGATTGATCGTTGCCATGTGCATCATCACCAGCCCGATCACCGAAAAAACAATCAGCCCCGGATCGATCTCCGCATTCGCCGCTCCCGCAGCCCGCGCTTTGGCCACGCTCTTGCTCATCACGCCGATCTTCTCGAAAGGCAAGTAGCGCAACACTCTCGTTCGCAGCAGCCCGCCTTCGTTCAGAACTTCGCGCATCCACGTCGAGGGCACCCACGGCATCTTCTCGATTCCCGCCAGCATCCGCTCCACGACACCCCGCACAATCTCAGCCGGAGCCTCGCTCTCCTTCACCGGTCCCCACACGCCCGTAATCAGCGGTGCTAACCGCTCCACGACCACCGCATCCAGCAGTTGGTCCCGGTCCTTGAAGTAGTAGTGCAGCATTGCCGGCGTGAGCGCGGCCCGTTCGGCGATCATGGCAAACGTGGTCGCCGCCACGCCCTGCTTCGCGAAGAGCTCCGTCGCCGCCTCGATCAGGTTCTCGCGTGCATAGAGCCCAGAATGGGAAGTGGGCCTTCCCGGTGGTCGCGAGGATTTGTTCCGCCCCGGTGCGCGCCCCGATTTTGTCGTATTCGCCATCATCATAATTAACTAATGCATTAATTAAATAGACAAAGGGCGAAGCTTGTCAACCCGCTGGATTCCCTCAAATCAGAAACTTTCCTTGGTCTCGGGTCCTACTCCATCCACAGCGCGCTGGTAATGATCCGCGGATAGTACCGGCTGGCCTTGCCCTCGCCCGACACAATCTGGTCGCAGCACGCCCAGTACGAGCTGCCTTCCGTCTGCCACTTCACGTGCGCGGCGTCGGCCTTGCGGAAAACCTCGACTACCTTCGGATCATCGTCCAGGTGAAACACTCTCCGCGTCACGTGCATGAAGATCGAAATCTTGCTCATCCACGAGTTGTTGC
>CAYOVE010000182.1:0-6806 GCA_964407295.1 uncultured Occallatibacter sp.
ACTACGGCACAGTCTGACTTCTCCAGCACGTGCATGTCCGTCGTTCGGTTTATGGCCTTCACGGACCGGCCTTGATCCAAAGACCCGGGCGTGTTGGAGATTTCCCGGTTCTCGTGCATCTTGTTTCTCAGCGTGCCCAGGTTCTTCGACTACGCAGGACCGGACAGCCGCTCGCGTATAACGCGACTGCCGTATTGCCTTCCTCCTCATCACCATGGAGTCGGCATCCTGATTCAGCCACTTTTCGAAGCTCAATAGCCCGGCCCACTGGTACCTCTATCTACGCTTCAACCGGCACCTCACGATGCCGCCTGCAAGACTCGAGGCCAGGATGGAGTCGCTGTCTCCTTTCCCGTAGGGCTCTTGCATCCCCTACAACATGCCGGTTTATCCCGGCGCACGGTGGATTGTGGCCGATCCGGAAGTTGCTACTCAGCAGACACATTCCGTGACTGCACGGTGGGACCGTTGCGCACGAGGCTCAGCTTGCGGCGGGAGGCGCGGGGATCACGCCGAGCTGCTGCATCAGACCCAGAGTGTCCATGAGGATGCGGCTGTCGGCCATCTTGCCTGCTTCGAGGCGATCGATGACGACGCCTTTGACTTCGACACGTTTGCCGGTGGCGGGGATGCCGAGGAAGGTGTCGCGGTGGGTTCCGGTCCAGGTGAAGCGCGTGACGACCTTGTCGCCTTCGGCGATCTGCTCGGAGACGGCCCAGTGCATGTCGGGGAATCCTCTCCGCATCCCGACGAGAACGTCTTTCAGCCCTTCCCTGCCCTGCTGCTGGCCGGGGAGGGGGTCGAGTTCGATGAAGTCCTCAAGGACGAGATCGTTCATGCGCTCGAAACGGCCTTGGTTGAGGACGTCTTCGATGAAGGCGCGGATGATGTCTGCATTCGTGTTCGACATGATCGTTCTTTTGCCTCTCAGCCTTCGTCGGCTTCACGCAGTTTGGCGATGACGGTGAAGTCTTCAAGGGTGGTGGTGTCGCCCTTGATTTCGCCGTGGGTGGCTAGCTCGCGGAGGAGGCGGCGCATGATTTTGCCGCTGCGGGTTTTGGGCAGGGCTTCAGTGAAGCGGATATCGTCGGGGCGAGCCAGGGCGCCGATTTCCTTTGTGACCCACTTGCGCAACTCGTCTTTGAGCGCGTCGGATGGCTGGTTGCCGGATTCGAGCGTGACGAAGGCGGCGATGGCCTGGCCCTTGAGATCGTCGGGACGGCCAACGACCGCTGCTTCAGCAACTTTAGGATGCGCGACGAGGGCGGATTCAACTTCCATGGTTCCGAGGCGGTGGCCCGAAACGTTGATGACATCGTCGACGCGGCCCATGAGCCAGAAGTAGCCGTCGGCGTCCTGGCGCGCGCCGTCGCCGGTGAAGTAGCAGCCGGGAACGTCGGACCAGTAGGTCTTCTGGAAGCGCTCGGGATCGCCATAGATGGTGCGGGCCATCGAGGGCCAGGGCTTGCGGATGACAAGCAGGCCGCCGTGGCCGGCGGGGACAGATTCGAAGTGGCCATTGGCGTCGGGGCGCGTGACGACTTCAGGCTGGATACCGAAGAAGGGGCGCGTGGCCGAGCCGGGCTTGGTGGGGACTGCGCCGGGGATGGGCGCGATGAGGATGGCGCCGGTTTCGGTTTGCCACCAGGTGTCGACGATGGGGCAGCGGTTGTGGCCGATCTTCTCGCGATACCACATCCATGCTTCAGGGTTGATGGGTTCGCCGACCGTGCCGAGGAGGCGGAGCGAGTCGAGCTTGAATTTGTCAACGAATTGATCGCCCCACTTGATGAAGGCGCGGATGGCTGTAGGCGCGGTGTAGAAGATGGTGACGCGATGGTCGTCGACGATCTTCCAGAAGCGCGAAAAGTCGGGAAAGTTTGGCGCGCCCTCGTACATAAGGACGGTGGCTCCGTTCTGCAGCGGGCCGTAGACAACGTAGGAGTGGCCGGTGACCCAGCCGATGTCGGCCGTGCACCAGTAGATGTCGTCGTCGCGCAGATCGAAGACGTAGCGCGTGGTGATATAGGTTTGGACCGCGTAGCCGCCGGTGGTGTGGAGCAGGCCTTTCGGTTTTCCCGTCGAGCCTGACGTGTAAAGGATGTAGAGCGGATCCTCGGAATCCATCGGCTCGGCTGGGCATTCGGGCGCGGCTTTGGCGATCAGATCGTGCCACCAGTGATCGCGGCCCTCGACCATGTTGACCGGCGAACCGGTGCGACGATAGACGACGACATGCTTGACGGTGGGGCAGGCAGGCATGGCTTCGTCCACGGTTGCCTTGAGCTTGATTTCGTTGCCGCGGCGATAGCTCGTGTCCTGGGTGAGGATTGCGACGCAGCCGGAATCAGCAACGCGGTCGGCGATGGCGTTGGCGGCGAACCCGCCGAAGATGACGGAGTGAACGGCGCCGATGCGCGCGCAGGCGAGCAGGGCGATGGCGAGCTCGGGCGTCATGCCCATGTACACGGCGACACGGTCGCCCTTTTTTATCCCAAGAGACTTCAGGCCGTTGGCGAACTTCTGGACTTCTGCGTGGAGTTCGGCGTAGGTGAGGCGGCGGATCTCGCCCGGTTCGCCTTCCCAGATGATGGCCGTTTTGTCGCGACGTGGGCTGGAGAGGTGGCGGTCGAGACAGTTATAGCTGAGGTTGATTTTGCCGCCGACGAACCACTTGGCCCAGGGCAGATTCCACTCGAGGACCTTGTCCCAGGGCTTGAACCAATGCAGATCTTTGGCAACACCGGCCCAGAACTTTTCGGGGTCTTCGATGGACTGCTTGTAGAGGGCTTCGTACTCTTCGAGGCTCTTGATGTGGGCCTTGGCACTGAATTCAGGAGGCGGAGGGAAGACGCGATTTTCGCGGAGGGTGGAGTCGAGATCCTGGCTGGCAAGGGATGAAACGGGAATGGAAGACATGACGACCCTTCAAGAAGATTGCCGCGGGCGCAGGCGCAGAGGGGAAGGCGACAGTGCAAGGCTCGCGTGGGGTCCACTTTATCGGGGAGGGGGTGACGGGGGCAAGTGAATGCGAGTCCAGCGAAAATCGCCCCAGGAAGCCAATGATCCTCAGCGCGGCCGGTCACTTTCCTGTTGACAAGTGCCCTTCCCTTGTTCACTCTAGGCCTGTAGCGAACAAGCCTATGACAGAGACGCTGAAAACAGACACAAGTGGCCGCGATTTATTCCCCGGGGCACTGGAGATGATGATCCTCGAGTCTCTCCGCCGCCAGCCGTCGCACGGATATGCCCTGGTGCAGCACATCCAGCAGAGATCGAACAACCTGCTGCAAGTAGAAGAGGGTTCGCTCTATCCGGCGCTGCAGCGGCTGTTGAAGGCAAAGCTGGTGAAGGCCGAGTGGGGTGTCTCCCCCACGAACAGGCGTGTCAGGACCTACCAGATCACGGCTGCAGGTCTTCGCCGCCTGGAAGAACAGATTTCGAGTTTCGAGCGCATGTTCGAAGGCATTGCGTTGGTTCTGAATCCGGCCAAGGCCCCATCGAATTGACGAGCCGGCCGGGCCCTCACTGGAGGTCCACATGAACTGGATACCGAACATCTTTCGCCGCGGCAAGCTCTACGACGATCTCTCCGAAGAAATGCGCCTCCATCTTGAAGAGCGCGTGGAGCAGCTGAAAAGCGAGGGCCTGAGCCCCAGGGAGGCCGAACGACAGGCGAGGATCGCCTTCGGCAACCTGGCGCTTGTCGAGGAACGCAGCCGTGCCGTGTGGCAGTGGCCGACGCTGGAATCGATCTGGGCCGATGTGCGATTCGCGCTGCGCCAACTGCGCAAGTCTCCCGGCTTCACCATCACTGCCGTTTTGACGTTGGCGTTGGCGATCGGAGCCAATGCCGTGGTCTTCGGCGTATTGAACGCGCTCATCCTGCGCCCGCTCAACGTACCGCATCCGCAAAGCCTCTACACTCTCGAACGCGGTGGTGACAAAGACCAGGAAACGTCGTATCCCGACTATCTCGATCTGCGGGATCGCAACCGCAGCTTCGAGGACCTGACCGCATACATCCTCGTGCCGGTAGGGCTGGATACGGGCAAGAATCCGTCGGAGGCCTGGGGCTACGAGGTGACGGGGAATTACTTCGACGCGCTGGGTGTTCGGCCTTTTCTGGGCCGATTCTTCCACGACGCCGACGAACACGGGCCGAACAGCGCTCCGTATCTGGTCCTTAGTTATGACTATTGGCACAGCCGATTTCAGGACGATCGCACGGTTGTGGGGCGCGTCGTTCTGGTGAACAAGCATCCTTTCACCATCCTGGGCGTCGCGCCGCCCCAGTTCAACGGAACATTGCTTTTCTTTTTTCCAGACTTCTGGGCGCCGATGGTGCAGCAGGAACAAATTCAGGGGCTGAAGGTACTGGACTCGCGCGGAGATCGCGACATCTTCATGGTGTTGGGGCATGTGAAGGCAGGAGTGACGCCGGCGCAGGCGATTGCCGACCTGAATTCCGTTGGTTCATACCTCGAGAAGACCTTCCCGAAAACGGATGCGTATATGACCTATACTCTGGCCCGTCCGAGTCTCGTCGGCGACATGCTTGGGCCCGGGGTGAAGGGATTCCTGACGGGAATGATGCTGCTCGCGGGGCTGATTCTGCTCGCTGCATGCGCGAACCTGGGTGGCCTGTTCGCGGCGCGCGCCGCCGACAGGTCGCGCGAAGTGGCTCTGCGTCTGGCTCTGGGAGCAACGCGCAAGCGCATTCTGCGCGGCGTTTTCACGGAAGCCCTGCTAATCTCGCTCGCGGGCGGTGCGTTGGGACTCTTTGGCAGCGTCGCGGTACTACGCCGGTTGAGCAACTGGTATCCGATTCCCCAATTCCCTTTGCATATTCCCGTGTACGCGGACGCAAATGTCTACCTGGCTGCTCTGCTGCTGGCCTTGGTTAGTGGGTTCCTGTTTGGAGCTGTGCCGGTACAGCGGATCCTTGGCACCCACCCCTACGAGGTGGTTAAGGCGGGAGCGGCAGGCATTCTCGCGGGCAACAGCGGGCGCCGGATTACGCTCCGCGACCTGCTGCTCGTGGTGCAGATCGCTCTCTGTGCGGTGCTGGTCACTTCGTCGCTGGTCGCGGTGCGTGGCCTCGTACGCTCGATGAACAGCAACTTCGGGTTCAATCCTCGGAATGTAATGCTGGCCAGTACATCGCTGCGCATGGCCGGCTACGGCGACAATACCATGCCGGCGATGCAAAAGCGCATGATCGAAGCGGTTGAGAGGCTTCCCGGCGTACGGTCCGCGGGACTCGTCAATCAAATCCCGCTCGGCGGAGGCCAATCGACCGAGGATGTCTTCACCGAAGCGACAGCAGATCTGCGCACCGCGAATGCCGCCGCCAACGTCCAGGTGTTCCAGGTTTCACCCAATTATTTCCATGCCGCGGAAACATCGGTATTGGCCGGCCGGAGTTTCTCATGGCAGGACGATAAGAACTCCCCTCGCGTGGCCGTCGTGAATGCTTTTTTGGCCCGCAGGCTCTTTGGCTCGGTCACAAACGCAGTCGGCCGATATTTCAAGATCGAGGATGGAACACGGGTGCAGGTGGCGGGCGTGGTCGAGGACGGCAAATATTATCAACTCACCGAAGATCAGCGGCCGGCAGTCTTCTTCCCATTCCTGCAATCGACTCCCAACCAGATATGCCTGGTGGTGCGTTCGGAACGGGACACGGCTCAGTTGGCGGCCGAAATCCGCAGAAGCCTGCGGGAACTCGATCCCAGCTTACCGCTCACCATCCTGACCTGGGCCCAGGGGTTGGATATCGCCTTGTTCCCTGCGCATGTTGCCACTGTGGCATTGGGAGTGTTGGGAACGATGGGCGCGATGCTGTCGATCACGGGCATCTTCGGCATGGCGGCGTACTCGGTGAGCAAGCGTCTCAAGGAGCTGGGCATCCGTGTCGCGCTGGGCGCTCAACGCAAGGAAGTGTTGCAGGCAGCGCTGGGTCGCGCAATCCGGCTGCTGGCGATTGGCTCGACGGCGGGTCTGGCTCTGGGGCTTCTTGCGACGAAAGTATTGGCGTTCATTGTGTATGAGGCGACGCCTCGCGATCCGCTCGTGTTGGCCGGTGTGGTTTTGGCGATGGCCTTACTTGGGCTGGTGGCCACCTGGATTCCGGCGCAGCGTGCGTTGTCCGTCAATCCGCTTGTGTTGCTGCGCGAGGAGTAACACAAGCACCCCGATCGTATGAGCAGGCCCAAACACTAAGCAGGAGATCTCAATGAACTGGATACCGAACATCTTTCGCCGCGGCAAACTCTATGACGATCTGAGTGAAGAGATTCGTCTGCACATGGAAGAGCGCGTGGAACGGTTGATGGGTCAGGGCATGGCTCAGGAAGAAGCGGAGCGCGAGGCCCGCGTCGCCTTCGGGAATCGCACTGCGATGGAGGAGCGCAGCCGCGAGGTTTGGCAGTGGCCGACTCTGGAATCGTTCTGGGCCGATGTGCGATTCGCCCTGCGGAAACTGCGCAAGTCTCCCGGCTTCACCATCACTGCCGTTTTGACATTGACGCTGGCCATCGGCGCCAACGCAGTCGTCTTCGGCGTACTGAACGCGCTCATCCTGCGTCCGCTGAATGTACCTCAGGCAGAGAGCCTTTTCGTAGTCCAACATGGGAGTGACGTCGCGTCCCACTCCTATCCCGATTATCTTGATCTTCGCCAGCGTAATCGCACCTTCGACGATGTGGCTGTTTTTGCTATCTCTCAGTCAGGGCTGGATTCGGGCAAGGATCCATCCAATGTCTGGGAATACGAAACCAGCGGAAACTACTTCGACACATTGC
>CAYOVE010000183.1:0-6804 GCA_964407295.1 uncultured Occallatibacter sp.
CAAAGTCCTTGTCGCCGGGGAACTTCGGAGTGTCGAGCAGGTCAATGCCCTGCGTTCCAATCGTCGTGATCAGATCGTCCAGATCGTCGGGAGAACCAATCTCATCCGGCAGCGCGTCGTTCACTTCGCCGTAGGTGAGATAGCCCTTCTCCTTGCCGGTCTCGATCAGACCATGCACATCCTCTTCGAACTTATCTTCAATCGCCAAAATATGCCTGCTCTCTTCGGCAAGACTCGGTCGTTTCGACCGTCTCGCCCGATTTCATTCCCGGCCCCGCGGCCTTCCGGTCCATCGCGCCCATTTACGTGTCTGCGCGCATCGGTCCGCGCCAATCGCAAAACCGCGTCGCGCCGAATTGCAGGCACGCAAAATAAAGACTCCAAATCGGGAATCCTCGCTTGCATACACATCCGCAAGCCGCGCAATACGCGGTGATTATTTTCTCGGAACAGGATGGCAGCGCTTCAGGTTTCGCCTGGGTCGCCCGCGAGCCGGAGCTCATGTGTGGGGCAAAGGGGCGCGCATCCTCACTAAGATCAATAGATTACCACAACATCACTTGCACCCGCCAGCAAAAAACTCGGCGGATAACTCGGCCCACCGCCGTCGGCCACAATCGCTTCGTTGCCCGTTTCCAGCCATTCCGTTCCGATTGCTTCCTGCCTATTTAGACGCTCGGAAGGACCTTTTCGACGCATGATTTGACCGCATGAAAGCTCTTCCGGTCCGCGCCCAAAACCCCTACAGTTCCCGCGCCTTCTGGCCGTGCAAACGCCGCAGTGCCCGGTCCAATTCCAGCTTTTTCTGGGTCAAGAGCGCCAGCCCGCCAGAATCGGCTTTCCGCTCGGCCTCGGCAATCTGCGCACGGAGATCGCGCAGCCGGCCTTCGAGCGCACGCTCCTCAACCTCCTGCACCGCGCTCTCTACCTCATTCACCCTTGGCGGCTCGCTCTCGCCAAGCAGTGCCTCCGCCAGTAGCGCCTTCTGGCCTGGATCCTGGACCGCGTCCAATGGGTCCCTTGCCGCCCGGCCTGCCAACGCTTGCATTGCACCGAATGAGCCCAGGTGCTCAAACCAGGCCGCATTATTTGTTAAAGCCTCTGTCGCAAGCAATCGAGCTTCAGCGCCCTCGAAATCGGTCACAGCCAGTGCCCGCAGCAGCACTTTTTCTACCTCGTTTAACTTCGCCGCTCGTTCCTCTACCCGATCTCGCCTCCGCAGAGCTGCCAGCCGCAACTCCTCGCGCAGCACAGTCGAGCCGAACCCCAACTTCTGCGCGGCATCGGCTGCAAACTGCTCCCTTGCCAGAGGCTCCGGCTCGCGCCGAATATGCGGCAACAGAAAATTCATCTGCTTCACCTTCTGCTCCGCGCTCGCTCCGGGAAAAAGCGTCCGCGCCCGCTCGATCAGGTAATCGGCCCGCCGCCGCGACTCGCGCAGCGCTTCCTTGTATGTCTCCACACCCCGCTCCCTGATGTACCGGTCGGGATCGAGCCCCCCCTCGAGCGTCACAATCTTGATCGAAAACCCCTCCTCGGTTAGCAAAGCGATCGATTTCTCGGCGGCATTCGCGCCTGCCGTGTCGGGATCGAAATTCACGATCACGTTCGACGTATGGCGCTTGAGGATTGCCACTTGTGGCTCGGTAAAAGCCGTGCCGCTTGTTGCAATTACGTTCTGAATTCCCGCCAGAAACACACTGATGCAGTCCATCTGGCCCTCAACTAGCAAAGCAAACTCCATTGCGCGAATCGCAGGCTTAGCCTTATCCAGATTGAAGAGCACTTGTCCCTTTGAGTAGAGCGGCGTCTCCGGAGAATTGATGTACTTAGCTCCCGCTTTCTCACCCGTCTCCAGGGTGCGCGCGGTAAAGGCAATCACTCGGCCGCCCTCGTTGCAGATAGGAAACATCACCCGTTTGCGGAATCTGTCGTAAATCGGCCCCTGGCCTCCGTCCCCCTGCTCCTTCGAACTGAACAGCCCGCTCGCGCGCAGCGTCTCCTGGTCCGCCATTCCGCTCAACCGGTCGCGCAGAGCATTGAAGCTGTCCGGTGCGTACCCGATTCTGAACTTCTTGATTCCCTCGTCCGTCAGCCCGCGTCCGATTAGGTATTCCCGCGCCAGCGCTCCGCCCGGACCCCGCAGTTGCTCCTCAAACCAAGCCGCAGCCGTCTCGTGCAGCTCCAGCAGCTTGGTTCGCAGCCGCGCACCGGCCGCCTCTTCAGGCGACGAGAACTCCCGCTTGGGCAATGGAATGCCGCACTTCTGCGCCACAATCCGCACCGCCTCGGGAAAGCCCACATTCTCAATCTTGCCCACGAAGCTGAACACATCGCCCGTGGCCTGGCAGCCAAAGCAATAGAAAAACTGCTGGCCCGCGTGCACGCTGAAGCTCGGTGTCTTCTCCTTGTGGAATGGGCACAGTCCCGTAAACCGTTGCGCGCCAGCTTTGCGCAGGCGGATGTAGCTCTCGATCACCTTCACGATGTCGGCCTGCTGCTTCACGGTTTGGGCAAAATCGCTCACGGGAAGTCTGTTACCAAGGATAAGGCTTCACATCTGACCGGCACGCCGCCATTTCCCCGCAAATACTTGTTGCAACGAATATCTCCCTTCTGCATCCAACATGATGAAAGGAGCAACCAACCATGACCCCAACTACCGACACCTCCACCTGGAACATCGATCCGGCCCACTCCGGCGCCGAGTTCAAGGTCAAGCACATGATGATTTCGAACGTCCGAGGCAAGTTCAGCGGAATCAGCGGCGTCCTGCATCGCTTCGAGGCCGATCATACTCAATCCACCCTTGATGTCTCCATCGACGTCAGCACCGTAAATACGCAAGATGAAAAGCGCGACGGCCACCTGAAGAGCGCTGACTTTTTCGACGTGGAAAAATTCCCCGCCATGACCTTCAAATCAACGCACATCGAGAAAAAGGGCGATGGCTTTGCCGTGACCGGCGACTTGACCATCCACGGCGTGACCAAGCCTGTGATTTTGAATGTGGAGGAAGTGAGCGAGCCCGCAAAGGATCCCTGGGGCAATACGCGCATCGGCCTAACCGCGACTGCGAAGATCAACCGCAAAGACTTCGGACTTGGTTGGAATGCACCTCTCGAAGCCGGCGGCGTGTTGGTTGGCGAAGAAGTGTCGATCACGCTCGACGTTCAGTTCATCAAGGCCGCGTAAGTTGGTCGGCTGGCCAGGTCCCCCTGGCCAGCAAGTGGTCAGCTGGAGCGAATGAATTCGCGGCGCATCTTATTTATGTACCCTGCAAGTGAAATCAAAGGGGCACTTTCCCAGGCCAGTCCCGGGGAGAGGCGGTCGCTTGCCTCGCTTTTGATGCCCCGATCGGAGATGCACCATGTCGCTGAGAGCCGTCAAAGACATCTACCAAACCAAGCCCACCATTGAGGGAGCAGGCGTCAAGCTCCAGCGTGCCTTCGGCTTCGGCAGGACCGCCGAATTCGATCCGTTCCTCTTGCTCGACGATTTTCGCAACGAGAATCCGGCCGACTACCTGGCCGGCTTTCCATGGCACCCGCACCGCGGCATCGAGACCATCACGTACGTCCTTGCTGGCGAGGTCGCTCATGGTGACTCGCTTGGCAACAAAGGCCGCATGACCGCTGGCGACGTGCAGTGGATGACCGCCGGCAGCGGCATTCTCCATCAGGAGATGCCCAAAGGCGACGAGCGCGGGCGCATGCATGGCTTTCAGCTCTGGGCCAACCTTCCCGCGTCGCTCAAGATGACCGACCCGCGTTACCAGGACATTCCATCGAGCGCAATCCCAGAGGTTACTGAAGATGACGGAACCAAGGCGCGCATCATCTGCGGCGAGTTCTGGGGCAAAACCGGCCCGGTCGAGGGCGTCGCCGCCGGGCAATATTCGGTCGATGCGCGCTACGTCGACATCTCTGTGCCACCCTTCAAGCGCAAGCGGATCAAGGTCGAAACGACGCGTAATGCCTTCGCCTACGTTTTCGCCGGCGCTGGAACCTTCCGCGACGCATCCGAGCCAAAGGCCGTGCTCACCGAGTCTGCTGCCGACCCGAACGCCGAAGCGGTCTACGACGCAAAGAACCATTCACTCGTTCTCTTTGACCGCGGCGACGAGATTGTTGTCGAGGCCGGTCCCGAGGGCATTCGCTTCTTGCTCGTCTCGGGCAAGCCGCTTGAAGAGCCTGTAGCCTGGTACGGACCCATCGTGATGAACACCCAGGAAGAACTGCGCCAGGCGATGGCCGAGCTTCAAAATGGTTCGTTCATTCGCCACGGATGAGGCGCTCTGGCCGGCGTCTTCTGTCACCCCGCAACCTTCGTCTCGTAGCTCTGCCGCAAAGGTGCGCCGCATGGCGCGCCTTGCCTTTTCGTGGCTCAGCGATCCTGTTAAACTAACTACTGCCACACCTTAGGCGCGTAGCTCAGTTGGTTAGAGCGCTTCCTTGACACGGAAGAGGTCGTTGGTTCGAATCCAATCGTGCCTACCATTTATCCCATAAAACCAATTATTTAAACACGCGACCTCTTTTTTCCGCCCCGGATTCGGGTGCTGAAGGGTGTCGAGAGCAGCATCCTCAATTTCGCTCCTCTTCCCCGGGGTCTAGCGGCGCCCAAAAGCAGGATGGTCGTTGGTTGTGACCGCACTTGCTATTGAAGATTCCACCTTGGACCGAACCCTGCCGTAAACGCGAACATTCGCTTCCGAACACAGACCTGACTCGCGGATGGCGATCCATAATGGATCGCCGCTCTCTTAGTTTTCTCGCTACGCCTTTACCGGATCCGAGCTTGCGGTGAGCCGGCCCCGGCGGAGCGCTCTGCGCTTGATGAGCAGGAAAAACACCGGAACAAGAATCAGGACGTGGATCGTGGACGTAATCATGCCGCCGACGATAGGCGCAGCAATGGGCTTCATCACGTCAGAACCGATGCCGGTTTCCCATAGGATCGGCGCGAGGCTCAGGATGACCGCCGTCACGGTCATCAGCTTGGGCCGCAACCGCTGGACCGCGCCATCGATGACGGCCTGCAACAGCCCGGCTTCCGTCATGGGCGCATCCTGCGCGAGACGTTGCTTGAAAGCTTCGTCCAGGTACACCACCATCACCACGCCGG
This sequence comes from uncultured Occallatibacter sp., assembly GCA_964407295.1. Taxonomy (GTDB): domain Bacteria; phylum Acidobacteriota; class Terriglobia; order Terriglobales; family Acidobacteriaceae; genus Telmatobacter. The sequence continues at coordinate 5,128 of CAYOVE010000183.1, forward strand.
TCTCCACCGCAATGCCGAAGAGCGCAATATAGCCAACCCAAACGGCAACGCTGAAGTTGTAGCCGAGCGCCCATTGCAGCAGCAGGCCACCTGACATGGCGTAGAAAGTGGGAAAGATGAGCACGGCCGCTTCGGCAGCGGATTTGAAGACGAGATAGAGCAGCAGGAAGATGACGAAGAAGACAATCGGCAGGATGATCTTGAGGCGCTGTTTGGCACGCATTTCGAATTCGTATTCTCCAGCCCAACGCCAGGTATATCCCGCCGGAAGAGCCAGTTTCTGATTGATCAACTTCTCCGCGTCACTTACAAAGCCGCCGTAATTGTGCGTATTCAGATTGAGATAGACATATCCGGTCAATGCTCCGTCTTCATCGCGAATCATCGCTGGGCCCCGCGAGTAGTACACGCGAGCCACTTCGCTGATGGGAATCTGCTCACCTGTAGGAGTCGCAATCAGAGCCTGCGACAAGGCTTCAGGATGGTCGCGAAAGCTTCGCTGATAGCGCACGGCGATGGGAAAGCGCTCGCGCCCTTCCACATTTTGCGCAATGTCCGCTCCGCCGATCTCCGATGTGATGACCTGCTGCACGTCTGCCACCGTGAGGCCATAGCGCGCGGCCTCGGGCCGGTTCACTTCCACATTGAGATAGAACCCCTGCGCAACGCGCTCCGCAAAAACTGAATTGGTCTCTGGCATGCCGGCGAGGATCTGCTGCATGCGCGCTCCAATATCTTCAATGTGCGTCAGATCGGGGCCCTGGATTTTGATCCCTACTGCGGTCTTGATCCCGGTCAACTCCATGTCGAGCCGGTTCTCGACCGGCATGGTCCACGTATTCGTAAGGCCCGGAAACTGGAGCTTGTCGTCCATGTCGTGGATTAGCTTTTCATAGGTCATGCCGGGACGCCACTGTTCGCGCGGCTTGAGCATGATGGTGGTGTCGTACATATCGAGAGGCGCATTGTCGGTGGCGCTATCGGAGCGGCCCACGGTTCCAAACACTGTTGCCACTTCAGGAAACGAGCGGATGATGCGGTCCTGCTCCTGCATGAGCGTGACTGCCTGCGTGATCGAGACGCCCGGCAGTGCGCTCGGCATGTAAAGTGCAGAGCCTTCATACAGCGCGGGCATGAATTGGCTCCCGAGCCGGAAGTAAAGAGGAATGGTCGCCGCAAGAAATGCCAGGTTCAGCGCAATGACCAGCTTCCAATGCTTCAGGCTCCAGCTCAACACGGGAAGATAGATGGCTTGAGTGACGCAGGCGGCTGGATTTCTTGACTCCCTGCGCAGCTTTCCGCGCAGGCAGAGCGGCATAAGCGCCGGGACAAGCGTAATGGAAAGCAGTGAGGAAAAGATGAGAGACAGTGTCTTCGTCCACGCCAGCGGACGGAACATGCGGCCCTCCTGCGCTTCAAGCAGAAACACCGGTAGAAACGAAACGACGATAATGATGAGCGAGTAGAAAAGCGCCGGCCCCACCTGCTGCGCCGAGCGCACGAGAATCAGCCGCCGCTCTTTTTCGTTCGGAGCATCGTCGCGCTCAGCCAGATGGCGATATCCGTTCTCCACCATCACGATCGCGGCGTCGATCAGTACACCCACGGCTAGGGCCAGTCCCCCAAGCGACATGATGTTGGAGCTGACGTGCAGATAGTACATCGGAATAAACGCTG
>CAYOVE010000184.1:0-6780 GCA_964407295.1 uncultured Occallatibacter sp.
GCTACGACGCGCTGCTCAAGATGGGCTCCATCATGGGCTCGGGCGGCATGATCGTTATGGACGACACCTCGTGCATGGTCAACGTCGCGCGCTTCTTCATCGAGTTTTGCATGACCGAGTCGTGCGGCAAGTGCATTCCATGCCGCGCAGGTACGGCGCAGATGTTCACGCTGCTCTCACGGATCTGCGATGGCACGGGAACCATGGACGATCTGGCGCTCCTTGAAGACCTCTGCTCGACGGTGAAGGAAACCAGCCTCTGCGGTCTTGGCCAGACGGCGCCGAATCCCGTGCTGAGCACGCTTAAATATTTCCGTAACGAGTACATCGAGCACATTGTGCACAAGCGCTGCCCGGCCGGCGTCTGCAACATGCAAGCTGCCCAGTCTGAAATCCAAAGCGAGGTGATGGCATGAGCGCGGAAACAGATGTCAAAACTCTTGTCATCGACGAGCAGGAGGTCAGTGCCCGCGCCGGACAGACCATCCTTGAAGTGGCTCGCGAGAACGAAATCAACATTCCCACCCTCTGCCATCTTGAAGGCCTGAGCGATGTGGGTGCGTGTCGTTTGTGCCTGGTCGAGATCAAGGGCACGAACAAGCTGCTTCCGGCCTGCGTGGCTACCGTGCAGGAAGGGATGGAAGTCTCGACCAACACCGAGCGCCTGCAAAAGCATCGCCGCACGATTCTGGAGCTGCTTTTCGCCGAGCGTAACCACATCTGCTCGGTCTGCGTCTCGAACGGCCACTGCGAACTGCAAACGCTTGGCCAGGAGCAGGGCCTTACCCATGTTCGCCTGCCCTATCGCAACCCGGAGCTCAACGTCGACGCCTCGCACGAGCGGTTCACCCTCGATCACAACCGCTGCATCCTGTGCACCCGTTGCGTTCGCGTCTGCTCCGAGATCGAGGGCGCGCACATATGGGACGTGATGGGGCGCGGCATCAATTCGCTGATCATCTCCGATCTGCATCAGGATTGGGGAAGCTCGGCATGCACGCGCTGCGGCAAGTGCGTACAGGTCTGCCCCACCGGAGCCCTCTTCGACAAAAGCAAAATCGGCTCCGATCATCCCAAGTATCCGGAGTTTCTGCCCTATCTGAATCTGATGAGGGAAGCGCAATGAGCAAATTGAAATTAGCGACGGTCTGGCTCGACGGATGCTCCGGCTGCCACATGTCGTTTCTTGACATGGACGAGCGGCTTCTGGAGCTCGCCGAGCTCGTGGATCTGGTTTACAGCCCGCTTGTGGACGCCAAGGAGTTCCCTGACACAGTCGATATTGCTCTGGTCGAGGGGGCCGTCAGCTCGGTCGACGATGAGAAGAAGATCAAGAAAGTCCGCGGCCACTCTAAGATGCTGGTCGCCATGGGCGACTGCGCGATCACTGGCAACGTACCCTCCATGCGCAATCCCATCGGACCAGAGGCGATCCTCGACCGCGCCTACATTGAAAACGCAACCGCCCAGGCGCAGATTCCTTGCGTCGTGGTGCCCAAACTGCTCAAGATTGTGCGCCCCATTCACGAGTTTGTGAAGGTGGACGTCTTTTTGCCCGGCTGTCCGCCCTCGGCCGACACATTCCACACCGCGCTCACCGCGCTGGTCAACGGCGGCCCGCTGGATATTCCGGCGCTCACCCGCTTTGGAGCTTGATCTATGAGCCAGACCATCACCATCGATCCGGTAACCCGCCTTGAAGGCCACGGCAAAATCACCATCCAACTGAACGGCCAGGGCGAAGTAGAGGACGCGCACTTTCATGTCACGCAGGTCCGCGGCTTTGAGCGCTTCAGTGAGGGCCGCCCGTTCTATGAGATGCCGAGCCTCATGGCGCGCATCTGCGGCATCTGCCCGGTTTCGCATCTCATCGCTTCCGCCAAGGCCTGCGAAGCCATCATGTCTGTCCGCATCCCGCATACAGCGGCGCAGTTGCGGCGCATGCTGAATCTGGCGCAAATGGTGCAGTCGCACGCCCTCAGTTTCTTCTATCTAGCCTCGCCCGATCTTTTGCTGGGAATGGAATCCGATCCCAAGCTGCGCAATGTTTTTGGTCTTGCTGCAGCCAAGCCCGAGTTGGGCCGCGCCGGTGTTGCTCTGCGCCGCTTCGGCCAGAGCATCATTGAGCTGCTGGGCGACAAGCGCATCCACCCTGGATGGGTTGTGCCAGGCGGCGTCACCGAGCCGCTGTTGACTGAAAAGCGCGACAAAATCCTGGCCATGATTCCGGAAGCATACGCCAATATTGCCCTGGCGCTGGACGGATACAAGAAGATCGCGGACACCTTCAAAGCTGAGATCGCAGTCTTCGCGAACTTCCCCTCCAACTACATGAGCCTCATCAACGAGGACGAATCCATCGAGTTCACCGACGGTGCACTTCGCTTGATCGGCCCCGCTGGCGACACGATCGAGGAAGGCATCACCGCGGCCCGCTACGCCGAAATCATCGGCGAAGCCGTCGAGCCTTACAGCTACACTAAGTTCGCCTACTATAAGCCGCTCGGGTATCCCGACGGCAGCTATCGCGTCGGACCCCTTGCACGCCTCAATATCGTAAAGTCCATGGGCACGCCAAAAGCCGAGAAGGAATTCTCTGAATTCAAGCAATTGGCCGCCGGGCCGGTCGAGAGTTCTTTCCATTACCATCACGCGCGGCTCGTTGAAATGCTCTACGGTATTGAAAAGATCGAGGAAATCCTCTCCGACTCCCGCATTCTCGACAAGCATGTGCGCGCAACTGCCGGCGTGAATCGTCTCGAGGGCACAGGCCAGGCCGAGGCGCCACGCGGAGTGCTGCACCATCATTACAAGGTGGACGAAAACGGCAAAATCACCTGGGCCAACCTGGTCATCGCCACCGGACAGAACAACAAGGCGATGAACCTCGGAGTTCTGCAAGCCGCCAGGCATTATGTAAAGGACGGCAAGTTTACTGAGGGAATTCTCAACCGCGTCGAAGCCGTTGTTCGCACCTTCGACCCCTGCCTGAGCTGTTCCACGCATGCCTTTGGCCAGATGCCGTTGGCCATTACCTTAATCTCGGCCGAGGGTGAAGAACTCGACCGAGCCGTGCGCGACTAATTGCCACTACGGCAAGCCTTTCGCAAGACGCATGACAACCATAAAGGAGACGAATTGAATCCCCAGCTCGCGGAGCCGATGCACTTTGAAAAATCCAACTGCCTGGTTCTCGCCTGTGGCAACACGCTGCGCAGCGACGATGGCGTCGGGCCTCGGCTTGCCGAGTGGGCCGCGCATCGATTCCGCGACGACTCCAGCGTTCGCGTTCTCGCTCGCCAGCAATGGACGCCCGATCTCGCGAAAGATATAGCCGATGCCGATTCCGTTCTTTTTGTTGATTCCTCGGTCGATTCCGTGCCCGGACGAGTGAAGCTCATTCCTGTTGCAACTCATGTGAACGGCGGCGAAGACGCAATCCATAACCTCGCCACTCACCACATTGACCCGACTGAGCTGCTCGGTCTCACCCATGAGCTTTATGGTTCCATCTCAGCGCACGCGATGCTTCTCACCGTCGGCGCCGGCTCCACTGAGTTGGGCGAAACCCTCAGCGATCCAGTTGAAGCCGCCCTCCCCCGAGCGCGCGGCATCCTTGAAAAAGCCGTACTGCGATTCCTTAATAACTGAGCAACTTTCTCAGCAGCTTCACGAGAGCAAAAAAGCGGCCGCACTCTCGTGCGGCCGTATTCATTTGTGCAACCCAGAACTCTGTTTAGAACGCTGCCAGCGTCTGCCGCAGGCTGTAGGAGCTGAGCGTCTTGATATAGTTGCCGCGATCGTACGGCGAAGTGTCGGGAACCGAACGGCGGCTCAGGCAGCCGCGCGTCTCCCGGAGCGAAGCATACTCGCGCTTGTTGAGCCAGTATCTCAAGTCCGCAAGCACGCGGGCGATATGTCCGATACCGTGAATATGCAGCGCTGAAACCATCATCGCTACGTTGGCCCCGGCCATAATCGCCTTCAGCACGTCTTCAGCGGAGTGGACGCCTCCGGTAATCGCGATGTCTCCCTTGAGATGGCCGAAGAGAATCGCCGCCCAGTGAAGGCGCGGCAATAACTCTGACGGAGTCGAAAAGTGCAGCGTCGGCCGCACCTCGAGTGCCTCAATGTCGAAGTCAGGCTGATAAAAGCGGTTGAACAGCACCACCCCGCGTGCGCCGGCTTTCTCGAGCTGCGCGCAAAGATGCGGCAAACTGGTGAAGGATTGCGAGAGCTTGACGGCAACAGGAACCTTGACCGCATCGCAGACACTTGAAACCAGCTCAAGCAGTTGCTTCTCGATCGCCTCTGCGGTCTGGCGGCTGTCCGTTGCCAGCGCGAAAGTATTCAACTCGATGGCATCCGCTCCGGCCTGCTCCATCTCTTTCGCAAGGCTTACCCACCCGCCGCTGGTTGCGCCGTTCAGGCTGGCCATGATGGGAATATCGACGGCCTCGCTGGCGCGTTTCAGATGCTCGAGGTATCCATCCTGTGTCATGCGATAGTCCGACAATTCCGGAAGGTAATCCAGCGACTCGGCGAAGGAATTCGTGCCCCGTGAAAGATCTTCGTCCAACGCGCGAGACTCCAGCGCCAACTGCTCTTCAAAAAGCGAAGTCAGCACGATTGCCGAGGCGCCTGCATCTTCCATGCGCCGAACGTTGTCAATCGACTCCGATAGCGGCGTGCTGGCAACCACAATCGGGCCGCTCATATTCATGCCCAGGTATTGCATGGAAAGGTCGGTCATTCTTCACCTCCGGCAGCCGTGGCAGCCAGTTTGCTTTCCGGCTTTGTCTCAGCCTTTTCGAGTGGCGCAATGTGGGGCGTCTCGCCGCGGCCCGGCATCCCCGCGCGCGCGGAGTAGACGCGCCACTGTCGCTCCACATCATCCTGTGCTTCGGTAAGCAGCTCCGCGGCCATCTCCGGGTTACCGCGCGCCAGCATCGTGTAACGAGCTTCGCGATAAGCGAATTCCTTGAGCCGGATCGACGGCGCCTTCGAGTCGAGCTGGAACGGATTCTTGCCCTCTTCGCGCAGCGCTGGGTTGTAGCGCATCAGCGGCCAGTAGCCCGATTGCACCGCAAGCTTCTGCTGCTCCAGCCCGTGCACCAGGTCGTAGCCGTGAGCGATGCAACTTGAGTACGCGATGATGATTGACGGCCCATCATGTGCTTCAGCTTCCTGGAAAGCCTTCACCACATGGCTGTCGTTGCCGCCCAGAGCCACCTGCGCCACGTAGACCGAGCCGTAGCTGACAGCCTCCATGGCCAGATCCTTGCGGCTGTTCTGCTTGCCGCTGGCGGCAAATTTAGCAACCGCGCCGCGCGGCGTTGCCTTCGACGCCTGGCCGCCCGTGTTCGAGTAAACCTCGGTATCGAGCACCAGCACATTCACGTTCTTGCCCGAGCCCAGCACATGATCGAGGCCTCCAAAACCGATGTCGAATGCCCATCCGTCGCCGCCCAGTATCCACACGCTCTTGCGGACCAGCGTGTCGGCGATCGCCAGCAGATTCTTCGCATCCGAAGAGCTGTTTCCGGCCAACACAGAACGCAGCGCACTCACCCTCTCGCGCTGCTGATTGATCTCCGTCTCGGTCTTCTGCGAAGCGCCGACGATATCCGCCGCCAGTTCCGCACCGATTGCTGACGCGAGACGCGTCACCAGAGTTTCCGCAAACGCCTTCTGTTGATCGAGCGCGACCCTCATGCCGAACCCGAACTCCGCATTGTCCTCAAACAATGAGTTGTTCCACGTCGGGCCACGGCCCTCGGCGTTGCTGGTGTACGGTGTCGTAGGCAGGTTGCCGCCGTAAATCGACGAGCAGCCCGTCGCATTGGCGATATAGAGCCGATCGCCAAACAACTGCGTCATCAGCTTGATGTAGGGCGTCTCGCCGCATCCCGAGCACGCGCCTGAGAACTCAAATAGCGGTTGCAGAAGTTGAATATCCTTGACCTGCGAATGCGATAGCTTCGCCCGGTCAACTTCTGGCAAGCCGAGGAAGAAATCCCAGTTCTCCCGTTCCGGCACGCGCAGCGGCTCCTGTGGCGCCATGTTGATCGCCTTCTTGCTGGCATCGCTCTTGTTCTTCACAGGGCAAACATCGACGCATACTGCGCATCCGGTGCAATCCTCCGGCGCCACCTGCAGCGTGTAGCGTTCCTCTTCCATGCCGCGCCACTTCGGCTTGGCCCACTTGAGTGTCGTCGGAGATTTGTCGCCAAGCTCAGAGTTGTAGATCTTGGCACGGATCACGGCATGCGGGCACACCATCACGCATTTGCCGCATTGGATGCACAGGTCTTTGTCCCACACTGGAATGAACTGCGCAATGTTCCGCTTCTCCCATTGCGCCGTGCCCGTCGGGAACGCGCCGCCCGCTGGCATCGCGCTCACTGGAAGCAAGTCCCCCTTGCCTGCGGCAATCTGGCCCAGCACGTCGTGAACAAACTTTGGCGCTTTGGCCGAGATGGCTCCGGTCAGATCGAACTCCGACGACGCCGCTGCCGGCAGCGCAACTTTTTCCAGATGGGCCAGCGCGTGATCCACGGCGGCAAAGTTCTTCTCCACCACCGCCTCGCCGCGCTTGCCATAGGTCTTCTTGATCGACTTCTTGATTTGCTTGATCGCCTCCTCGCGTTCGAGCACGCCGCTGATCGCGAAAAAGCACGTTTGCATAATGGTGTTGATGCGCGAGCCCATGCCTGCCTCGCGCGCCACCTTGTAGCCGTCGATTACATAGAACTCAATCTTTTTGCGCAGCATCTCTTC
>CAYOVE010000185.1:0-6761 GCA_964407295.1 uncultured Occallatibacter sp.
ATCTCGCAGGCTGAGATCAACGTCTCCATCGTCTTTCAGAGCTTCGCGCTCTTTCCCTGGCTCACGGTTCTAGAGAATGTTGAGGCTCCGCTTCAGGCTCGTGGCGTGGCGCCGGCCGAGCGGCGCGAACGAAGCATGAAGATGCTCGACACGGTCGGCCTGGACGGATTTGAGGCTGCCTATCCGAAGGAGCTTTCGGGCGGAATGCGGCAGCGCGTGGGATTCGCCCGCGCCCTCGTGGTCGAGCCGGAGGTTCTCTTCATGGATGAGCCGTTTTCGGCGCTCGACGTGCTGACGGCGGAGAACCTGCGCAGTGAACTGCTGGAGCTCTGGGCGAAGAAGACGATGCCGACGAAGGCGGTCTTTCTGGTGACGCACAACATCGAGGAAGCCGTGTTGCTGGCCGATCGCATCGTGGTGCTCGGGCGCAATCCGGGCCACATTCGGACCGACTTTCAGGTGCAATTACCGCAGCCGCGCGACCGCAAATCCGAGGCCTTCACGAAATTGGTGGACTACATCTACAAGGTGCTTACACAGCCGGACGTGACGCCGGCCGAGGCGCCGGGCCAGGCGGCGGAGCCGCGCGCGCGCGACCAACGGCAGATGCGCTACCAGATGCTGCCGCATGCGCGGCCTGGAGGCATTGCCGGATTGCTCGAGCTGCTTCTTGATCGAGGTGGACGCGACGATATGTATCGCCTGGCCGACGATCTTGCCTTTGAGATCGACGATCTGCTGCCCATTGTGGAAGCCGCGCAGATGTTGGGCTTTCTCAGGGTCGAAGAGGGCGACGCGGCCATTACTCCAAGCGGCGAGGAATTCGCGAACTCCGAAATTCTGCACCAGAAGGAGCTGTTTCGCAATGCTGCGATTGAAAATGTGCTCCTGCTGCGCCAGATTCGTCGCGCTCTCGACGCGAAGAGCGATCATACCGTTCCCGAGGAGTTCTTTCTCGATATGCTCGATGAGCAATTCAGCGAGGAGGAATCGCAACTTCAGATACAGACCGCGGTTACGTGGGGTCGATACGCCGAGCTATTCGACTACGACTCCGGGCGACGCCGCTTTGTGATGCCTGACGCGCTGGAAGAAGAAATCGCCGCGAGCGGAGAAGCGAAGTGAATCTTCAGCACCCTCTCGCTCGATCTCTCGTCACCGTACGCAAAACCCCGTTTCTCGTCGATCTCGGCGTGGCGGCTTGCGCGCTGGCCCTGTTTTTCGCCATCGTCAGCACCGGCGTTTATTGGTTTCAAAAACCCATTCCCATCGTGCCGATTTCGAATTCCATCGGCGCATTGCCCCTCTACGCGTTTTATTCCATTGTGCGCATGGCGATCGCGTACGTGCTCAGCCTGGCATTCGCAATTTCCTACGGCTACATCGCGGCCTACAATCCGCGCATCGAGCCATGGATGGTCGCGGTCCTCGACATCTTGCAGTCGATTCCCGTGCTCAGCTTTCTGCCGCCGGTTGTGCTTGCCATGGTATCGCTCGTTCCCGGCCATCAATTGGGCATCGAGATGGCAGTGATTCTGCTCATCTTCACCGGCCAGGTGTGGAATCTCGCCTTCAGCTTTTACTCCTCGCTCAAAACCATACCAAGGGAGATGCTGGAAGCGTCGCGCGTCTTCCGCTACTCAGGCTGGCAGCGCTTTTGGCAACTGGAGATGCCATTCTCGGCCATTGGCCTGGTGTGGAATTCGATCGTCTCTGTGGCCGGCGGCTGGTTCGCACTGATCTTCTGCGAGACGTTTACGATGGGGACGCGCAACTTTCAGTTGCCGGGCCTGGGAAGCTACATCCAATCGGCGACCAACAATGGCGATGTCCATGCCCTTCTGGCGGGAATCGCAACTGTAGTTCTCATTGTTGTCGCCACCGATCAACTCGTTTGGCGGCCGCTAATTGCCTGGAGCGAAAAATTCAAATTCGAACAGGTGGAGTCGGCCGAACAGGTGACCTCGCCAATTCTTGAGCTTCTTCGCCGCTCGCGGATTTTGGAGACGCTGCCGGGGCGCATCTGGGATCGTATTGAGGAACCGGTTTATCAGCACATGGCTCAGACAAAAGAATGCCGCGTGGTGAGGCCGCTCGATCAGCCCAAAGCGCGTAAGGCTCTGCCTGGTCTGTGGGCCGTTGCAGTTGCGGGAGCCGTGGTTGTTTGCTGGGCGGCTCTTCAGGCCATGTTCATGCTCAGCACCGTAACCTGGCCGGACCTGCGGCTCCTGTTGGAGGGCGCTGCGGCGACATTTCTCCGTGTGAATGCGGCGCTCTTGCTCTCCGCCTTGTGGACGATTCCTGTTGGCGTGGCGATTGGTCTGAACCCGCGGCTGGCGCGCATCGTGCAGCCATTGGCGCAGATTTTGGCATCGGTGCCGGCGACGGCTGTCTTCCCCATCCTGCTGATCGGCCTGGTAAAGATCGGTGGCGGATTGGGCATCGCGTCGATCGTCCTGATGCTGCTCGGCACGCAATGGTACATCCTCTTTAATGTGATCGCGGGAGCCATGGCTATCCCTTCGGATCTGCGCGAAGTCTCCTCGGTCTATCGCTTCACGCGTTGGCAGCGGTGGACTCGGCTCATTCTTCCTGGTATTTTCCCGTATCTGATTACGGGAATGGTCACGGCCTCAGGTGGCGCGTGGAACGCGTCGGTGATGGCGGAGTACTCGAAAGTCAAGGATCAGACCTTGCAGGTGATTGGACTCGGCTCACAGATTCAGGCAGCCAGCGACAGCGGCCGTTTTGCCATGCTGCTGCTGGCCACGATCATGATTTCACTCATGGTCGTTACCATGAATCGGTTGGTGTGGAGGCGGCTCTACCGGCTCGCTGAGACGCGATTCAAACTCGAAGGCTGAAACGGCGACACGATTCGCGCTGACAATGCGCGGCAGCTCATCGTCGGCTGGGCTCTTTGTCAATCAATGGTACCCAAAATTGGAATCGCGCTCCGCTGCCGGGGATATTCGCGGCCTCGATTCCGCCTCCGTGCGCCACAAGAATGGCACGAGTGATAGCGAGTCCCATGCCCGACCCCTTGCGTCTGCTCGTTCCGAGCTTGCCCCGATAGAACTTCTCGAAGATGAGCGGCAAGTCGCGAGCATCGATGCCGGGGCCGTTGTCTTCAACCGTAAACTCCACGCGATCATCGCTGCGTTTGCTACTGAGTGTGACGCGCGAGCCAGGAGGGGTGTGACTGGCCACGTTCTCGAGTAGATGACGCAGAACTCTGCCCAAAAGGTGAGGATCGAACCAGGCCGGCTGATCGTCTTCGCCGTCTTCGTCCGGGGCGTCGCGCAGGATTGTCACCTTGTGCGCGGCCAGAAGTTTGCGGGACTCTTCCACGGCATGATCAAGCAGCATGCGCGGATGTACGGACGACATCTTAACCTGAACGACGTTGGCGTCAATCTCGGCCATCTCCACGGCTTCGCCGATCAAGAGATCCAGCCGTGCCGATTCCTCGTCGATCACACGCACCATCTCCGTTCGCCCCGCCTCGTCGAGCCCTTCGGCTTCAAGTAGCGTGGTGGCTGCCGCTCGAATGGATGTGAGCGGCGTGCGCAACTCGTGAGTCAATGAATCGATCAAAGCTGTGCGCAGCCGGTCGGCCTCGCGCGCGGCTTCGATGCGCGTTGAATCGGCGATAGCGATGGAGCGCGCCACAGCGATGGATACCTGAGCCGACACCGCGGTTGCGACCTCCAGCGAAAGCCTATCCGGCTGCCACGCAAGAGCGCCGATGAGCTTCAGCCCCAGTGCGAGAGCGTTGGTTTGGTAGCCGGCAAAGGGCGCAATGGTGGGATTCAGCCCCTGGGCCACGGCCTGCATGTGCGCCCGCACGCTTGGTGAAACCCCACTGGTTGAAGAGAAAAACCGATCGTATTCGCCGACATAAAGAACCACTCCATCGAGAACGAAAATGCGGCCAATGGCGCCGGGCAAGTCGCGGAGCAGGCGATCCGCGTCTTCAAAGAGCATCATCTCCTGGCTCAGGGAATACAGCTTCCCAACATCTTCCTCGCGCTGTTGGGCGCGAACCGTCTGTTTCCGCGCACGCTCCGCAAGGCGGCCGACCACCAGGCAGCTCAAGGCGAACGAGATCATCGCCACCCACTGCTGCGTGCCCTCAATCCTCAGGGTGTGTACGGGAGGCAGAAAGAAATAGTCGAAGCAGACGGCGGAGAGAACAGCGGTGTAAATTGAAACAACAACTCCCGCCTGCGTGGTCCCCCACACCACCAACACCAGAAACACCATCCCAGCGGTAGTGGAGTTGGCGCGAAGCCAGACCAGAAGGAAGGTGGCCACAGCCGCCGTGGCCGTGGCAGCCAGCCAGTGAAGAACCTGCCTTGCATAGGGCGGTGCGCCCATCGTCTTCTCCACGGGAATCATACCTCTCCGTGGCACATCCCTGAAACGCCGCCTCGCGATGGTGTAAGCTTCCGATGGATGAAAGAAGCAAGACATGCCTGGAAGAATTCTGGTTATTGACGACGAGCCGCAGATCACGCGGGTGCTGCGCGCCGCACTCTCGGCGCAGGGATACGATGTTCGCACAGCCAACGATCCCGAAGAGGGATTGCGCCTCTTCAAGGATTGGGCGCCGGACCTCGTCATTACAGACCTGATGATGCCTGTCTTGAGCGGAGTTGAGGTCTGCCGGGCCATTCGAACGCTTGGCGCAACGCCCGTACTGGTTTTATCGGTTCGCGAGCACGAACGGTCGAAGGTGGAGGCGCTTGACGCGGGTGCTGACGACTACGTCACCAAGCCATTCAGTATTCAGGAATTGCTGGCGCGAGTACGAGCGCATCTGCGGCGCGCTCCGGAGCGCACCACAGCGGCGCTGGAAACCGGCGACTTTGTGATTGACGTGCGGGCGCACAGCATCCTGGTGCAGGGCAAGGCGATCCACCTGACGCCCAAGGAGTTCGATCTTCTCCTGCATCTTGCCCGCAACGCAGGCAAGGTCATGACGCATCGCGCCCTGCTGACCTCGGTTTGGGGGGCGCAATCCGCGCACCAACCTGAGTACCTGCGCGTCTTTGTCGGTCAACTGCGCAAAAAGCTCGAGGGCGAAACCGGCCGCCAGTACATCCAGACCGAGCCGTGGGTTGGTTATCGGTTTGTGCCCGAGGGGTGGGCGGGAAACGAAGAATGACCGGCACCGAAGGGTAAGTTAGTACGCCGCACATGGCAACTTATATCGCATTGCGGGTGACGCCCGTGACCGCGGCTAATTTTCAACAACTTCCCGTCCAAGACAATCGATCCTTACGAAATCTTTAGGTTTTCTTTTCGATTATCAAACCTCACAAGGGACAGAATCGAAATGGAACGAGACCGGCTGCACCGGTTGAAGGCTCTGGTGTGTTCACAAGCGAAATCAAGCTCGGAACACATCGACCCGGAGCAGGTCTCTTCATCGAAGCCCTCCGGCGAGAGTCCGGATGGAAAAGGGGACAACCCGCATGCAGGATGCGTTGATGTTGCTCTACACCGTAATCTTCTTCGCCGTGGCGTTTCTCTACGTCAAGGCGTGTCAAAAGTTGAGGTAGCCCATGCAATTGAATTGGATCTCCGCAACCGGACTCATCCTCTCTATCGCCCTGATGATTTATCTCACCGTCGCACTGCTGTTCCCGGAGAAGTTCTGACATGTCCGCAAACGGCTGGCTGCAATTTGCCATCTACTCCGTCATCCTGCTGATTACGGTGCGTCCGGTTGGCATCTACATGACGCGCGTGCTCGAAGGCGAACGAACCTGGCTGGACCCGGTCTTTCGACCGTTCGAGCGGCTCATCTACAAGCTTTGCGCGGTGAAAGCCGACAAGGAGATGAACTGGCGCGAGTACGCATTCGCTCTCCTCGGCTTCTCGGCCGTGACCATGGTGCTTACCTACGCTATTCAGCGTTTGCAGTACTACCTGCCCTGGAACCCGCAGCATCTGACCGCGGTGGGCCCCGATCTTGCGTTCAACACTGCCGCTAGCTTCACTACCAATACAAATTGGCAGTTCTACACGCCCGAGTCGACCATGAGTTATCTCACGGAGATGGCGGGCCTGGCGACGCACAACTTCTGGTCGGCTGGGGCAGGCATCGTGGTCGCCGTGGCGTTGATCCGTGGTATCAAGCGAACCAGTTCCGCGACGATCGGCAATTTCTGGGTCGACATGACTCGGACGCTGCTCTACATCCTGGCGCCGGCGTGCGTTCTTTACGCGCTGCTCCTGGTTTGGCAGGGTGTTCCCCAGAACCTTAGCCCGTATACAGTTGCGCATCCGCTCGAGCAGCCCTCCCAAACGCAAACCATCGGGCAGGGGCCGGTGGCCTCGCAGGAAGCTATCAAGATGCTGGGCACCAACGGCGGCGGTTTCTTCAACGCCAACAGTGCTCACCCTTATGAGAACCCGACCCCGTTTTCGAATTACATGCAGATTGTTTCCATCTTCGTCATCGGCGCAGGCCTCACTTGCACACTGGGCCGCATGACGGGTTCTCGCGGTCATGGCTGGGCGGTGTTCGCGGCCATGTACGTCCTTTTTGCAGCCGGCTTTCTGGTCTGCTACTGGGCAGAGGCGCATCCCTACAACATGATTCACGGCGCAGAACAGGCGCGGACTGCGACAGCGCCCGGCGGCAATATGGAGGGCAAGGAGGTTCGCAACGGCATTGCCGAAAGCGCGCTCTTCGCCACGATTACCACTGACGCCAGTTGCGGCGCGGTCAATGGCATGCACGACAGCTT
>CAYOVE010000186.1:0-6751 GCA_964407295.1 uncultured Occallatibacter sp.
GCGCGCGACGGCCAGACGCTGGGCGTGGGCGCGGGACAGATGAGCCGCGTGGACGCTGCGAAATTCGGCGCCATGAAAGCCGTGCTGCCACTGAAAGGCTGCGTTGCCGCTTCCGATGCATTCTTTCCCTTCCCCGATGGCCTTGAAGCTGTTGCACAGGCCGGGGCGACCGCGGTCATTCAGCCGGGCGGATCGGTTCGGGACGACGCAGTGATCGCGGCAGCCGATAAGTTGGGCTTGGCCATGGTCTTTACCGGGATCAGGCACTTCCGGCACTGAAGGAACTCTGAGGCCAGCACCGAACAGGACAGGCGCTTGTCTGCCCATTGTGCCCCTTTAGTATCAGGAAATCCGGTAATCTGCCGCGCGATTGCGACGAATGACGGGTAAAATCGTCTGTATAAGTAGGCAGGTTCGCTTGAGACCCTCTGCCTGTGCCGCGTTTTCTTTTTTCTCCGATTTGCGGCCAAGGACCTATGGAATTCCCTGCATGATGAGAAAACTCCTCCCAAGACCTGATCTCGCGCCCGCGTTCGTCGCCGGCATTCTGTTTTTGTTGCCGCTCGGGCCTGCTCAGGCCCAGAACTCGCCGGCCAATGCGGCGCCAGTGGAAACGGCGAAGGCCGATGCTGGTTCAAAGCCGGCGGGAGCGCCCGACAATGCGGCGCCGGCAGAGCCGAATCGCGCCCAGGCCTACTATCACCTGGCCTTGGCCAGCGTGTATGAGGATGACGCCATCTCCGAGGGACGCACCGATGAGATGACCCAGGCCATCGAACAGTACAAACTTGCGCTCGATGCCGATCCGGATTCCGCCGAGCTGAGCGACGATTTGGCCGATCTTTACTTTCGCGCTGACCGGGTGCACGACGCCGAGATCACGGCGAGGGCGGAGCTAAAGTCTCATCCCGACGACATTGACGCGCACCGTCTGCTGGGACGCATTTACCTGAGGCAACTGGGTCAGGGCGCAAATGGCGGAGCACCGTCGGTGAGCTCCGGCAACGTGCTTGACCAGGCGATTGCGGAATTTGAGAAAATCGTTGCCCTGCAACCGAAGAGCGTTGAAGACCACATGGTGCTGGGGCAGCTGTATACCGTCAAGCATCAGCAGGAAAAGGCAGAGGCCGAGTTCAAGACCGCGCAGGATATTGAACCGGAATCGGAAGAGGTGGTGCTGAACCTGGCGCGGCTGTACGCCGAAAGCGGGGACATACAACATGCCGTAAAGGCCATTGAAGCGGTGCCGGTCGATGGGCGAACGCCGAAGATGGAATTCACGCTGGGCGCTCTTTACGACCAGTTGAAGCAACCCAAGGATGCCATCGCCGCGTACCAGCGCGCCGACGATCTGGAACCTGGCGACCTGCAGACCATGGATGCGCTGGCTTCGGCAATGCTCAGCGCCGACCAGCTTGACCAGGCGCTCAAGGAGTATCAGGCGCTGGCTGAGGCCGACCCGGAAAACACCGAGGCGCTGATTCATATCGGTGAAATTCAACGCCGCCAGAGTAAGTACGAGGATGCGCTGGCCACAATTCGCAAGGCGCGCAAAATCGATCCGACGTCATTAGAGGCGGGCTTTAACGAAGGACTGTTGCTCGACATTCTGGGCCGCTTCGACGAAGCCATCCAGACTTATCAGGAGATGGTTGACGCTACCTCGCACGCCAACGGCGCTTATACCGACGAGGAGAAGAACAACCGCTCCATATTCCTGGAGCGTCTGGGTGCGGTTTACCTCGAGGCCAATAAAACGGAACCGGCGATCGCGGCATACCAGAAGATGATCGATATGGGCGGAAGCTTCGTGGCGCGCGGATACCAGGGCCAGGTGGACACGTACCGGAACGCCCACGAGTTCGATAAGGCGATCGCAGTCTCTCGCAAGGCCGTAGCAGCCGATCCCCAGGATCGCGATCTGAAGCTGATGCTCGCCGGAGAACTCGCCGACCAGGATCATCCCGATGAAGGTCTGGCAATGGCCAAGAGCCTGCTTGATGGCGCCACACCGGACCAGCAGCGTGGGGTTTGGTTGGCCCTGGCGCAGATGAATGTTCGCCTCCGCCGCTGGAAGGATGCAGAGGACGCGCTGGACAAGGCCGAGCCCCTGACGACCAAGAAAGACGACCGGATCTATTTGTTCTTCCTCCGCGGCGAATGGGCCGAGCGTCAAAAGCACATGGATCAGGCCGAGCAGTTCTTCCGGCAGGCGTTGAGTCTGGACCCGGACAATGCAATGACCCTCAACTATCTGGGTTATATGTGGGCGGACAAAGGGGAGAAGCTGCCCGAAGCCCTCAAAATGATTCGCCAGGCTGTCGATGCCGAACCCATGAATGGCGCGTATCTCGATTCACTGGGTTGGGTCTATTTCAAGATGGGTGAGTACGAGTTGGCGGAAGACAACCTGCGGCAGGCAGTCAATCGCGACCAGACCGATCCTACAGTGCATATGCACCTCGGAGATCTTTACGAGAAAACCGGACGCATCCGGCTGGCGGCGGCACAGTGGCAGCTTTCGCTCGACGAATTCGCAAAGTCCTCTGCCGCCGACATCGAGCCGGGTGACGTGGAAAAAGTGCAGAAGAAGCTGGAAGGCGCCCGCGTCAGGCTGGCCAAAGAGGACAGCTCTGCCGGTCAGGCCAAACCGGAATAACCCCGGACATTACCGTGTCCCCCTCCTGCGGTATAACCAAATCTGAGCAGCGAACCTCGCGGCTGCGCAGAGAGGGCCGGACAAGATGATTGCGCTCAAGACCGAAGCGACCGCGTTGCCGTCAGGAATCGCGGTTGACGGCAGCGCAGGCAGCGCGTTAACGCGCAGAGCTCACTCTGAGCCGCAGCACGCTTACCGTACCCCATTTGCGCGCGACGCCGCCCGGGTTCTGCACTCGCGCGCCTTTCGCCGCCTCGCCGGCAAAACACAGGTTTTTACGCGCCTGCCCGCCGAGGGGCTTTCCGATCACTTTCGCAGCCGGCTGACGCATACCCTTGAAGTAGCGCAAATCTCGCGCACAGTGGCTGGTGCTTTGGGCCTCAATGTGGAACTGGCAGAGGCTCTGGCTTTGGCGCACGACATCGGTCATCCTCCTTTCGGCCACGCCGGCGAGAAGGCGCTCGATCAGGCCCTGCGGGCGCATGGGCTCGGCTTCGACCACAACCTCCACGCCTTGCGCATCGTCACCTGGTTTGAGGAGCGCTACCCGGCTTTTCGCGGGCTCAATCTTACCCTCGCCGTCCGCGAAGGCATCGTGAAGCACTCGCGCGACTACTCTGCCCAGGATCATCCGGAGTTGGCCGAGTATTTTCTCGACCGCTTTCCGCCGCTTGAAGCACAACTGATCGACCTTGCGGACGAGATCGCATACCTCACCGCCGATCTCGATGATGGATTGGATTCCAGGATTCTGGCTCTCGATCAGGTTCTCGATGCCGTGCCTTTAGTCCGAGGCTTTCACGACGCCGCACGCGCGAAGTTTCCCGCCGCTCCACCGCGGCTGGCCGTTTACGAGGCGCTGAGGCAGCTTTTGAACTCCTGGGTGACCGATCTGATCGATGAAGTCCGACTTCGTGTCCACGCCCTCGGTGCAACGACCCTTGAGGAAATCCGGAGCGCCCCGCAAAGATTGGCGGCACTCAGCGCGCGAATGGAATCTGAGCGCGCCGCCGTCAAGCAGTTCCTCTACGCGAATCTCTACAACACACCGGCCCAGGAACTGGAGCATGCGCGAGCGGAGGAAGTGGTCCTTGAGCTATTCGGCTCATTCATGTCGGAACCGGCGCTGATGCCGCCCGACCATCAGGCACAGATCGCCTCTGAAGGACTGGCCCGCACCGTTGCCGACTACATTGCCGGAATGACCGACAGCTACATTGTGCAGTTGTGGAGCCATTGCGGAGGGCGGTAGCTGTTCCCCGATTCGACGACTATTTCGCTGGGAGAAACTCAATCCGGGCGACGCGGTCTACAGATTTAAACTCAAAATCCGCAGTCACCAGCACGTGATCTGGCGAATCCGTCGCCAGCTCCAGAGCGAAGCAATCAGCATAAGCGAGCTTGTGATCGACGCGTAGCTCAGCGGCATGCACCGCCCTTTCGCCATTTCCGGGCACGATTCTGACCTCGCTCGGCAGGATACTGCTCAGGATCCGCTCTTCGTGTGCCGCGCCTAAACGTTTGCGTAGGTTCCCCGCGATCTCACCCCATTGCACAGCCGAAATCCAGACCTCGACTCGCCGCTTCACGCACTCTTTCAGAATTTCCTTTACGCGGTCGCCGCCTGATTCACCGTCAATGTAGCGAATGAGAGCCGAGGAGTCGAGCACGTAATGGGTCATTCGCGGCCTTACCAGCCTTCTTCCGCCAACTCCCGTTCGCGCTCAAGTCGCCGTTCCTCGAGCAATAGATCGGTTCCGGATCCATGGCCGGCGGTTGATCCGTGCATATCGTCGATCAAGCGCAACTTTGCCGCCACGGTCTCGGGATCGAGAATCACCCGCGAGCCTTCGCGTCGAATCGCTATCCGAGTTCCGGGCTCAATCCCGAGCGCCTCCCGAATCGGGGCGGGAATCACAAGCTGCCCCTTCGTACTCACCGTGGCGTAAACCGGATCTCGGGATGGATGCTCGAGGGCCTTCATGGCTTACATTTTACCACAAGTAAGACATAATTCAGAATGTAAGAACCAAAGAATATGTCTTACCTATTGCACGGTGCCCTGCGGGCGAATGCGCCGCAGGTCGAGCGCGCAAAGAACGGCGTTCTGGGCATTCAATCGCAGATTGTCGGCCGCGGCCCACAACCATAGACGGGATGCCTGATTGGAGTTGCGACCAAGCAGCTCCGGACGCATCCGAACCAGGATGTCATTTTGTCCCGTAGCGGCCAGGTTCGAAGGCGAATCGGTGTCTTCCAGCACCAACTCGACATGCTCGCCGGTCAAGGCCTCTTCAAGCGCGACAATCTCCACTGGCCGTTCCAACTCCACCGCGATGGAGAACGTATATCCATGGAAGACCGGCGCATGAATCACCTGCAATGCCAGCGATGGACCGCGCCCACCGGTGAGCGCCTCGTAATGCCGGCGCATCCGCGCTTCGGCGTCCGGCAGGCTCACTTTCGAGCTTTCTCCTGTGCCTGCGAGCAAGTTGTATGCAGCTTGTGCATCGTAGAAGGCCCGCGGCAGCGGCTGGAAGCTGAGCAGGCTGACGGTCTGCTGATGCAACTCGTCCATGGCTGCCCGGCCGAATTCGCTGGCTGGTTCCAACACCGTGGCGGCGGCAAAGCGGACCGGCGCGGCCTGCTGCAACCGATGGAGCAGCAGCGCGAGCGCGACCACGGCTGGATGAGCAGGAACTACGGCGGGCGTGAAGAGATCGACGGCTGTCATCTCCGTGCCCAGCCATGGCGCACGAATCACGACTCCCGGTTCCCGATCCAATGCCGCCGAGAGATCGAGGACCGTCGATCCGGCGCGTAATGCCTGTTGCCAGTGGCGCCGCGTGAGGCTTTCGCTGCCGCAGAAAAATGTAAAGTCCGCTTTTTTAAAGGAGTCGGCGCCGATGGCCTGGATAATGGTGGCTTCGTCGCCTACCTGATCCAGTTGACCTTGCGCGCCTTCGTCGTCGAGCAGCGCAAAGCTGGCAGAGTCTAGCGGCGATTCGGAAAGAACCTCTTTCAACTCCCGGCCCACCAAAGTCGAGGCCCCGGCGATGGCAATTCTGTACACAGCAATCCTTTTTCTTGCCTGCGAATTCGATTAGGGTCTCGATGAACCGGGTTCCGCCACCGGCGCGGGAGTGGGTGGATCGAGCGGCTTTCTGCGCCGTCGCCTTGACCAGCCATACGCCGCGCGCGCCCAAATCCCTGAGAACATATACGCCAGTGCTACCGGGAACATGACCACATTCGAGTACCGTAGCGCAATGTAGGCGATCAATGCCAGCAGCACCAGCAACTGAAAGGGATGCCGGCGGGAAAAATTAATCTCCTTGGCCGACCAGAAGCGCCAGGTGCTGACCATCAGGAATCCCGTGAGTCCGACAAGAATGAGCCAGGGAACGGCGACCCACCACTCCTCGACAGGATAGGCATTGAAGAAGTGAACTGTGGCGGCAAGCAGACCTGCCGCGGCTGGGATGGGCATACCGACAAAGTACTTTCTGTCGGCACGGCCCGGGTTGCGCGGCTGCGCATCCGGGCTGATGTTGAAGCGCGCAAGCCTCGAAGCTCCGCTGAGAAGAAAAAGAAAACAGATGAAAGCGCCCGCCTGCGTCAAGTGCTGCCGCAGTTGCGGATTCATGGAATCGGGAAGGAAATGGAATCCCCAGACAAACGCCAGAATGCTTGGCGCCATACCGAAAGTGATGACGTCGGCCAGTGAATCCAGTTCCTTGCCGAAGTCGCTGGCTGTGTTGGTCAGGCGCGCGATGCGGCCATCGAGTGCGTCAAATGGAATGGCAAACAGGATGGCAATGGCCGCCCAGTCCAAATGCGAATGCGCCTGCCCGCTTCCGTCGAGGGCAGCGATGGTCTGAGTCACGGAGAAGTAGCCGGCTCCAAGGCTCCCGGCGGTGAACAAAGAAGGCAGCAGATACATGCCGCGCCGGAGACGCGGATGCGGTTTGCCCTTTCCCCGCGGAAAATCAAAGGAATTCACAGGCTCTCTCCCTGGGGCATCGCAGCCAGCACGCTGGCGCCTCCCTTGACCCTGTCTCCGACCTTGACCCGCAAAACCGCGCTCGATGG
>CAYOVE010000187.1:0-6741 GCA_964407295.1 uncultured Occallatibacter sp.
GGTACTTGACGAAGAGAAAAAGCTGATCGACAAACTGGCCCTCGTCGATGGCGATACACTCCACGCGCTTGCCGATTTTCTGCTCGGTGTCCCGAATTGCGCCCAGCACCTCCCACGGGTCAGAGGCGCGGAATTCAACGGCGCTCATTTTGCCGCCGCCATTGGGATTGCGGCTTTCGACCACGCCGGGACCGCCCTTTGTGTCGTCGCTTGGCTTGAGCACCATCACGTATTGCTTCGCATACTGGCGGCGCATATCGGCGCGGCGCTGCAGCTCCGCGGTCTTGTTGCTGCGCATGGGTCCCATCATCAGTTCGAGCTTGCCTTGCACGTGCGAGTCTCCTTAATTTGGCCGAGATTGAGTCCGAAACCTAAGGGTGTGGAGCGCCTTCCGGCCTTTCATCATAACGCGGCAACGAGTGCGAGCGCAGTGTCGCGTAGGCGCCTTTTGAGATGGCTTTTCCGCGGCGCGGCGGCACAAAAAATAATACGGCGGATGAGATCACTGCGTGTGTCGCGAATTATCTTGCGACGGCTCTTAATTCCGCGTCCACCGCCACCTTCATCACGCCGCAATCGCCGAAGAAGTGGACGAGATCTCCGCTGAGAGTTCGCGTGCCGCCTGAGGCGTCAATCCCTGCTCCGAACGATGAATGCGAAGACTCCGGATCAACGCTGCGTTGCGGAACCGACGTCATGCGCATCGCGCCTCCGCCCTGGGCATCGAGGATCAGCGACGTGAGCTTGCGCGCCATCGGCAGCGGGAAGCTCTCCGACACAAAGGCGAGCTTGCCGCGCGTGGTGATGACCACCGGGCCTTCGTCGGTGGAGTACACCTGCTCCACCGAGCCATCACCGGAGGATGCAGTGGTGTCGGCGGTGGACAGCAACTGAACGCTCGAGTACTTGCGGCCCAGGTTCTTCGCATAGAGTTTGGCGAAAACCTGTGCGGAGTCGGCGTTCTTCCACGCCGAAAGATAAAAGAGGCCGATCGATTTGGTGCTGGCCTGCTCCGCCGGAGTGGTTGCGCTGCGCAACTGCCCGGCCCAGTAGAGGCCGCCATCCCAGGCCGGAGTCAGGTCTCGCGATGCGTTGTCGCCGCCGAAGAGTTCCGTGATGATGTGCACGTCGAGCTCGCCGATCTGGCCGATGTCATAGGGCACATATTGCGCGTCGACCAGGGGATGAATATTGGGTAACAGAGGAATGGCTGGAATTTTTTTCTGCTCATAGACGCGAGGGTTGATGATCTCCCAGCTCGACGTCGGCGGGCGGTCGAGCGCGCCCGCAAAGGCCGCGGTCTGGCCCTGGTCCATCCATATGTCCTGCTCGAAGCTGAGGCCCTCGCGGTAAGGAAAGAGCATCGATTCGGAGAGCAGCAGCGGCGCGCGCGCCATTACCGGCGAACCTTCAGTGGAGTTCATCTGCGCGCGGACAACATCGAGCACTTCGGGATCCTTGACGAGGCTCTTGCCCAGCGGCTTCAGGATGTAGTCCATCTGAACGGCCACGGCCTGGCCTTCCGCCACCGCATCGCGCGCCGTGTCCATCTCGTCGCGGGAGAGATGATCCTGATCGCCGGCCGCATCCTGCGAAACGTCGTCTGGAGTCTGGTCATTCCACTTCTCCAGGTCCGCGTGCTGATCCTGCAAAGCGTGCGTCAGCTCGTGGGCCATCACCGGCTTTTGCTCATCGGGATCCACCCAATCCAGAATGTTCACCGTCTTGGTTTTGGAGTCGTAATAGGCTTCGATCTGTTCCTTCAGGAGGGCAAGCAAAAAAGGCTTGAGTTCAAAGTCATGGTCCAGCAGGCCAAACTTCTTCAGCACGATTTCATCGCGCTCCAGGCGCTTGGCGCCCGCGTCTTCATTGAACTTTTCGTCCAGGTAACTCTCGACTGCGTTGCGCGTGGTGAGGGTGCGCTTAACCGTGCTCTTGATGGGCAGGCCGGTTTCGTCGGATGAGAACTTGATGAGCTCGTCGACCAGCGCGAAGAGTTGCTGCGCCTGCTCCGGAGTGATTCGCGTGCCAAATCTGCCGGGCTGAGATTTTCCGGCTTGATTGTCCGGAACGGTAGCAGGCTTTGCTCCGCCGGCTGCCGGTGCAGGCGCAGCGGGTTCGGCGCTTTGGGGCGCTGGTGCCGGCTGTTGTGCCAACGCTGCCGCCGCCACTGAGAACACGAGGGCGGCGATTGCCCAGCGCCCGCTTTGTGCCGCCTTCATGTGCCGATTTCTCATGCGTTCTCCCTGCGGGATTTGGATGCGCTTCCGGGTTCACGGGCCGGGATTCTGGCTTCTCACTTCAAGGCTATAATCAGGATGCGGTTTGACGCCACGTTTCGACAGGAAATCCTGCGCCGTATCGCGGAAATGCTCCCCATGCCTGAGACCGATCTCGCCCAAAACCTGCAGGCCACCGCGTTGGCCGCCCTGCTTGAATCTTCGCGTACTTCGCGCGAGCTAGCCGTTTACCGGGGTGCTCTCACCCCCGGAGAGTTGGACGCGCCGGAAACCGAAACAGCGGCGCTGGCCTTCGGAGCCGCAATCCACGATCTGGGCTGGATGCGCCGGGTCGCCGTGCGCGGGTCCGACCGCTTCCGCTGGTTGAGCGGGATGGTCACCAACACGGTCAACGACCTTTTTCCCAACAGTGGCGCCTGGAACCTGGTGCTCAACGCGCAGGGGCATCTTCAAGGCGATTTGACGGTGTGGCGCGGCGGCGAGGAGTCTTCGCCAAAGCGGCGCAGCGCCGCTGCAACAGCGGCATTGGGCGGCGACCCTTTGTTGGGAACGCCGTTTGCCGGCGAGTCCGAGCTGGAGCTGGAGATCGCGGCCGATCAGTTTGAAAAGCTGCTGGCTCATTTGAACAAATTCATCATCATGGACGACGTCGAGCTGGTCCCGCTCGGAGAAGAGCAGGTGGGAGAAGCGGGCTCGGAGACGGTGATAGGCATGACCGGGCCGCAGGCCGGCGAAGTGCTGGAGCGGGTGGGCCTGCCGGTCATCGGCAGCGCAATGGCGGGGACGACGGTCGAGTGGAACGGCTGGAACCTGAGAATTCTTCGCACCTACGGCGTGCTGGCGCAGCACTACGAGTTTTGGCTGCCATCGGCGGGCCTGGCCAAGCTCTGGTCGTGCCTGCGCACCGGCGGAGCCACGCCCATCGGCAGCCGATCGCTTGAAGCGTTTCGCATCGCGGAGGGAATTGCGGCCTACGGCATCGACATGGTGGAGCGCGACCTGCCCCAGGAAACTTCGCAGATGCGCGCGCTGCACTTTGCCAAGGGCTGCTACCTGGGCCAGGAGATCGTGGAGCGCATTCGCTCGCGCGGAAATGTGCATCGGCATCTGCGGCCGCTGGAGCTTGCGGGTCCGGTGCCCCAAAGCGGCGCTGAGTTGAAGCTCGAGGACGGAACCGCTGCCGGACAGATCACCAGCGCAGCAGAGTTGCATCTTTCTGCCGGCCCACGCGTTTTTGCGCTGGGCATCGTGCGCTCTGAGGCGGAGGAACGCGGGCAGGCCTTCGCATACCAGGCCGGAGCGATCGAGGGGACGGCGCGGATCCTTGAAGCTCCGCCAAAGCTCATTGCCAACAGTTGACAATCACGCTAGCATAATGAAACAGGCGAGGTGCCGTGCCAACACGCAACGTTAATCTGACCCCTAGAATGGATCGGTACGTCGATGCCAGGATCCGCAGCGGCCATTATGCCAACGCGAGCGAGGTGATTCGCGCCGGCCTCAGGGCGCTGGAGCAGGGTGAGAAGGAAGACCGCGCCAGGTTGGTATTCATCCGCGAAGCCGTTCTGGCCGCCGAAGAGAGCGGAATTGCCGATGGAGATGTGATGAAGGAAATCCGCGAACGCATGAAGCGGCGGGCATTGGCAACAGGGAGAGCCTAGCCGTTGCCAGGGTTGCGGCTTTCGAAGCTGGCACGACCCGACCTGATCGAGATAGCCGACTACACCGTGGATAATTGGGGGTTGCAGCAGGCCGCCCGATACCTCGATGGCCTCGAAGGTTGTTTCAAACAGTTGGCGCTGTCCCCGGGCCTCGGGCGCCCCTGTGACGGGATTCGGCCAGGATATCGTCGCTTGGAGCACGAAATGCACGTCGTTTTCTATCGGGTGGATCAAGACGGTCTCTTGATCAGCCGCGTTCTGCACAAACGAATGCTTCCGAGCAAGCACCTGATCGAGGACATTTGAGAGCGGATTGGTCATCCCGAGGCCCAAACATAGAGACGGGTCGCGGCTCGGCCTGAAAATGAGAAACTAAACCTATGAGCGATACGCCAAAATTCGAAGTGATCGACCGCCGCAAGATGAAGGCGGAAGAGGAAAAAGAAAGCGGGCATTCGACGCCGAAGGAGCCTGAGCCAGCGGCTCCGGCCGCCCCCGGAGAGCCTTCGCCGGGACCGCGCCTGGTGGTGAATGAAACCCGGCATGACGAAGCGAAAGATGCCGCCTCGGCAACAGTGGAGCCGGGCGCGCCCGCGGAACCGGGATTGCTGGACGGAATGCCGCCGCCGCCGACCGCCGAGGAGAGTCACCAGCAGAAGGCCGCCTACGATGCCTCCGCGCAAAGGCTTGAGGATCTGGTTCGCGCGCAGAATCCCGGCGCTGGCCCGCAGCCGCCGGTCGGATTCGAGCACCTCGTGCAGCAGTTCTACGTGACGGCCATGCTGCAAATGGGCGCGGGCACGCAGGAGGGTCAGCGTCCACGCGTCGACATCATGGGCGCCCGCGCCACCATCGATCTGCTTGCGGTTCTGGCGGAAAAAACGCGCGGCAACTTGACGCCCGCCGAGGATCGCATGCTGCAAACCGTGCTCTTCGAGGCGCGCATGGCATTTCTTGAGCTGACCAGCATGGTGGGTGCGCCCGCCGTACCGCCTGTTCCGCCGGCTAAGAAGTAAGAGGAACAGCTCTTAGCCTCTAGCTGCTAGCTTCTAGCTGGTCTTAGTGATCAGCGAAGCACTTGGGTCCCTCCACATTGGAATCCGGAGATTCTTGATTCGTTCCGGATCTACGGCGCAAGCCGAGAATGCAAATTCTGCCGCAAACCAGTGAGCGGCAGCCCACAGCGAACGACCCCTAAGCTAGTGGCTAGGAGCTAGAGGCTGGAAGCTCGAATGCAAGGTACGCTCACATTCCTCGGATCGGGAACCTCGATGGGAGTTCCCACGCTGGCCTGCCAGTGCCCGGTGTGCACGTCGTCCGACCCGCACGACCGCAGGTTGCGGCCCTCGGTGCTGCTGCGCTGGGCCGGCCCGGCATCGGGCGTCGAGCGCATTGTCGTCATCGATACCGGTCCCGACTTTCGCGAGCAGGCGCTGCGCGAGCGGCTCACGCACGTTGACGCTGTGCTCTATACGCATGGCCATGCCGACCATATTTTGGGGATGGACGATCTGCGCCCTCTGAGCTTTATTGCCGCGAAAAAAAGCGGCCCGATTCCGCTCTATGCGGATCGAGAAGCTGCTGAAACGCTCGAGCACACATTTGCCTACACGATTTCGCCCGAGGCGACCTACATCAATCGCGCCCGCGTCCAGATCGTTCCACTTGCCGATCACAACGTCATCCACGGCGTCGATTTTGTGCGCGTTCCGCTTTTGCATGGCGAGCAGTCGATTGCCGGGTTCCGCTTTGGCAACGCGGCCTATTTGACCGATGTAAGCGCGATACCGGATAGTAGCTTTTCACTTCTGGCGGGGATTGACGTGCTGGTGCTTTCGGCCCTGCGCCACACTCCCCACCCCAGCCATTCCACCGTCGAGCAATCCATCGAATGGTCGCGGCGCATCGGTGCCAAACAAACATGGTTCACACACATCTCGCACGACCTGGGCCATGAAGAAACCAACCGCGCGCTGCCTCCCGACATCAGGCTGGCGCACGACGGGCTGACGGTGCCCGTCACCTTATGAGCGCCGAGCCCAACAGGAACACATCGCCGGCCGGCTACGCGGCTGCGCCTCGCAAAGATTCATTCGCAGTCTTCCGTTCTTTCAATGAGATTCCCGCCGGATTTGGTCCTACCGTCGCCGCAGTCGGCAACTTCGATGGCGTGCATCTGGGCCATCGCTCGATTCTTAGCGCCGCCGCAGCCGAGGCGCGAGCAACGGGCGCGCGCGCGGTGGCCATCACCTTCAATCCGCATCCCGAACAGTTTCTGCGCCCGGCGCAAGCGCCCAGGCTCATCACGCCTTTGCCCGAGAGGCTGCGGCTCCTGTCTGAAACAGGGCTCGATGCGGTGCTGGTGCTCGAATTCAATGCCGCTCTCGCCGCTCTTACGCCTCGCGAGTTTACGCAACGAATCCTGATTGACGCGCTCGGCGTGCGCAGTATGCACGAGGGGCAAAACTTCCGCTTTGGGCGCGGCGCCACCGCGGGCGTGCGCGAACTGACCGCAATGGGTAGTGAGCTTGGATTCTCCGTGCACGTTCAGCAGGCGATCCGCGTGCGCGGGCTGGAAGTTTCGAGCTCTGCCGTTCGCGCTCTGGTCGCCGCAGGAGACATCCGCCGCGCGCGATGGATGCTGGGACGGCCGTTCTCGATACTTTCAACGCCGGCATCGGGGCGCGGCATCGGCACGCGATTGCTGGTGCCCACAGTGAACCTTGCGGCCTACGACGGGCTGGTGCCGGCCTTCGGCGTCTACGTCACACGGCTTAAAGTGAACGGGCGCTCGTTTCAGGCGGTGACCAACGTGGGCAACCGGCCGACATTCGGCGAGG
>CAYOVE010000188.1:0-6593 GCA_964407295.1 uncultured Occallatibacter sp.
GGGCGGCTGAGCCCCGGCGGCAAGAGCAAACGCTAAAGAAAAGGTCAACGTGAATGACGCGAGGCAAGAATACGCGAAAGTCCGGATCGATCGGCGCATGGATACGAATATCGCGCATCTGCCTGAGCTTGTCGACGAAGAACTCGACGAAAATGGTCGTGGAACCATCCGGTGGGCGGCGCATGCAAATCGGACAATATGCTTGACGTAACGCATAACGAACGCTATTCTGGCGAGTGATCGCCGGCTATCGAGACAAGCGCAGCAGGGATTTTGCCGAAGGCAAGCGAGTCAAAGCTTTTTCCGGTATCGAGCGGCCCGCCCGGCTCAAGCTGGATCGGCTGGAAGCGGCGGCTTCGCTCAAAGACCTTGCGGCCTTGCCTGGCAACCGATTTGAAATGTTATTAGGTAGCCGAAAAGGACAGTTCAGTATTCGCATCAATGATCAATGGCGGATCTGTTTCGAATGGCCGAAGCGAGACAGGGGGCCGTCGAACGTGGAAATTGTCGATTATCACTAGGGGAGTTCAATGGCAATCGTCACAATTCATCCAGGTGAGCATCTGGCCCTCGAACTGGAGGAGCTGGACATGAGCGCGTCCGAGCTGGCCCGCAAGCTGGACGTGCCCGCCAATCGTATTACCAGCATCTTGAACGGACAGCGCGCCATTTCCGGCGACACAGCGCTGCGGCTGGCCCACTTCTTTGGCACCAGCGCAGAATTCTGGTTGAATCTACAAAGCCTGTACGAACTGCGCGTAGCAAAACGCAAGGCGGGCAAGTCGATTTTGGCGTTACCAAAGTTGAAGAAATCGCAAGACGTTGCAGCCTAGGTCTTTTAGCGCCAAATGGGTTAATAAGCGCTTATCCCCGTCAGACTCTGCCCCAGGATCAGCGTATGAATGTCGTGCGTCCCCTCGTACGTCTTCACCGATTCCAGATTCATGCTGTGCCGCATGATCGGATAGTCTTCCGTGACGCCGTTCGCGCCCAGAATGTCGCGCGCCAGCCGCGCGCACTCGAGCGCCATCCACACATTGTTTCTCTTGGCCATGGAGATGTGTTGATGGCCGGCCTTGCCTGTGTCCTTCAACCGGCCCACGTGCAGCGAGAGCAACTGGGCCTTTGAAATCTCGCTCGCCATCCACACCAGCTTCTCCTGCACAAGCTGATGACTCGCGATCGGCTGATCGTGAAACTGTTTTCTGGTCTTGGAGTAGTTCAGCGCCGTCGAATAGCAATCCATCGCCGCGCCAATTGCGCCCCAGCTGATCCCGTAGCGCGCCTGGTTCAGGCACATCAGCGCGGCTTTCAGACTGTCCGCGCCCGGCAGCAAGTTCGCCGCGGGCACACGCACATCCTCAAGTGACAGGCTGCTGGTCACCGAGGCGCGCAGCGACCATTTGCCGTGTATGTCGCTGGACTTGAATCCCGGACGATCGGCCTCGACGAGAAATCCGCGAACGCTCCCCGCGCCGTCCTCGCCCGCCCCTTCGAGCTTCGCCCACACCACCGCCACATCGGCAATCGATCCCGACGTGATCCACATCTTCTCGCCGTTCAGGATGTACTCATCGTCCGACTTCCGCGCGCGCGTCGTCATGCCCGCCGGGTTCGATCCGAAGCCGGGCTCAGTCAACCCGAAGCAGCCGAGCTTTTCGCCCGTGGCCAGCGCGGGCAGCCATTTGTTCTTCTGTTCTTCTGACCCGAAGATGAAGATCGGATACATCGCCAGCGCCGATTGCACGCTGACAAAACTGCGCAAGCCCGAGTCGCCGCGCTCCAGCTCTTGCAGCACCAGCCCATATTCGACATTCGACATGCCGGCACAGCCGTAGCCTTCCAGGTTGGCGCCGTAGAATCCCATCTCGCCCATCAATGGCACAATCTCGCGTGGGAAGCGCCCTTCTCGAAAGCACTCTTCGATGATCGGAGTTATGTTTGAGTCAACAAAGTCGCGCGCGGTCCGTCGGACGAGGAGTTCCTCCTCCGTCAAGCTTCGATCGAGATCGAGAAAATCGAAACCCTGAAATTTGAAGGCCATGGTCGTACCTGCCGTCTCGGCGCTTCACCGGGACAGATGAGAGTACCAGCCCATGGCCTTCTTTTCAATGCGGTTCGCGAAACAGCCTGCCTTACGCTGCTCAATGAATCGGCTTTTCGTGAATCACCATCCAGTTCACGCCAAACTTGTCGCGGAACTGGCCAAAGCGATGCGCGAAGAATTGCTCGCCCATGGGCATAAAGATCTCACCGCCTTCAGTGAGCGCGGCATAGATGCGCTCCGCTTCCTCATTGCTGTCGACGCTCAGGGACAGGTAAGCGCTGCGCATCGGCTCTACCTTCGGTCCATCGCTCGCCATCACCGTCGTGTCACCCAACGCGAACCGTGCGTGCAGAATGCCATCGCGGTCCAGACCCGGCGGCATATGCTGTGGAGCGCCGGATGCGCTCATTTCAGCGAAAGTCGATTTCATCAGGATCTTCGCGCCCAGATGCTTCTCGTAGAAGTGCATGGCTTCAAGACAATTGCCGGGGAAGTTCAAATACGTATTTACCTTCATCGCTTCGGTTGTCCTTTCGGGGAATTGGATTTTGATTTCGAGCTTGATGTAAACGGAGGAATGAGCGGCGTCTGGTCTCGCTCCTCCCAGCGGCGATAGGCCTCGGCAATCACCGCGGCACGGTTCTGCTCCATCTTTTCAATCACCGCGCAGGGAGCATCCGTCTCTTCATGGTGCGCACCCCAGATTAAGATCTCGAGAAGAACAGGGGCCAGCGCGATGCCCTTCGGCGTGAGCCGGTAATAGCTGCTGCGTCCATCCTCCTTCGCTGTCTCGCGCACCACGATGCCCGCGGCCTCAAGTCTTTGCAGGCGGTCGGTCAGGATGTTGGTGGCAATGCCTTCCCCCGCGCGCTGGAACTCGCGGAAAGTGCGATAACCCCGCACCATCATGTCGCGAACCAGCAGCAGCGACCAGCGATCCCCGAGCAAGTCGAGTGAGACGCTCACCGGACAGCCCGAGCGGCGCTTTGCCTTCGAGAGATTTGCCACAACCGCATCCTATGAAATTCACTTGCATTTTGCAATCCATGAATGATGCAATGGAAATCGGCTGCACGCCCGCCAGTCTCACAATTCAACGCCAACCAGGTGAACTGATGAGCGCACTTGAATACCCCTCGCGGATTACGCCTTTCTTGTGGTTCG
Source organism: uncultured Occallatibacter sp. (assembly GCA_964407295.1). Classification (GTDB taxonomy): domain Bacteria; phylum Acidobacteriota; class Terriglobia; order Terriglobales; family Acidobacteriaceae; genus Telmatobacter. The sequence continues at coordinate 3,212 of CAYOVE010000188.1, forward strand.
AATCGAATGCAGAAGAGGCCGTCGATTTCTACTGCGCGATCTTTCCCAATTCGCGCAAGATAAGCGAGTTTCGGAGCCCAGCCGACACACCGAGCGGGCCGAAGGGATCGGTGCTCACTGTCTCTTTCGAGCTCGACGGGCTCCACTTTACGGCGCTCAATGGCGGCCAGGCCCACCCATTTACTGATGCGATTTCATTCGTCGTTCGCTGCGAGACGCAGGCCGAGATTGATTCCTACTGGTCGAAGCTTACGGCCGGCGGCAGTGAAGTCGCCTGTGGATGGCTCAAAGACAAGTTCGGCCTGAGTTGGCAAATCGTTCCGGCGCGCTTGGGAGAGCATTTGAGGAATTCCAATGCCATGCAGGCAATGATGAAAATGAAAAAGCTCGACATCGCCGAACTGGAGCGAGCCGCGCAAAGTTGACGCGAAAATCGGTTTGTCATCCTGAGGTCGCCGCGGCGACCGAAGGATCTGCGGTTGTTCTTCGTTGGTTTTGAAAGGGCACGAGTTTACTCGTGCCACTAAAGTCCGCAGAATGATCGAGGGCTTTAGCCCCTGAGGGAAGCCTCTTCATCGTCGCCGCCGACCATTGATGCAGCCTGTGCTAAAAATCTCAACCACTTCGCGCCCATTCGCAGTGCGCGTGGTCAGGAGTTGCTCCCATGAAGAGTCTGTTTCAACCAACGTCCGTCGACGAGATAAAGCAGCGCCTCTCAGCGTTGAGCCCCGACAGCCCGCGACAATGGGGAAAGATGAGCCCCGCGCAAATGCTGGCGCATTGTTCGTTGGGTCTGGAGATGGCTGCGGGAGAAATCCGTCCACCGCGTGCGCTGATGGGGCGCATTCTCGGGCCAGTCATCAAGCCGATGGCCTTGCGCGATAAAGAACCGATGCGCCGCAATTCTCCGACTTCAAAGGAGCTTCTTGTTCTCGGCGAAGAGAGAGACTTTGAAGCCGAACGGAAGCGCCTGATTGACCTGATCGATCGCTTCGCCGCAGCCGGACCGACAGGTTGCACCTCGCATCCACACGCATTTTTCGGGTCTCTTACGCCCGACGAATGGGCGGTCCTGATGTATAAACATTTGGACCATCATCTCCGTCAGTTCGGCGTGTGACTTTGCGCAAGACCAGCGCAGTTCGTCGGCCCTCGGACGCAAAACCAAACCGGCAGTTTTCTCAAACTGCCTCAACGTGATCCAATGGCGGGGTTACGGAGGGGCAGCCTATGGGCACCCGTAGAGATTTCGTGAAAGGATCGGCGCTTGCGGTCACCGCGAGCCTCTTACCGGCGGCGGAGGCAACTCTGCTCGCGCCCGCAACCGTCGCCGAAGCGCCGCACGCCACAGCCGGAGCAGAAGGCTGGTACGACCGGCCCATGCGCTGGGCACAGCTCGCTTTTGTCGAGGACGATCCCGGCAACTACGACAAACAGTTCTGGCTTGACTACTTCCGAAGCGTCCATGCCGATGCAGCTTGCCTCAGCGCGGGCGGCGTCGTGGCGTTCTATCCCACTCAGATTCCATTGCAACAACGCAGCGCTTGGCTCGGTGATCGCGACGCCTTTGGTGAAATGCTCGCCGGCTGCCGCGCCATGAACATGAATGTGATCGCGCGAACTGATGCGCACGCCTGCTGGCAGAAGGTCTATGACGCGCATCCCGATTGGATCCGGGTCGATGCCAGCGGCCAGCCTGTGCGCCATCCCTCCGATCCGCGCTACTGGGAAACCTGCGCTCTCGGCCCCTACAACTTCGAATTCATGACCTCCGTTCACGAAGAGATCATGCGCATGTACAAACCGGACGGCATCTTCACCAACCGCTGGGCCGGCAGCGGCATGTGCTACTGCGAGCATTGCCGCGAGAATTTCCGTGCTGCATCCGGCCTTGATCTTCCGCGCGCCAGCAACCCACAGGATCCTGCACGAAAGCAATACATCGTCTGGCGCCAGCAGCGTCTCTTTGATCTCTGGCGCCTCTGGAACGAGAAGATCAGGGCGATCAATCCCGGCGCCAGCTACATTGCCAATGCCGGCGGAGGCGCGCTCAGCGATCTCGACATGAAGACCATCAACGAGCTCGCGCCCATGATGGTTGCCGATCGCCAGGGCCGCCGCGGCCTGATGGCTCCCTGGGCCAACGGCAAAAACGGCAAGGAATATCGCGCAACCATGGGCAACAAAGCCATCGCAGGAATGTTCAGCGTGGGCATCGAAGATGAGCATAGATGGAAAGATTCCGTCCAGAACGGCGACGAGATTCGTCTCTGGGTCGCCGACGGTATCGCGCAGGGGCTTCGTCCGTGGTTCATCAAATTCAACGCCAAGCCCAACGACAAGCGCTGGCTACCTGTCGTCGAGGAAATCTTCACTTGGCATCACGCCAACGAAAAGTATCTGCGCAATCTCCGCCCGCTCGCGCGTGTGGGCCTCGTCTACTCGCAACAGAGCGCCATGTTCTATGGCGGCGATCAGGCTCACGAAAAAATCGACGAGCCAGCCCTCGGCTTCTACGAGGCACTCGTCGAAGCACGCATCCCGTTTGAGATGGTTCACGATCGCTGTCTCGACGCCGAGCATCTTGCGCCATTCCGCACGCTGATCCTGCCCAACATCGCTGCGCTCTCTGAGGAGCAATGCGTCAGCCTCCGCAAATTCGTCGAGGGCGGAGGCGGTCTCGTCGCCACCTACGAGACGTCGCTCTATGACGAGTGGGGCGTGCGGCGCAACGATTTCGGCCTGGCCTCGCTTTTCGGCGCGTCCTACGCGGGCAAGCTCCAGGAAAACATGCTCAATTCGTACTTGAGTCTGGAAAAAGATCCGTCAGCAGACGCATATCACCCGCTTCTTCGCGGCTTTGAAGACTCTGGCCGCATCGTCAACGCGGTGAACCAGGTGGATGTCACTCCAGCCGGCTCTAGCGAATTTTCGCCTCTGCGCATCGTCCCGTCCTACCCCGACCTGCCCATGGAGTCGGTTTTCACGCGCCCCGGCATCGCGCATCTCCCGGGAGTCTATGTGCAGCAGGTTGGCAAGGGACGCGTCGTCTATTTCCCCGGCGACATCGATCGTACCTTCTGGCAGGTTCTATGTGTGGATCACGGAAAGCTCCTCCGCAACGCGGTCGAATGGGCTGCAAACGAATCGCCATTTGTGACCGTAGAAGGCAAGGGCATTCTCGATGTGGCCGTCTGGGAGCAAGAGAATTCGATGACCTTGCACCTCGTCAACCTCACCAATCCCATGATGTTGAAAGGACCGGTGCGAGAGATCGTTCCGATCTCAGGGCAAAGAATCTCTCTGCGGATTCCGGCTGGCAGGCGCATCAGTCGCGTTCATCTCCTCGTCGCCGCCAGAGACGTCCCATACCGCACCGAGC
>CAYOVE010000189.1:0-6588 GCA_964407295.1 uncultured Occallatibacter sp.
CGGGCAGATCGGACGGGAGAAACGTCTGGCCGCCGTTGATCGCCGACTGCACTTCCTCTTCGCCGACGTCGAGCGACTCCGTAAGACCGAACTGGAGCACGATAACCGAGACTCCGCCCGCGCTTGTCGAAGTCATCTGGCTGAGGCCCTGCATCTCGCCGAACTGGCGTTCCAGGGGCGCAGTGATGGTAGTCGCAACGACGTCCGGGCTGGCGCCGGGATAGAAGGTGACTACCTGAATCGTCGGGTAGTCAACCTCCGGCAGCGCCGAGACAGGGAGCTGGAAAAAAGCGACCAGCCCAGCCAGGAGAATTGCGGCCATCAGCAGCGAGGTCGCAACCGGCCGCAGAATGAATGGCCGGGATGGGTTCATGGAGCGGCCTCGGTGGTATCGGAGGATGTGGCAGGAATAACGACCTTGGAGATGGAAATGGTCGATCCGTTGACCAATTTCTGAAAGCTGCTGTTCGCCACCATGTCACCGGGATTGATGCCTGTGACCGCGGTATTTCCCTTATCCGAGATTCCCGATTTCACGTTCCGCATCACAGCTTTGTTTTTCTGGATCAGATAAACGTAATCGACCGAGCCGTTGTGCTGAACCGCGGAGGAAGGAATCAGGGTCTGGTTGTCGAGGGTCTTGACCAGCAGGCGCGTGTTGACGAACTGGTTGGGGAAGAGCAGGCCGTTCGAGTTGTCGAATTGCGCGCGCAGCTTTACGGTTCCCGTGACGGTGTCGATCTGATTGTCGACGGTGATCAGTTTCCCTTTTGCCAGCATCGTTTGCTGGGTACGGTCATAGGCGTCGACCTCAAGCGGTTTGCCGGTGTGCATCTGTTTCAGAACGTCAGGCAAGCTATCTTCAGCCAACGTGAAGATCACGGTGATGGGATGAATTTGCGCAACCACAACGAGCGGGGTGCTGGAATTGGCGCTCACCAGGTTGCCTGGATCGACGAGCCGCAGTCCCACACGCCCGTCAATGGGCGACGCGATGTGACAGAAAGAGACCTGCACCTCGTCGTATTGGACGGTGCCCTGATCGTTCTGCACGGTTCCCTGATCCTCGAGAACCACCTTTTCTTGATCCTCCAGCGTTTGACGGGGGATGGCATTCTTGGCCCACGCGTCTTGGTAGCGCTTGAGATCCATCTGCGCTTCAGCGAGCAGATTTTGATCGCGGCTTAGGGCGCCCTGCGCCTGAGTCAGCTGCGCTTCGTAGGGCCGGGAATCGATATCGACCAGCGGATCGCCTTTGCGAACGTCCTGCCCTTCGCGGTAGTGGACAGCCGTAATCACGCCCGTCACCTGCGCGGTGACGGAGTCGGTATATGTCGGCGTCACCGTGCCGATGGCTTCAAGATAGACGCCGATGCTGCCTTTGGCCGCAGTGGCGACGGTGACAGGGACCGTTCCGCCCATCGCAGCGCCGCGTCCGCCGCCTGCTGGAGCGGCGCTCGCACTGTGCTGTTTCCACACCCACCAAAAGAGGAGCGCAAACAGCACCAGGACGATCACCCAGATCCAAAGGTGGCGGCGTTTTTTTGTTGAGTCTAAGGGCGGCTGCCCAAGGTCAGAACTTGAAACAGAAAGGGGTTGGTCCATCGCCTTCTTCTTCTCTTATGTCCGGTTACGAGCGCTCGATTTGATAGGGACATTTTCTCATATTTGAATTGATGGCCGGGATGCACAGGGCATCGAGGTTAGTCACGGAGCCTCTTCGCTAGAGTGAATACCAACATGCGCGGTCGCCGCGAGATTTCAGGCGAGTAGCGGCAATCGGAGTTTGGTGAGGGCGTAAATCCGCCCAATGGGCCCGTAGGCACGCTATTGCACAGACGAATCAAGCCGGCAGAAAGTTGCACAATCGGCCGGGGTGCGGATAAACGTCCCATTTTGGGCGGTCTTACCTTTCCGGGAACGGTCGATGGTTCCGGGGATGAGGAGCTGGGCTGCGAGGGTTAAAGCGCCAGAAAGATCGCGCCGTCTTCCACGGTGAATTCGACGCCGGCGGCCTTGGCGGCTTCGTCGAGCGCTGCACGCAGCATCACAACCGGGTCCGGGCTCACGTCGAGGCGGCGCATCAGCCCTTCACCTTTCTTCGTGCCGGCGGAAAGCGTGATCTTCAGGCCGCGGCGCTTGCATCGCACGGCAGTGCCATCTTCAAGCTTGGTGTTCATCGGCTTGATGTAAGCGTCAATGTAATGAACGCCGATGCCGGATTTATCTTCAGTTTTGGCGGGAAGCTTGTTCTCTGCATCCGCATTCACATCACATATTTTGACTTTCACGCTGCGCTCCCAAAGGTTCAATTCCTTTTCGTTCGAGAAACTCATCCATGACTTTTCTAAATGCGCGAATATGATCGGGCGTGCTGCCGCAGCAAGCGCCGATGATATTCGTGCCCGCTTCAAGCAGCGGGAGGACGCCCTTGACCATCTGCTCCGGCGTCTCGTCGTAAACCACTTTCATATTCACGAGCCGCGGCTTTCCCCCGTTTGGCTGAACCATCACCGGTAGCTTTGTCGCGCTCTTGTAGCGCTCCACTGCCAGCAGCGCGTGCGGCATATCCATCCCCGTGCCGCAGTTGAGGGCCACGATGTGCGCGCCATGCTCCTGCATGAATTCGGCTGCGCGCTCCGGCTCAATGCCCATCATGGTGCGGAAAGTGGAGCCGTCGAGGGTCACGTCGTAGGCCATGGACCCGATGATGCATTTCGCTCCGGCCGTCTTCGCCGCCTCGATACCGATTGCGAGCTCTTCGAGCGATGTCTGGGTTTCGATGATGATGGCATCGGCGCCGCCCGCGACCAAGGCAGCCGCCTGCTCTTCAAAGGCGCTCTGAACCTGGGCGACGGTGAAATCGCCGAAGGGTTCGAGCAAGCCGCCGAAGGGGCCAATATCGCCGAGCACGTATCCGTCTTTGCCGCCGAATGCTTGCCGCGCGATCGCAGCCCCGGCCTTATTGACTTCGGGCACATGCTCCGCTTCGCCATGGCGGTTGAGCATGATGCGCGATCCGCCAAAAGTATTGGTGATGATGCAATCGGAGCCGGCTTCGGCATAACGGCGTTGAATGGCGAGCACGCGCTCGGGGTGCGTCAGGTTCCAAGCCTCGCCGCAATTGCCCTGTTCCAGGCCGGCAATCATCAACTGCGTGCCCATCGCGCCGTCGCCGAGCAAAGGCCGATCCAGCACCTCTTCATGCAAGAGCTTCTTCATGAGTTCTCCGTCTCTCGGTTCGATTCCTTTTGTACCAGAGCGTAGTGGATGGTTTCGAGAACCAGGCCCCATTTGTGGTTGCGGCTTTGCGGCTCGCAGTAGCAGCCCGCGCCGTTTGGATCACGCCGCCATTCGAGGACTGTGTTGAGGCGCTGACCAAGCAGGGGCTTCTCGTTGTCAATCGCAGACATCAGGCGATCGGAATCCTCAACGAATTTGCACATCGACTCGTGGCCGGTGTCGCCTTCAGCTGGGCCGCAGCGCTCGTCCAGAATTGGATACTCGTCGGCGCGCGGTCCCAGTTTCACTTTGTAGATGAAGGCCAGCGGACGACCCATGTTCGTGCACGTGGTTCCGTCGTAACGGAACGTGGCGACCATTGAGCCGTCTGGTTGGGGCGCGATAGCGAGGCGTTCCTCGGCCCATCGCTGCAAGGCCTTCCGATTGACGGTGTACTGCGCGTCGGCGGCGAGCACCCTTTCCGGCAGATTGGCGGGCGCGGGCAGAGGCTCGGCGGTTGTCCGAGGTGCGCGTTTGTAAGGCGCGCGCCGGTACTGACAAGGTCCAAAGGAGCAGCTCTCACACGGGACAAGGCTCGTGAGCCGCTCCAGGCGCTCCGTGTGGCGCGTGACGCCGAAGACCGCGAGTTGTGTTTTCTTGGGGCGGAGCATGCCGGTGTCAAACGAATCCACGCGGGAAGGGAATTGCTCGCTGCGCGTCTGCCTGATCAATTTGAGAAGACGTGGCTGCTCCGCGACGTCCCAATCCGGGTATCCGGGGCTGGAGTGGGGAAGCACAGCCATGCCGCGGTGCTCCGCCCAATCGCAAAGGCGGGCGCCGGCGATGGTGGTCAATTGCTCAACGACGGCGGAGGCATACATTTCAAGGAAGAAATATTCGTCGGGCTTTTCTTCCTGCCAGAGCCGGCGGGCTTCTTCCTCGGCTTCGGGGCCCGCGCCGACGGCAACCAGAATTGCGCTGTGCGCCCCGGCCTGCATGAAGGCGCCGTGCAGGCGTTTGCTGTTGAAGACCACGCCGTCGATTTTGATCGAGTCGGGCTTGGTCGGGTCGGGCTGAAGCGTGCCGGCGCGGGCGACGGTAGCAAATTCGAGGCTCTCAACCTGGCGCGCATAGAACCACGGCCGGCCATGCCTGGCGTACCAGTCCCGCGCCCAATCGGCCAGCTCCTGCGCGCGTCCTTCCAGCGCAAAGCCGCGAGGATAGCCGAGCAGCCGCGTAAATTCCTGCTGCGGCACGTCCACCTGGGCGACGGGTTCGGCGATCTCGATGGATTCTGCTACCTGGCGCATGGAATCGGCTCCACGGTTTTGAACTGGCAACCCTCGACGAAGAAGTCGAAGAAGTTGGGGTGCGTTTCAAGCCGGCAATGTTCGACTCTTTTTACCAGTTCTTCCAGTTCCTGGCGCTTGGTTTTCGAAAGCAGCGCGATGGTTGCGCCTTCAATGGCCAGATTGCCAGCGCGAACGAATCTTTCCGGCGCGAGGCTGGGCACAAGCCCGATGCGCAGCGAGGACTCCACCTTGAGATGCCGGCCGAATCCGCCGGCAAGATAGAAGACGCCGATATCGTCGAAGTCGATGCCATAGGTGCTGAAGACAACGTGCAGCCCGGCGACGTTAGCGCCCTTGGCCTGAGCCAGCTCATTCACGTCGCTTTCGAGCAGATAAACGCCGCCATTTGCGCCTTGGGCTAGATCGATGCGATGCAGGTCGTCCTCGAAGCGCCCTCGCTCGTTCATGCGGCCTGTGCGCAAGAGCTCGCTGAGCAGGTCGACCAATCCTGACCCACAGATTCCTTCAGGCTGAACGTCGCCGATGACACGGATCCGGAATTGGCCGTTCTCATCAATCACCACGTCCTCAACGGCGCCGTCCAGAGCGGGCATGCCGCAGGCGATGGCGCCTCCTTCAAAAGCCGGTCCCGCCGGGCACGATGCCGCGAGGATCCGATCCTTGTTCCCCACCACCAACTCGGTGTTGGTGCCAATGTCCATGATCGCGATGAGGCGTTCTTCGTGCGCCAGATCCGCGGCCAGCATGCAGGCGGCAGCATCGGCTCCCACATGCCCGCTGATGATGGGAGCACCATACACGCGGGCTTTGGGATGAATCGGCAAAAGGCTGCGCAGGCCGGATTCCTGAAGGCTGGTCGTTGTGCGCTTGCCTTCGGCCATTTCAATTTCCGTGATGGAGCGGTAGGGCGTCTGGCCGATTGAGTACACGTTTTGCCGGAAGAAAAGATCGCGCATGGTCGAGTTGCCGACCACGACCATCTCGTAAATTGTTTTCGGGTCAACGGGAAATTTCTCGATGGCATGGCTCAGGTAACCGGCCAGCGTCCGCATCAGCAGCCTACCCGGATGGCTGGTGTCGTAGGCGATGCGCGACATGATCTCCGAGCCGCCGAATCGCTGCGGATTTTCAAACGAAGTGTCGGCAATCAGCTCGCCGCTCTCAAGGTCGAGCAGGCGCACAACGACCGTTGTTGTTCCAAGATCCATCGCGATGCCGTGAATCGGCCCCGTGGATCGCTCCACTTCCACTCCGTCGATCAGGATGCGGTCGCCGTCGCGCGTAACGGCGGGATCGAGTGCGAGCGCCTGACCGTCGGCAGGCAATCCATATGCCTGGCGCTCGATGACCATGTGTCCGCGGCGCATGGTGTGGCAGCGGACGATGCCGGGCGACGTTTGTCCTCTTGAGCCGGTTACGAATGTCTGGCAGGAGAGACGAAAATTTCCTTTGAGGTGGCGCTCGGCCTCGGTCATCGGAGACAGTGCGTCCATGCCTTCGACCACCTCGACCATGCATTCCTTGCATTTGCCTTGCTTGCGGCACGACGTGGGCACGTCGATGCCCATGGCTTCGGCCTGGTCGAAGAGAGAAAGGGCCGCGTTAGCCTCGGTCGATTGTCCGTTGATGATTAGCGTGACGGCCATTTTCGGGAAGTGCCTACCATCCCTTCGCCTCGAGCTCCGCTTTCAGCGCGTCTGCGACATCTTGCGTGGACCCCTCGCGCTCCTGTTCGTCGCTCCACTTCCATTGCGCCAGATAGTCGTCGGAGGCTTGCAATCCGCGCATGGCCGCGAGTCGATCGATGTGTTCCATGAATCGCCCGTCCAACTGCACGGTTACGTCGTCGATCCCGTCGTCAGCTTTAATCTGAGTGGGGATTTCCTGCCAATAGAGAATCTTGTAGGTCGCCATCTTGGTTACGCCTGTCCTGCGAGCCGCAGGAACAAATCCACCGCCGCGGAGGCATTGGCCCCATATCCGTCGGCGCCAATCTCGTCGGCAAACATCTGGCTGATGGGAGCGCCGCCCACAGCCATCTTGATTTCCGTGT
>CAYOVE010000190.1:0-6571 GCA_964407295.1 uncultured Occallatibacter sp.
AGCACGGCGGCATCCTGCAGTACGTTCTGCGGCAGTTGGCTGCCAAGTAGACCGGGCACAAAAGGGGCTTCCCTCTCGGGTTTACAACTGCCTGTGAGGGAAGCATCCCTGTCTGCGGGGAATTAACACAAAAGCGGTATCGCAATTTTCCGAAACGTTGCTAAGCTCTTCGAATACGTGGGCCGGGGCGAAGGATCAGTTGCGGCATTGCTAACCTCATCTGATCCCAACCCCGGACACCCGGACAACCAGCGGCACAAATTCTTGCCGCGAACTCACTCCAATCTCAGCATAGTCCTGAAATCTCAATCCTGAGATGCCGGAAAACGTGTCGGCTTTCTTTGGCTTCGCCTATCGAATCCGCGGAATGGGCATCTGCGCCGACGCCTCTCCCTCATCCAGCGCACGCAGCCACGCGCGCACGCTTTCGCGAAGGGCCTCGACTTCAATTCCGGCGTAAGGATTCGGAAACGCATCGAGCTTGCGCAAAGCCCTCCGCAGAAGCGACGCCGCGCCTCGGAGATTCCTCTGCTGTAGGTGGTGAAACGCCGCCGTAATCTGAATCAGCGCCTGGAGAAACGTCTTCTCCGGCTCCTCGCACCTCAGCCAGACACTCTCCCAATGTTCGTGTGCCTCAAAATGCTTGCCGGTCCTGTAGCATTCGAGCCCTTCGGCCAGCGCGCCAGAACTCCAGTCCAGGGACATCCGCTCCTCGCGTGCTCTCAGCGTTTGTTGCGTTGGCGGGAATCGTTATTCCCTATTCCCTTTTCCCTGGTCCCTGTTCTTCCAGCACTTCGTCCAGCAGCATGCGCAGGTTGTTGGCGCGGGCGTGGCCTAGTTGCAGATCGGCAGAGGTAGCCTGAGCGACTTCATCGGCAAGATTCAGCGCGGCCAGAACCGCCACGCGCAGCGAATCGGCCGTGCGCCCATGCGCGGCCACCGCGCGCATCTTGGCGTCAACCACTGCCGCCAACTCGCGAATGTGCACCGGATCCTGCCCTGAAAGATGATAGAGCTGGTCGTAAATTTCCACTGTTACGTATTCGTTTGGTTGATTACGCGTCGGCTCGGCCATCACTGCCTCACAATTCCAGCGCATCAAGCTGCGCCAGCAACCGTTCTACGCGTTGCCTCACCTGATCGCGCTCGGTGCGCAGTGCGCTCATCTCATTCTCCAGCCGTTCGAGCAATGGAGTCTGTGCCTGCAACTGCGCTTCAGCTTGCGCCGCACGTGCTTCGGCGTCCGTCGCGTGCGCTTCCAACTCCGCCACCCGCGCTTCCACCGCGGCACGCGCCTGCCGCTCCCGCTTCACCACATCAACGGCGCGCCGCACCCGCTCTTCGAGCGCGGAGAAATCGTCCGCGCTTACCGCCAGCGCGACTCGTTCATCGTGCCCTGTCTGCCGCTGCTCCTCGTTCTCGATCGCCACAGCCGCCTCCGACTCCGAAATCAACCCGCCCCCATGCACCCCGTTTGCGTTCGAGTATACAGCGGTCCCGGAATGGACGGGCTCCGAAGCCATCAAGCTCAATTCCGTTTGTGCGCGCTCAAACTCGCAGCCGCGCGCCAACCTTGCCGACGGCTTCCACCACGCACGCCTGAAAGTCCTTAAGCTCTTCCTCGCGCAGCGTGCGATCCTGCGCCTGGAAGGTCGCGCCCAGCAACAGAGCATACTCGCCCTTGCCCATCTTTGCGTCGCGGAAGACCTCGCGCACACGCCAATCCACGAGCTCCGGAATCTTCAGCGCCGCCATTGCGCTGTCGATCGTTTCCCACGCAATGCCCTCATCCAGAACCAGAGAAAAATCGCGGCGCACCGGCTGATAGCGTGAAATCTCGCGCGCCACCGGCCTGCGCAGCGGCAGCTTGTAGAGCCGGTCGAGATCGATCTCGCCAATCAGCACCGCATCCTTGATTTTTCGCGCCGCAGCTTCGCGTGGGTGCAATTGCCCGAACCAGCCCACCGTCACTCCGTCGGCCACCACGCGCGCCGCACGATACGGATGCAACCACTCCGGCGTGATTCCCGCATCGGAAGGAAAATGGTCGAAGTACATCGCCCGCATCTCGAAGCGCTCCAGCACCTGCTCCACCACGCCCTTCACGTCGTGAAACTCGAATGTCCGTGCAGTGTGCAACGCGCTCTCTTCCGGCAAGTTTCCCACTGCTCCGAATGCCAGCGCCGGCCGCTCCTCAACCTTGTCCGTCGTTCCGCTGAATACCGTGCCCAGCTCGAACAGCCGCACATCGCTCACATCGCGGTTCAGGTTGCCGGCAATCATCGCCAGCATTCCGGGCACCAGCGACGGCCGCAAGACACCCGCCTCTTCGCTCAGCGGATTGCCCAGCGGAACCACCTGCCCCGGTTGCTGCGCGGTCAGCGCCGCTTCAGCTGCCGAGCAGAACGAACTCCCGATTGCCTCATGGAATCCGGCGGCCAGCAACGTGCCGCGCACGGTGGCTTCCTTTTCCGCCCACGGCAGCGCACGCACGCCCTCGCCAAACGCCGGCAGCGTGTTGGCAAAGCGGTTGTATCCGTAAACACGCGCCACTTCTTCGATCAGGTCGATCTCGCGCTCCAGATCGAGCCGCCAACTTGGCAAAGTGACCCGCCACGAATCCTGTCCAAAAGTCTGCCCCACCGCAGGTGGCGCCAGCTCACATCCAAGCGCCGTCAGCACGCCTTCAACCGTCGCCGCGGTAATCCCCTCTGCGTCTTCGGTCGCGCCCAGAATTCGTCGCACCTCGCTCAGCGCGATCTGAATCGGCCTGCGCCGCGCCGTGCGCTCTTCCTGAGCCGCCACGCGCACATCCACAAGCTCGCCCTCGATCCATCCGCCGTTCGCCAGCAGAATCGCGCTCACCAGCGCCGAAGCCACCGGCCCCGCATTGAAGTCCGCGCCGCGTTCGAACCTGTGGCTCGCATCGGTATGCAATCCGTGCCGCCGCGCCGTTTGACGAACCGCAACGGGATCGAACCACGCCGCCTCGACCAGAACGTTCTTCGTCTCGGGCGTAATCATCGTGTCCCAGCCGCCCATCACTCCGGCCAAGCCAACCGCCTTCTTGTGATCGGCCACGACGAGATCTTCTTCGAAGAGCACGCGTTCCACGCCGTCGAGAGTCTTCAGCCGCTCGCCCTTGCGTGCGCGCCGCACAACAAGTCCTCCCTCGACCTTGTCCAGATCGAAGGCGTGCGTCGGTTGCCCCATCGCCAGCCAGGCAAAGTTCGTGGCGTCCACGGCATTTGAAATCATCTTCTGCTCGAGCAACCCAAAGTAAGTCGCCACCTCCGCGCCCGCGAACCAGTCGCGCGACTCGCCGATGGCCACATCGCGTAGCACGCGCGCCGTGAATCGCCCGCACGCATCCTCGGCCTCGATCTTCACCGGGAACGGAGTCTTTGCCGGCCGTGCCGCAGGCAGCGCGAAATCGAGCGCCGCCAGCTTGAGCCCGTAGATCGCCGCCGCCTCGCGCGCGATGCCGTAATGATTCATCGCATCCACGCGGTTGGTCGTGATGTCCATCTCGTACAGCGAGCCATTGCCTTCGCCGAGCGGATAAACCCCCTCCACCGCGATCCCGCGCAGCGTAAGGTCCTCGGCCAACTGCGCGTCATTCACAGTCGATCCCGGCAAATACGCTCGAAGCCATTTGGTCAGTATCTTCATGCGAACTGCCCCAGGAACCGCATATCTCCAGCGAAAAACTGCCCGATCTCGCTGATGCCGTACTTCATCATCGCGATGCGCTCCACGCCCATGCCGAACGCGAACCCCGAAATTCGCTTCGCATCGTATGCCGGCTGCTTCTCCGCGGCGAACGCGAACACCGCCGGGTCCACCATGCCGCAGCCCAGCAGCTCAATCCATCCCGACTGCTTGCATTTGCGGCAGCCCTTGCCACCGCAGAAGATGCAACTGATCTGCACATCGGCGCTCGGCTCCGTGAACGGAAAGAACGACGGAAAGAATCGCGTCTTCACTGCCGATCCGAATAGTGCCTTCATTGCGTGATCAAGCGTGCCTTTCAGATCGCTGAAGGTAATGTTCCGGTCCACGCACAGCCCTTCGACCTGATGGAAGATCGGCGAGTGCGTTGCGTCGGCCGCGTCGTTGCGGTGCACCTTGCCCGGAATCACGATGCGCACCGGCGGCGGCTGCAGCTCCATGGTCCGCATCTGCACCGGCGAAGTGTGCGTGCGCAACAGCAAACGGTCGCGCACCGGCCTGCGCTCCTGTCCCGCAACCACCAGCGTGTCCTGCGTGTCGCGCGCCGGATGCCCCTGCGGAAAATTCATGCTCTCAAAGTTGTAGTAGTCAGTCTCAACCTCAGGTCCCACGCCCACCGAATAGCCCAGCGCCGCGAACACCTGCACAATCTCATTCATCGTCCGCGTAATCGGGTGTTCTGCGCCGGTCAGCCGCCGCGTTCCCGGCAGCGTGATGTCGATGGCCTCGGCCTTCAGTGCTGCATCGCTCGGGCCGCCGCCCAGCGCCGCATCGAGCAATCCCTCAACGACTTCCTTCAGCGCGTTAAAGCGCACGCCAAGCGCCTTCTTCGCGTCGGCCGGAGCCGATTTGAGCCAGCGGCCCGAAACTTCGTTCAGGCGGCCTTGTTTGCGTCCCAGCCACTCCAGGCGAAACGCTTCCACGGCCGCCTCGCCGTCGAGGCCGGCCGCCGCCTCGCGCGCCTGGCGCTCAAGCGCAGCAAACGCCTTAGCGAGTGCAGCTTCGCCGTAATCCGGTAGATCAGGTATTGCTTCGTTCGTCATGTCGAATGTTCAGGATAAAGCATTGCATGCAGCCGATGCGCGCTGAAGCGCGCCTCAAAGCATCGGCCTTGCCAACCATCTTCGGTGCCGCCGACCGCCGGCCCCCCAAACGCACCGCGGCCCGGAGTCCTTTCGAACCCCGGGCCGCATTTCCGCCAGTCATATATCGATCCTGGGTGCCCCACCTTCGGCGCGCCTTTGCCGTTGCGCCTAAGGTGGGATCGCACAAACTTCCGTCTACCCTACCTTTGCCTTAGCCGGCCGCGCTGCCTTGGGCTTCGCCGTCTTGGCAATCGGTGGCTTCGCTGCCTTAGCCTGCTCCACGAGCTTTGTGAACCCGGCCGCGTCATGCACAGCGATGTCGGCCAGAATCTTGCGGTCCAGTTCCACGCCGGCCTTCTTCAGCCCGCTGATGAACTGCGAATAGCTCGTCCCGTTCAGCTTGCAGGCTGCGGCAATGCGCACGATCCAGAGAGACCTGTACTGGCGCTTCTTCAGCCGCCGGCCGATGTATGCAAACTTCAGGCCGCGCTCCACTGCTTCCTGGGCTGCCTGGTAGAGTTTCGATTTGGTCAGGAAATAGCCGCTCGCTCGCTTCAGAATCTTCTTGCGGCGGTCGTTCCGCTTTGTGCCACGTTTTACGCGGGGCATGTGTTTCTCCTTTTTTGGATCCCACTCATCCGCTGCCGCCAGTTGCGGAGCGCCGGGGCATCCGGTTCAAGCACATCGAGCTAGGAGCTAAAAGCTAATAGCTAGAGGCTGTTTTTCGCGGCTGAAGGCAGGAGGCCGGCGCATTGGGTCGCGACGGCTGTCAACCTCTTCACTCGCTCTCGTTAAGCCTGATCTCTCGCCGGCTCGGAACAATTTCCAAAACCAGCGGGGGCCAATCGGCCCTATTGCATGAGCGCGGAATCAGTCCAAAGGGCTGCCCCACGCAGTGGCTGCTCCATGCAATGGTTAGGCGTAGGGAATCATGCGCGCGACCTTCAAGTAGTCGCCGTCAGAAACCAGCACAGTCTTTCCCAGCTTGCGCTTGGTCTTCTGCTTCTTCGACGTCAGGATGTGCCGCGTCTTCGTCTGGCCCCGCTTGATCTTTCCGGTACCAGTCTTGCTGAAGCGCTTGGCGGCGCCTGAGTGGGTCTTCAACTTTGGCATTTTCTTTTTTCCTGGTTTTGGAGGAGCGTTTTGCTCCAACAACAAGGCCTCATTTGACAGGGATCTCCCTGCCCTTCAGGCCTCAATCAGTATACCGTATGGGCAGATTTCCCGCGACATGAGCCCCGCCCTCGCCACCGGTCCCGCAAACCTGCCAACTCGCCACGTGCGCGGCGGCGCACGCTAACTCGCAAAGCGGGGCGACCCGCTAGCTCCGCTATCTCCGCCGACCCGGCTGCGTCGCTCCCTCGCTTCCGATTTCCTATTCCCTGTTCCCTATTCCCTTTTCCCTGCCCTCTTATTCCGCCGGATCTTCCGCCGTGAACTCCGAGCAGCACGGCTTCTCCGTCGCGTGGAAGTTCATCACCTCCACGCGCGTTCCATCGGGATCGTACATGTTGAACTGGTATTTGCCGTCGGCGCCGATCTTGGGCGCCTGGTCGTGCCGCCCCATCAACCGGTCCGCGCTCACCAGCACTTTATACGCATCCGGAACCGAAGCCACTCCGATCGAGAAATGGTCCAGCACGCCCAGCGTCTGCTGCGACATGTCCGCCGGAATCCCCTTCCCCGGCCCTGCCCCAAGCATGTACTCAATCCAGTCGTGCGCGTCAGGAACCTGCTGGCTCACCCACTCCGTT
>CAYOVE010000191.1:0-6567 GCA_964407295.1 uncultured Occallatibacter sp.
AATCCCAATCAGCGCGGCTTTGCCGAGCGCACCGCCATCAATACTCCTCTGCAAGGCACCGGAGCCGACCTCATCAAATTGGCGATGATTTCGCTCGACCGCAAACTGACGGAGCGAAAACTCAAAACGCGCATGGTCTTGCAAGTCCATGACGAATTGCTCTTCGAAGTTCCGGCCGACGAGAAAGATGCAGCTGCCGCTCTCGTACGTTCCGAAATGGAAGGCGTGGTTAAACTGAAGGTGCCGCTGGTCGCCGACCTTTCCTTTGGGCCGAATTGGCGCGACCTGAAATAAGTCCCTCGCGCCTTTTGTAAACCCTGAGCCATCAACTGGGCCGCGATCCCTGTGTGCCGCTGGCCTCCTGGCCAGCTATCAAGCGGGAGCCTGCCCTGAACGGAGTCGAAGGGTCCTCGCCCGCACATGAAGGCCCTCCACGAGTTAGACTGGTAAACGTTTGCCAGAGTCGGAGGAATCGCCATGAAAAAAGTCAGCCGCAGAGAGTTCGCCAAGAGTGTTGCCCTTGCCCCAGTCGGATTGGCGGCCGCATCGTCTCTACTTGCCCATGCCCAGGCAACTCCTCCAAGTCCTGACGCTCCAAAACCGGCTCCGGCGCACGAAGTCCCTCCTACTCTTCGCTTCTCCGTCGATGAGCCGGAGCCCTTTGCTGCACCCATTGAGTTCGCTCGCAACCCAATGAAGCCCAGAGTTCGCGAATTTGCCCTCGGCGAAGTGACTCTCGAAGCTGGCCCGCTCCAGCAGGCCCGCGAGTGGAACCGCGGCTACCTTATGCGGCTCCCAAACGACCGGCTCCTGCGCAACTTTCGCGTAAATGCCGGATTGCCCACCGATGCCCAGCCGCTCGGTGGCTGGGAAGAACCCAAATGCGAGCTCCGCGGCCATTTTGTCGGTCACTATCTTTCCGCGTGTTCCATGCTTTACGCCGCTACCGGCGAAAAGGCCATCAAAGCGAAGGCCGACGAACTCGTTGCGGGGCTTGCCGAGTGCCAGGCAAAGCTCAACGACAACGGCTATCTCAGCGCCTTCCCCACCGAGTACTTTGACCGCCTCGACCAGCGCAAGCAAGTCTGGGCGCCGTTTTACACGATGCACAAAATCATGGCCGGGCTTTACGACATGAAGTCGCAGGCCGGCAACGATCAGGCCCGCGACGTGGTCGTTAAGATGGCCGGATGGGTCGACGCCTGGACCGCGGCGAAAACCGAAGAGCACATGCAGGACATCCTCAACGAAGAATTCGGAGGGATGAGCGAGGTTCTCTACAACATCGCCGCCACAACTGGCGATGACCGCTGGGCCCGCACCGGCGACCGCTTCACCAAGAAAGTTTTCCTCACCCCCCTCGCCCTACGCCACGATGCGCTCAAGGGCCAGCACATGAATACGCATGTGCCGCAGGTGATTGGCGCCGCCCGCCGCTATGAACTCAGCTCCGATTACCGCTTCCGCGACGTGAGCCGTTTCTTTTTTGAGACCGTTTCCGAAGCCCGCACTTTTTCGACCGGCGGCTCCAGCACGAATGAGCACTGGCTCGTCGATCCCGATCATCTAGCTGCCGAAAAAAATGTCAGCCCGAATCACCAGGAGTGCTGTTGCTCGTACAACATGATGAAGCTCGCGCGTCACCTCTATACCTGGGATCCTGACAGTCGCTACATGGATTACTACGAGCGCAATCTCCTCAATCACCGGTTGGGTACGATCGAGCCTGAAACCGGCCACACGAGCTACTTCCTCTCGCTCTCTCCGGGAGCCTGGAAGACAAAATGCACTGAAGACGATTCTTTCTGGTGCTGCACGGGAACCGGCGTTGAAGAGTATTCCAAGGTGAATAACACAATCTATTTCCACGACGACGACTCGCTCTACGTCAATCTCTACTTCGCGTCGGCGGTTGACTGGAAAGATCGCGGCATCCGGCTCAGACAGAATACGACGCTCCCTGAGAGCGAACGTACCGAGCTGAAAATCGAGAAGGCGCCCGGAACCGAGTGGACGCTGCGCGTCCGCATTCCCGCCTGGACAACGGCGGCCAATGTTATCGCGGTAAACGGTAAGAAGCTGGACGTTTCCGGCACGCCCGGCAGCTATCTGGCCATCACTCGCTCCTGGAAGTCCGGCGACAGCATCGAGCTCACCCTTCCGATGCGCCTCGTCGCCGAACCTCTGTCCGACGACACCACGCAGCAGGCATTTCTCTACGGGCCGCTGGTGTTGGCCGGCCAGTTTCCAAGAAACGGCCTCGAAGAGAAACTTGAGCACAATCAGGGACCGGAGATCCATAAAGCGCCTCCCGTCGATGTTCCTGCTCTCAAAGCCGGGGGCGCCGATCCCAACTCGTGGATCAGGCCCATTCCAGGCGAGACTCTCGCATTCCGCACAACTGGCCAGGAGCGTGAAATCGATCTGAAGCCCCTGAACCAAAGTTGGCAACGGTTTGCTATCTATTGGACTGTATCGTAGCGAAGGAAGCGCATCGCCAGCCTCTGGAATTGGACCGGATTCGAGCCATCGCTCCTTCCGCCGCCTCTTCGTTTAATCTTCATATTCCCACAAAAAATTCCTTGCATACTTATGCACTTCCGTCGTATATTTATTCAAGCGCGGTTTCCTGCCGGGAACCGCGCCTTTGCTTTGCACGAATTCCGGAATCGGTTCGGAAAAATGAACGCCCTGCGCCTCAACGTAATTCGCGAAGTGCTGTCGAGCTCGCCGGTCGCAAGCCAGGATGAGCTGCGCCGCAAGTTGCGTCGTCGCGGCATTCACGTAACCCAGGCCACGCTCTCGCGCGACATCCACCAATTGCGGGTCTCAAAAGGCCCTGGCGGATATTCGCTCCCCAATGGCCACGGTGGAACCGCTATCGCGGCCGCGGTGGCCGAAGACCAGTTGCCCTCCGTCAGTGAAATGATCGATAGCTTCGGCTTGCGCGTGCGCCACGCAATGAATCAAGTGGTTCTGAGCACGGCGATGGGTGGCGCGCAGCCGGTTGCGGCGGCCCTTGACCGCGAAGAGTGGCCTGAGGTCGTCGGCACCATCGCCGGGGATGACACCGTTTTGATCATATGCACGGATGCGCGTCACGCAAATGAAGTTGAATCGCGGCTCAGGACGATGCTGGAAATATGAAGAAGACCATACAAACCGCGGTTGTGGGTGTCACCGGGTACGCCGGCGCCGAGTTGGCGAGGCTGCTCCTGCATCATCCCCGCCTGAAGAATCATCCGCCGGTCTTTGCCGGGCGCGTCGATCCGAAGGATCAGGCGCGCGGCGGAGTTCCGCTCATCGAGATTCACCCTCAACTTGCGGATAACAACGGAAGCGCGGACCTGAAGCTCGAAGCCTTCTCCTGGGAACTGCTGGCCGAGCGCGGTGTTGACGTTTTGTTTCTCGCTACGCCGCACGAACAGTCGCGCGAGTGGGTGCCTGAAGCTCTCAAGCGTGGGCTGCGTGTCATTGATCTGAGTGCCGCATGGCGCTTGACCGAGCCGGCCAATCGCGCCGTGTATGCATTCTCTGACGAAGGCTCCGACGATGCCGCGGCCACGCAGGCGCAGGCCGTCTATGGCATGCCGGAACTTCATCGGAGACAGATCGCGTCCGCTAAGTTGGTCGCCAATCCCGGCTGTTACGCGACGTCGATCATTCTCGCGCTCAAGCCTCTTGTTGCGGCGAGCCTCATCGATCTCGAGCACGGAATTGTGGCCGACGCCAAAAGCGGTGTTAGCGGCGCCGGCAAGGTTCCCTCCGCCAAAACGCACTTCATGTACGCGGCCGACAATCTTTCGGCCTATGGCGTGTTTGCACATCGCCATACCGGCGAGATTCTTGAGGAAGTCGGCGTTTCGGGTTGCCAGATTGTCTTCACCCCGCACCTTTTGCCGATTCCGCGCGGAATTCTCTCCACGATTTACGTCCACTTCGCCGAGGCGCAATCACATGAGAGCGTAGCGCGTGTGTATCGCGAGTTTTTTGCTGGCAGCCCCATGGTCAGGCTTTACGATAAGTCGCTGCCGCAGATTCAATACTCGGTGCGGACCAACTACGCTGACATTGGCTTTCAGCTTGATCCCGGCGGCAAGCGCGCCGTGATTGTCAGTTGTCTCGACAACCTTCTGAAAGGCGCTGCCGGCCAGGCTGTCCAGAATCTGAACGTGATCGAGGGCTGGCCCGAATCGGAAGGTCTCGTATGAACAGCGCCGCGGAGGACCTTGCATGAAGTACGTTGTTAAATTGGGAGGCGCGGGCCTGGAGTCTCCGGTGCTCCTCGATAGCTGCATGCGGGCGATCACCGACCTTGTGCGTGACGGCAATCAGGTAGCCGTCGTTCACGGGGGCGGCGTGCAGTTGACTCGCACCCTCAAGGCGCTGGGCAAGCAGAGCGAGTTTATTCATGGCCTGCGCGTCACTGACGCGGAAACGCGCGATGTGGCTCTGATGGTCTTTGCCGGCCGCGTCAACAAATGCCTGGTTGCGGCCCTTGGCGCACTCGGTCAGCCAGCGGTCGGCCTTTCCGGCGGCGACGGACTTCTCTTCCGAGCGCGCAAAAAGCGGACCTCGCCTGATCTCGGGTTCGTCGGCGAAATCGCCGCGAGCGATCCGCGCTGGCTTGATGCCATCTGGCAGTTGAATGGCGTACCGGTCCTTTGTTCCATGGCCCTTGGTTTCGACGGCGAGTATTACAACATCAACGCTGACGAGATGGCCGCCGCCTGCGCCGTAGCCTGTCATGCCGACGCGCTTGTTTTCCTCACCGATGTGCCCGGCGTGAAAGGTGCGAATGGTGAAGTGTTGCGCTGGCTTTCCATCGATCAAATTGCGGAGATGGCCAAGAGTGCAGTCATTTCCGGCGGCATGTTGCCCAAGCTGGCCGCATGCCGAGAAGCGCTTCTGAACGGTGTGAAGCGCGTGCGAATTCTTCCCGCAGAAGCTGCCGGTTCCCTTCCCGATTTGTGCAGTTCGCGCATAGTCCACGGTACTGAAGTGATGGTTGCATAGGAGGTTTTAGCAACGATGAAACTCGAAGAGATTCGCGCCGCGGAGCAACGACTGCTCCTCTCCACATATGACCGGAGTCCGGTTCTGTTTGTGGACGGTCAAGGGGTCTACATCCAGGACGAGAACGGTACGAAGTACCTCGATCTGTTGAGCGGCATCGGCGTCAACGCGCTCGGATATAACCATCCGGCAATCGTCGATACGATCTCCCGCCAGAGTCGAGCTCTCATCCACACTTCGAACCTGTATTTTCACGAGGGCCAGGCGGAGCTCGCCATGCGCCTCACGGAGCGCACCGGCCTCGACCGCGCCTTCTTCGCCAATACGGGCACTGAAGCGTGGGAGGGCGCGCTCAAGCTGGCGCGCGCCTACGCTGGACTGCGCCGCAGCGAAGGATTGACCATTGGCACAAAGTTTCTCGCCCTTGAGCAGAGCTTCCATGGCCGCACCTTTGGCGCCATGTCCACAACCTATAAGGCAAAGTACCGCGAGCCGTTCGGTCCAGTTGTTCCGGGCGTCGAGTTTGTGCGCTTTAACGACGTCTCCGACCTGCGGAGAAACTTTTCGAGCGATGTCTGCGCCATCCTTGTCGAATCGATTCAAGGTGAAGGTGGAATTCGTCCCCTCACAAATGAGTTCTTTGCCGAAGCGCGCGCTTTAGCCAGTTCCACCGGCGCATTGCTCATCGTCGATGAAATTCAATCCGGTATGGGCCGCACAGGAAAATGGTGTGCCTATCAGCACTACGGAATTCATCCAGACGTGACCACAGTTGCCAAGCCCCTTGCTGGCGGCCTTCCACTCGGCGCCGTCATGTGCACCGAAGAAGTGGCTCGCGTCATGCACGCCGGAATGCACGGCACTACTTTCGGCGGCGGACCGCTGGCCTGCGCCGTCGGCATCGCCGTCATTGACACAATCGAGAAAGAGGGTCTGCTCGCCCACGCTACCGAAGTCGGTGACTACTTTCAGGAGTCTCTGCGCTCGCTCGCTGCTAGGCATGAAGCCATTATCGATGTGCGCGGCAAGGGCCTGATGATCGCCGCCGAACTCGACTCGGCTGAACTGGCCAAGCTCACGGTAGCCGAGATGATGAAGCGTCACATCCTCATCAACTGCACCAGCGACACCGTGCTGCGTTTTCTGCCACCGTACATCCTTGAGCGCGCTCAAGTTGATACGGCAATTGCCGCGCTCGATGAAGTTCTTACAGTCAATGCTCCGGCGCACTCGACGCCTGCGAAAGGTCGCCATCATGGCTAGCAGAACCACCCTGGAACGTAAAGAAACCGCGCTCCCCGTGCAGGAGGATGCCGACGTCCTTGGCGCGGCCGCGCGCATGGCCGGCGAGGATCTCTGCTCAATCGCCGATCTCTCCAGCGCCGAAGTGCGTGCCCTCATGAAGTTGGGGCACGACGTCAAGCAGAATCCCCGCGAGTACCGCCACGGCCTCGACGAGAAGCAGATGGTGCTCATGTTTGAAAAAGCGAGCCTCCGCACGCGCCTCGCCTTTGAAGCCGGCATCAACACCATGGGCGGCAACGCCATCTT
>CAYOVE010000192.1:0-6563 GCA_964407295.1 uncultured Occallatibacter sp.
TGCTCGGATCAATCGCCAGTACCGCTACTTTCTCCTTCTTCTCCGCGATCAGAAACCCGCCCAGTGCTTCAATCAAACTGCTCTTGCCTGCTCCGGGCACGCCCGTGATCCCCACGCGGATTGAATCGCAGCAGTACGGCAGGCAATCTTCCACAATCTGTTCGGCCAGCTCGCGATCCGCCGTGCGAGCGCTCTCGATCAGCGTAACGGCACGCGCCAGCACTGCACGGTCGCCGCGCAGGATTCCATCGCGATATTCCTCACGCGACAACGCCCGCGCTCTCTTTGCCGCACCTGGAGCCTCGGGCCTTTCACATCCCGGCAGTTCACGCAGCGCGCTCTTCATTCCTTTCACCTAACCGATCACCGCGGCACACAACATCTCGAGAATCTTTTGCGCCGCTACCGGAATCACCGTGCCCGGTCCATAGATTCCCGCAACGCCCACGTCATACAAAAACCTATGATCCTGCGGCGGAATTACGCCGCCCACCACCACAAGAATGTCGTCCCGTCCCAGCGTTCGCAGCTCGCCAATGAGTTGCGGCACCAGCGTTTTGTGTCCCGCGGCCAGGCTTGAGACGCCCACCACGTGCACATCGCTGTCCATCGCAAACCGCGCCACTTCGCGCGGTGTTTGGAAAAGCGGACCCACGTCCACGTCAAAGCCAATGTCCGCGAATGCAGTTGCAATCACCTTGGCGCCGCGGTCATGCCCATCCTGCCCCATTTTTGCCACCAGAATGCGCGGCCGTCGCCCCTCTTCACGCTCAAACTCCTCCACCATTCGCCGCGCTTTTCTGAACTCCTCGCCGCTGGCGCTCTCTGCGGAGTAGACACCTGCGATTGTCCGTGTCGCCGCTTCGTAACGTCCCCACACGTTTTCGAGTGCCGTGGAAATCTCGCCGAGCGTGGCCCGTTTACGTGCCGCATCAACCGCACATTCCAGCAGATTTCCCTCACCGCTTGCAGCACAGCGCTCCAGCCGCTCCAACGCCTCGTGCACCGCGTTCGCATCGCGCTCGCGCCTCAGTTCCTCAAGCCGCTTCATCTGTCCTTCGCGCACCGCATTGTTGTCGATATCGAGCACGGGAATCTCTGGCTCATCCGCCGCTTTGTAGGCATTCACTCCAACAATCACATCGCGTCCCGCATCGATTGCCGCTTGCCTGCGGGCCGCTGCTTCCTCAATGCGCATCTTTGGCACTCCCGTTTCGATCGCTTTCGTCATTCCGCCCAGTTGCTCAATCTCCTGGATCAGATTCCACGCGGAGTGCATCAGCTCGTGTGTCAACCGCTCCACGGAATACGATCCCGCCCACGGGTCCACCACATGCGTAATGCCGGTTTCCATCTGCAAATAGAGCTGCGTGTTGCGCGCAATGCGCGCGGAAAAGTCCGTCGGCAACGCAAGCGCCTCGTCCAGTGCATTAGTGTGCAGCGATTGCGTGCCTCCAAATGCCGCGGCCAAAGCCTCCACGCAGGTGCGCACCACGTTGTTATACGGGTCCTGCGCCGTCAGGCTCCATCCCGAAGTCTGCGAGTGCGCCCGCAGCGCCAGCGACTTGGGATTCTTTGCGCCGAAGCTCTTCACGATCTTCGCCCAAAGCAGGCGCGCCGCACGCATCTTGGCAATCTCCGTGAAGTGGTCCATGCCCACGCCCCAGAAAAACGAAATCCGCGGCGCAAACTCGTCTACATCGAGCCCAGCTTCAACACCTGTGCGCAAATACTCCAGCCCGTCAGCCAGCGTATATGCCAGCTCCAGCTCCGCCGTCGCACCCGCCTCCTGCATGTGGTATCCGCTCACGCTGATGCAGTTGAACCTCGGCATCTTCGCCGCGCAGTAGCGAAAAATGTCGCCGATAATACGCATCGATCCTGCCGGCGGATAGATGTACGTGTTGCGGACCATGAACTCCTTCAGAATGTCGTTCTGGATGGTCCCGCTCAGCGCCTCTGGCTTCACGCCCTGTTCCTCCGCGGCAACAATATAGAACGCCATGATCGGCAGCACCGCGCCGTTCATCGTCATCGATACCGACATTTGGTCGAGCGGGATTCGGTGGAACAGGACCTTCATGTCCAGAATCGAGTCGATCGCTACTCCGGCCTTGCCAACGTCGCCCGTAACGCGCTCATGATCGGAGTCGTAACCGCGGTGCGTCGCCAGATCGAATGCCACTGAAAGCCCGCGCTGTCCTGCCGCCAGGTTCCGGCGGTAAAACGCATTCGAATCCTCCGCCGTTGAAAATCCCGCGTATTGCCGGATCGTCCACGGCCGCATGGCAAACATCGTCGTGTAAGGTCCGCGCAGATAGGGTGGGATGCCTGCTGCATAATTTAGGTGCTCCAGCCCCGCCAGATCCTCGCGCGTATAAAAGTGCTTTTGCGCAATCGGTTGGGTGCCCCATCCTTGCGGCGCATTTGTTCTTGCCGCAAGGGTGCGATCGCGCTGAACAGTCCAATCGATCTTCGTAAA
This sequence comes from uncultured Occallatibacter sp., assembly GCA_964407295.1. Lineage (GTDB taxonomy): Bacteria > Acidobacteriota > Terriglobia > Terriglobales > Acidobacteriaceae > Telmatobacter. The sequence continues at coordinate 2,483 of CAYOVE010000192.1, forward strand.
ATCCGGGCTCTTTTTCATTCCCAACTCACCACAACTCCGGGGTGCCCCATCCTTGCGGCGTCTTTGTTCTTGCCGCAAGGGTGGGATAGCTAGAACTCAAACTCCGGCATCCCCAATCGTTCCTGCCACTTCGTCAGGACTTCCACAGGATTGCTTCGCGCATGCACAAAGTCGGCAACACCCGCCGCTGCAAGCGCCGCCGCATCTTCGGGATTTCCGGCCACGATCACCGGCGTTTTGCGGCTCATCGCCTTCAGCTTCGGCATCAGCTCCGAGGCAATCGCCGAGTACTCCTTATCCGCGCTGCAGAGCACGATCAGGTCGCCCTCTGCCGCCGCAATCTCTTGTGCTCTCCGAAACCGTCGCGTCACCGTCTCAAATCCGGCACAAGCAAAAAGGTTTGCCGCGAAGTTCGAGCGCGCCGCGCGCAGCTTCACATCTCCAAACTCTGCCAGCAGTACGCGCGGTGTCACGCCCCCTGCCGCCACGTGTCGCTCGGTTCGCAGCCGAAGCTCCTCGTATGCGTGCGTTCCGCGCTTGCTCTCGCATATCCGCCCAGTCTCGCAGTGGCTCAGCGCCTGCTCGGTAGGATTCGCGAACTGATTCGTTCCAACGAACACCCGCCTCCGCAACGCCACCGCCTTTTCTCGCGCCGCCATGGATCGCTCCAGCGCCGCTTTGATTGCGCCATCCTCTTGGGCCTTTCGGAAGCCGCCGCGAGCCTCGATCCCCTGCATGATCTTCCAGCCCTCGCCCGCCAGAAAGTCGGTGACCGTTTCCACGTAGTACGATCCGCCGGCAGCATCCGCCACGCGTCCCAACCCGGCTTCATGCCTGAGCAGGATCTGCGTATTCCTCGCCAGCCTGCGGCCTGCCTCATCGGGTCGCTTGTAGCAAGCATCGAAGGGCGCCACCATCACCGAGTCCGCGCCTCCCAGAACCGCCGCCATCGCTTCGGTCGTGGCGCGCAAAATGTTTACGTGAGGGTCGTAGACCGTTTTGTTCCACCGCGAAGTGCGCGCCGCAATGTATGCCTGCCCTTCCGCACGCGTCCCGCCAAAGCTCTCGACCGCCCGCGCCCACACCATTCGAAACGCGCGCAGCTTGGCAACTTGAAAGAAATAGTTGGAGCCCATCGCAAAACCGAACTCAATCGCTGCTGCCGCGCGGCCTGCATCCACGCCTCGTTCCTGCACGGCGCCGAGAAAATCAACTCCCGCCGCCAAGGTGAATCCGACCTCTTCCGCGGCGGTCGCGCCAGCCTCCTCGAAAGCATCCCCATGAATCGTGAACGGCACAAATCCTTCAGGCGCGCGGTTAATCGCCTCCGCCGCGAAGTCCACATTGGCCAGTGCGTCGAATCTTGTCGAAACCCGCGCTGCGTATCGTCCCGCGCGAAGCCTCTCGAGTAGCAGCGTTACCAGTCCCTCGTCGGCGTGCTCGAAATGAATCGGAATCTCGTCGAGAGTCGCGAGCAGCACGTCTAAATCTTTGGCACATTCAACCCGGATCCCGCTGAATGAAACTCCCTCGGCTCCGGCAGCAACCGCGGCGCGCGCCTCCCGGTTCGCTGCCTCTGCGTCCACCGCGTCAATCTCTTCGCGAATTTGCCAATCCCCGGTTGCGCGCGAGCCGCGCCTATAAGGAAACTCTCCCGGAGCCGCATCCATGCATGCCAGATCCCCAGGATCCTCGGCGCGATAATACGGCTTCACCGCAAGTCCCTCGTCACTACGCCAGATCAGCCGCTTCTCGTAGTCCGCGCCCTTCAAGTCACGCGCAATCGCCGCTTCCCACTCGGCCGTGCTAACCGGAGAAAACTCCTCAAGCAAATGTTCCATCGCCGCCTTCTCTCATTTGCTCTCAGGCTCCTCCACCATCTCCATGAGGAAACCAAATGCACCATCGGCACGCGACTTGGGGTGCACAAAGAAAACCGTCGTGCCCCGCGAGCCCTTGCGTGGAGCCTTGTCGATCAGTTGGAACCCATCAGCCTGCATCGCGTCGAACGCGCGTTGGGCGCTTTCCACTCGAAAGGCCACATGCGCCAGCCCGCCACGTCCGCCGTTTTTGTCGATGAGCCTCTGCACCGGCGAATCTGCAGATAGCGGCTCCAGCAGCTGAATCAGATTCGGTCCTTCGCCAATCTGCAAAAGCGCCTCGCGCACTTGATCCGTTCCGCGCACTTCTTCACGATGAATCTCCCTGAATCCGAGCCTCTCGTACGCTTTTACCTGGTCCTCAAGTTCGCCCGGCTTCACCGCGATAGCCAAGTGATCCACGAACCTGATTCCAGGAACCTGCTTTAACTCCTCGCCCTTTAACGCCTCGTCCACTTCTTTCATTTCGGCCCTTCAATCGACCCCGGATCTGGGTGCCCCATGTCCCTCGTCCGCCGTGGCGGAGGGACCTGAGTCAGATCCTGTTTACTCCATCTCCATCATCAACTGGTTCAATTTCACCGGATCGCCCGGCTTTACGTGCACGCTCTTCACGATTCCCGCTCGCGGCGCCGTCACGTTCGTCTCCATCTTCATCGCCTCCAGCACCACTACCAGCTCGCCGGCTTGCACGGCTTGTCCCGGTTCCACGTTCACCTTGATCACCAAACCCATCACCGGGCTGCGGCAAATCTCTCCCTCGCTGTCCCAACTGTCCGCATGCGCGAGCGAATGGCTGTCGGTTGCGTGCGCCACGGGGTGCGCGCCGTAACTCGGCGCTGCATCCTCGTCATCTTCCAAAACCTCCACGTCAACCGCGTACGCCTTTCCGTCGATCGTGATCTGAAGCTTCAACGTTCCGCTCGCTTTCTCTCAAGTCCTGTCATCGCGCTCATCCTCTTGAGCGCGGATTGTGCGAGGTCTGTACAGACGCGCGCCCCTGCTGTGCCCATGTCCCCGCGCCCTGCTCTGCAACCAGGATCTGTGCCGAGCGGATGCGCGCTTTCTTGCTCAGGAATGCCGTCGCCGCCGCGGTCAGCACTGCAACCGTCTCGGCCTCCGGAGATTCCGGTTTCTGCGGCGATGTCGCGTCTGCCTTCACGGATAATGCTGCGTCCTCGCCCGGTTTTGCCTGCAGCCCGCCAAGCTCCGCCACGCGGGCCTGCAACGCGGTCACTGTCGCGGCCATCGCGCTCAGTTGGCGATCGGTCTCCCGTTGCTTCTCGGCCACGGCGCGCCGCATCACCCGCACCATCGCGGCGTAAACAGCCACTCCGACCGCGCCCACTAAAGCCGTCAACGCCGCCCACTCTGTCCAGTGCATTTTCATGCCATGTCTCCGCCTACAGAGGAATCAATCCATGCTTTTTCTGCGGCCGCAGCTCCCGCTTCCCGTGCAACGATTCCAATGCCCGCGCCAGGTACCGCCGCGTCTCCGCGGGCTCAATAATGTCATCCACCAGTCTTCGCCCCGCCGCCACGTATGGATTCGAAAACGTCTCCCGGTACTCGTCCACCAGTTCCTTGCGCCGTTCGGCTTTGTTCTCGGCTCCATCAATCTCCCGCCGGAACACAATCTCCGCCGCGCCCTCGGCGCCCATCACTGCAATCTCCGCCGTGGGCCACGCCACCACGCGGTCCGCGCCCAGTCCCTTGGAGCACATCGCGATGTATGCTCCGCCATACGCCTTGCGCAAAACCACGGTGATCTTCGGCACCGTTGCTGCGGAATACGCAAACAGCAGCTTCGCTCCATGCCGAATGATTCCCCCGCGCTCCTGTTCCACACCCGGCAAAAATCCCGGCACATCGACAAACGTCAGCAGAGGAATGTTGAATGCGTTGCAGAACCGCACGAACCGCGCCGCCTTGTCCGAAGCATCGATGTCCAGAGCCCCCGCCTGCACGCACGGCTGGTTGGCCACAATCCCTACGGGTCGCCCTTGCAACCGTCCAAAACCAATAACAATATTCGCGGCAAACTCCGGTTGAATCTCCAGAAAATCCTGGTTGTCCACTACGCGCACAATCACGTCGCGCACATCGTAGGCCACCTTCGGATCCACGGGAACCGTCTCGCTCATCTCCGCATCGGCGCGCAATTTTCCGCTAAACGGCAGTCGCGGCGGGTCCTCCATGTT
>CAYOVE010000193.1:0-6544 GCA_964407295.1 uncultured Occallatibacter sp.
TCAAAGCAGCTTTGGCGCGCAAGCGGAACCGCAAGAAGGCTCGTAAAGAGCAGGACTAAGTTCAATAACCGCCGCGGGAAGCACAGTTCCGACAGCCTTCAAAGAGCCGAAGCAAGGCTGCTAGAAAGAATCGGGACGGCGACCGCGGCGTTCGAATTTGCTCGAACGTTTCTCCAGTTTCTGTCGACTGTTCGATTTGGGAACCCTTTGGCACTTGCCCCGCAAATGAGTTCCGGGACAGCTTGCCGCAACCCCTTCAGAAACCAGGAAGCGCGAAAGATCGCTGACCAGGCGTTTGGCCTGGGAAGTGTGATGTCGCCCGCACATGCGGGCAAAAGTTCGAATGCCGCCCTGTTTTAGGTGCGGTCCGGGCCCCTTGTAGTGCACGACGAACGAATACAGGGAACCGGAACCGGCGAGATCCTGCTGAGCCATGGCCGATTTCGGCGCAAGTCCCTGTGAGGGAAGCCGGCCATGGAATTCACCGATCGAGTTCTGAAGTGCGTTGACTGCGGCGCCGAGTTTGTTTTTACAGCGGGCGAGCAGCTCTTTTTCCACGATAAACAATTCAAGAACGACCCCAAGCATTGCAAGCAGTGCAAGGCGAAGCGTGCGCGGGGAAGCCAGCGCGTGCGGCCGGAGACGCGGACCACGTGCTCAGAGTGCGGCACGGAGACGACGGTTCCGTTCAAGCCGACGCAGGGCAGGCCGGTGCTTTGCCGGTCATGCTTCCAGAAGCAACAAGGGGGGCAAGTGCCCGCGCCGCAGCCTAGCGCAGCGCAGGACTAAAAATCAGGTCGCCCCGGAATTCCGAGGGGAAACCGGCGTTGCGGACCAGCGTGGCAAGTTGCGCCCAGTGGCGCTGGCTGTGAAAAAGCGCATGCCCCGCGATCTTTCTGCGCGAGACGGAGCGCTGCTCCGGAGGGATCCAATCAACATTGAGTATGTAAGGATCGCTCCAGGTTTGTTCCGGTGCGGCGAGAACCTTTTGATAGATAGCGACCGCCTGGGTGTGCAAATCAAAGAGAGCATCGAGCGGGCCGGCGGGGACTTTTTCGCGCGGCGTTTCTTCGATTCCGCCCAGGCGCTGGGCCCAGCGCAGTTCCGCGCCCCAGATGTGGCGCACAAACTCCTGAACGTTTTTTGCGCCGCCGATGCCGCAGGGCAGATCGAGGAGATTGGGATTGGCTTCGAAGTGAGCTTTCCAGTAGGCGGACGCCTGATCGTTCCAGGCGAGCATCTCGTCAAACGTGATTCCTACGCTCATGATGAGCTCCTCGTGAATCGCGAGTCGTGGTTCGTGAATCGTGATTCTTGAATTGCGGGGATCGGGAGATTCTATTTTGCCGCTCCGAGAGCCCGATGTCCGATGTCGCGGCGGTAGTACATTCCTTCAAAGGAGATCTCGGCCATGGCTTGATAGGCGCGAGCGAGAGCTTGTTCCAGCGAATCGGCAGCGGCAGTGACGCCGAGAACGCGCCCGCCGGCCGTGACGGCTTGCCCGCCCACCTGCGCCGTGCCCGCATGAAAGACCTGAACGCCCGGAACCTGGGCTGCGGCCGCGAGGCCAGCGATAGGGAAACCGTTTTTGTAGCTGCCGGGATAGCCGCCGGAACTGGCGACAACGCAGGCAGAAGCGCCGGAAGCCCAGCGCAGGGGCGTGTCGGCAAGGCTGCCGTCGACGCATGCATCGAGCGCGTCGACAAGATCGCTTTCGAGGCGGACGAGGATGGCCTGGGTCTCCGGATCGCCGAAGCGGGCATTGAATTCGAGCACCTGCGGTCCGCGCGCGGTCATCATGAGACCGCAATAGAGGACGCCGGCGAACGGAGTATCCTCCGCGGCCATGCCGTCGACTGTGGGGATGGCGATGTGGTGCAGAATCCAATCGGACATGGCGGGATCAAGCAGCGAGTCGGTGGAGTAGACGCCCATGCCACCTGTGTTGGGTCCGGTGTCGCCCTCGCCGATGCGCTTGTGATCTTGCGCTGGAACGAGCGGCGCGACGTGCTTGCCGTCGCTGAGGCAAAGGAAGCTGACTTCGTCGCCCTGGATGAATTCCTCAATGACGACCTGCTGCTCAGATGAACCGAGAAGCGCGCCGGTGAAGAGGCCTTGCGCAGCTTCAGCCGCAGTGGCGCGCGAATCGCAGATGATGACGCCCTTGCCCGCGGCGAGGCCGTCGGCCTTGACCACGATGGGCGGATGAAAGATTTCGACGGCCTTCTCGACTTCGGCAGCCGAGGCGCAGACGGCGTAGTTGGGCGTGGGAATATTGTGGCGCTGAAGGAAGCGCTTGGCGAAGCCTTTGCTGGATTCGAGCATGGCGGCAGCACGGGTGGGACCGAAAACGCGCAGTCCCCGCTGCTGAAGCGCATCGACGATACCGAGTGAGAGCGGCAGCTCTGGGCCGACGATGGTGAGATCGGGCTTTTCAGCTTCGGCGAGGCGGACCATTGCAGCAACGTTCTTGAGGTCAACGGGAACGCAGCGTGCGATTTGGGCCATGCCGCCGTTGCCGGGCGCACAAACAACTTCTGTAACTCGCGGGCTGCGTTTGACCGCCCAGGCCAGAGCATGTTCGCGGCCGCCGGAACCGAGGATGAGGACTTTCATTGTTTCCTTCCAACAAAATTCAACCAAGACCAAAAAGATCATCGGCAATGGAGGCGGGGGAAGTCAAACGGGGCGTCCTCAAATTTGATGAGCTTGCACTCGCCTATACTGATGCGGGATGCGCCAGCAGTGAGGCGCAGGAGCCGGTCGCAAGAGGCAAGATGGTCGAGACGCGCATCAAGCCGTACAACGAGCAGCAGGCCGAGAAGGCTGCGCGCGAGGGGCAGACGCGCGTCTTCCGGCGCAACCAGGTGTTTGGCTTGCTGATTGTGGCGGCGGCGATTTGCCTGTGGTGGCTGCTGCACACGAACCCGAAGTGGATTTTTCCGCAGGGGTGGTGGCGGCTGTGATGCAGGGAATGGGGACCAGGGAACAGGGAATAGAAAAGCCGGCCGAGGATAAGGGCGAGCCGCTGGTTGTGATTGTGCTGGGGCCGACGGGCAGCGGGAAGACGGCGCTCTCGCTCGAGCTGGCGATGCGGTTCCGCGGCGACGTTGTGAGCTGCGATTCGGTGGCCGTGTATCGTGGCATGGAGCTGGGCACTGCCAAGCCGACCAAGGAAGAGCGGGCGCGCGTGCCGCATCATCTAATTGACGTGGCCGAGCCGGATGAGGCGTTTACGGCGGGCGAGTACAGCCGGCGGGCGCGTGCGGCACTCGGCGAGATCGCGGCGCGTGAGCATCTGCCGATTGTGACTGGCGGAACGGGGCTTTATCTGCGCGCGCTGACGGAAGGTCTGTTTGCGGGGCCGGCGCGACGCGAAGATTTGCGGGCGCGGTTGCGGCGGAGTGCGGATCGGCACGGGAGCGAATGGTTGCACCGCGTGCTGCGAAAACTGGATGCGGCGACGGCGGAGCGCATTCATGCCAACGACACGGCGAAACTGATTCGCGCAATTGAAGTGTGTGTGGCGGCGCGGAAACCGATGTCGGAAATTCTTGGCGATCAAGATGTCGGACGCGATCCGTTGACGGGATTCCGGCTGTTTCGGATCGGGTTGAATCCGCCGCGGGATGCGCTGTATCAAAAGTTGAACGAAAGATGCGCGGCGATGTTTGCAGCGGGGCTGGTGGAGGAGACGCGCGGGCTTGTGGCGAAGTATGGTGCGGTGAAGGCGCTTAATTCGCTGGGATACCGGCAGGCGCGAGGCGTGCTGGACGGGACGATGAGCGAGCAGGATGCGATCAAGGCGGCACAGCAGGGGCATCGCAACTATGCGAAGCGGCAGATGACGTGGTTCAGGCGGGAGCCGGAGGTGCGGTGGATCGATGGATTCGGCGATGAGGCGGAGACGGTGCGGGCGGCTCAGGAGCAGCTCAAGGAGCTCACTACAGGGGAACCTGCGGAGCAGCGGTCCTATGACGCTTAAGCCTTTCCTCGCTCCGGCCGACTGGAGTCGCGTGCATCGGACCTTACGCAAACTCGCCACCAACAATATCGCTCATTTTGCCTTGACAGGCGGGTTAGCCATCGAAACACACCTTCTGCTCGCTCATAGGCCGCCGCTCGAACGGGATTTCAACGACTTGGATTTTATCGTTCCTGCCTTTGCCGACATTCCGAGAACTCTCACGAACGGTTTTTTATTCCGGCACGTGCATCCAGACGACCTTCCGGGGAAAAACCTGTTGCAGTGTATCGATCCCGAGACAAAGCTGCGCATTGACTTATTTCGCGCCTACGGTTCCGAGATGAAAAGACTGATAGGAGTGGAAATTGCCGGAGTTTCCATTCGGATGGTTTCGCTTGGGGATATGGCAGCGCGGCATGCCCGCCTGAGCTGGGACCTGACAGACGGCAAAGCGGTGCCATCGAAGTTTGCCCGCGATTTTCTCCGGATGTCGGAGGTGATTTCATGCGACGAAGTCCAACACATTTGGCCGGAACACAGAAAGGCGCAAATGCCGGCGACCTTTGCGGATGCAGTCGCTCGGTTGCGCGCTGCGATTCAGTCCCGTCCCGATCTGCTTGTTGCTCCAGGATACTCAACCGATGTGCACAAGGTCTGCGACAGATGCAAGGAAGTCGCAGATTTCCCCCTCGCCCGCGGTGGACAGATCCTGTCAATCCTGGGTTATTGCTGAGTATTGTGGGACATTTAAACTAGCTTGTGGGAGTGCCTGTCTTGCTTTCTTCGCACATCCCCGAACGGAGTTTCGCGTGGCAGAGACAAATCCAGAGACGATTTACGACGTGGCAGTGATTGGCGGCGGGCCGGCGGGATATACGGCGGCGATTCGCGGGGCAGAGTACGGGCTGAAAGTTGCGCTCATCGACGCAAGCCCGAAGCTGGGCGGGACATGCCTGCACGTGGGTTGCATTCCGACCAAGGCGCTGCTGTTCAATGCCGAACTATGGGACTACCTGAAGGAAGCGGAGGAGTTTGGCATCAAGGGAGTCGAGGCGCGGTCGCTCGATTGGACGGCGGTGCTGGCGCGCAAGAACGCAATCATCACGAAGCATGTGAAGGGCCTCGAGTTCCTGATGAAAAAGCACAAGATTCAAGTTCTGCCTGGTTTTGGAAGAGTGACCGGGCCGGCGCAAGGAGGCGTGCACACGGTGGAGGTTGAGTCGAACGGGGTGAAAAGCCCGGTGAAAGCGAAGAACGTGGTGATCGCGACAGGATCGGAGGCAAAGCTGCTGCCGGGATTGAAGGCCGACGACACGATCCTGACCAACATCGAGATTCTGAGCCTGAGCGCGCCGCCCAAGTCGCTGATCGTGATCGGAGCGGGTGCGGTGGGCGTGGAATTCGCGTCGATCTTCAGGAGCTTTGGGACCGAGGTGACGATTCTGGAGTTCCTACCGCGCATGGTCGCGGTGGAGGACGAAGAGATCTCGAAGGAGCTGGCGCGTGTTTTCAGGAAGCGCGGCATCGAGACGAGCACCGGCGCGAAAGTGGAGAAAGTGGAGAAGACCGCGGATGGCGTGAAGGTGAGCTACACGGATGCGAACGGAAACGCGCAGGTGAAAGAAGCTGAGAAAGTCTTGGTGGCCGTGGGGCGCGGGCCGCTGACAAATGGGATTGGCCTGGAGAAAACGAAGGTCGAGCTGGAGCGCGGGTTTGTGAAGGTAAATGAGGCGCAGGAAACCGCCGAGCCGGGTGTGTTTGCGATTGGCGACATTGTGGCGGGGCTGCCGCAACTGGCGCATGTAGGCGCGATGAGCGGCATGGTGGCGATGGCAAAGATTGCGGGGAAATATTTCAAACCTGTCCGGCGGGATCGGATTCCGGGCTGCACGTATACCGAGCCGCAAATCGGCAGCGCAGGACTGACCGAGGCGCAGGCGAAGGAAAAGGGCCACGAAGTAAAAGTCGGCAAGTTTCCGTTCGCGGGAAACTCGAAGGCCACGATTGTCGACAGCCACGATGGGTTTGTGAAAGTGGTGGCTGACGCGAAGTACGGCGAGATTCTGGGCGTACACATTATCGGGCCGCAGGCAACGGAGCTGATTGCCGAGGCCGTTGCCGTGATGGAGCTGGAAGGAACGGTGGAGCACCTGATGTTCACGATCCACGCGCACCCGACGCTGAGCGAGGCGATGCTCGATGGATATGGCGCGGTGGAGGGGATGGCGATTAACGCGTAGGGCAGCGAGTCGGCGAGTCAGCAAGTTAGCGAGTCAGCTTCGCTCGGCGCGTTTAAGCGGGATTAACGGAGTTCGTTTCCCACCCTAGCCGGAAAAACAAAAGGCCGGCAAGGTTGGGGCACCCGGTGGGACTTGGTCGTTAGAGCAGAAGCTGCCAGTACCCGACGTCGATCCACTGACCGAATTTGTAGCCGACCTCTTTGAAGTGCGCGACGGGGCGAAAGCCGAATTTCTCAAGGAGCGCCACGCTCGCCTCGTTGGGCAGGGAGACGCCGCCCATCGCGCAATGAAAACTACGGCGGCGCAGCTCGACGAGGATCGCATCGAGCAGTGCTGA
>CAYOVE010000194.1:0-6516 GCA_964407295.1 uncultured Occallatibacter sp.
GCCATCGGCTATTGGATCGGAGCCAAAGGCGGGCGTCCATTCGTTGAGCGTTACGGCAAGTTTGTCCTGATGAGCAATCACGATCTGGACCGCATGGGCTGGTTCTTCGCAAAGTACGGTTCCGTCGCCGTTCTTCTCGCGCGCATGATGCCCGTGCTGCAAACGTTCATTTCCATCCCGGCGGGAATCGCCCGCATGCCGCGGCTGCGCTTTCACATCTACACTTCGTTAGGTTCAATCACCTGGTATATATGCCTCGCCTGGGCGGGCATGAAGCTTGGCGAGAAGTGGCAAACCGATCCGCGCCTCGAACAAATATTTCATCGCTTCCATCTTGTTGTGGAGATCGCGATCCTGGTCGCAATCGTCTGGTTTGTCTGGTCGCATGTCAGCCGTGCGCGTAACGCAGAGGCCGCATAGCAAATTCGATTTTGAAATCATCCGTTAAGGAAGGGTAGGAGAAGCAATGGCAACGAAGAAAAAAGGCGGCGCGAAAAACGAGGCCCCTTCGTCGATGGGGCGTAAGACTGCTGCAATGATGGTTGAGCCTGCCAAGGGCAAGTTAGGCGTGATGGTTGTTGGACTCGGCGCCGTGGCCACCACAATGATTGCCGGCGTTGAGGCCGTTCGCCGCGGACTGGCCAAGCCGATCGGGTCACTCACACAGATGGGCACCATCCGCCTGGGCAAGCGCACCGATAACCACTCGCCGCTCATCAAGGATTTTGTTCCTCTCGCCGATTTGAAAGATATTGTCTTCACCGGCTGGGACATCTTTGAAGACAACGTATACGAGGCAGCCGCGCACGCTGCGGTTCTCGAGCCGGAAACGCTCAAAAAGCTGAAGCCCTATCTCTCCAAGATCAAACCCATGCCCGCGGTCTTCGATCGCTACTACGTCAAGCGCCTCGACGGCACACACGTGAAGAAGGGCAAGAACAAACGCGACCTGGCAGAACAGTTGCGCGCCGATATTCGCGCTTTCAAGAAAACCGTCAATCGCGTCGTCATGATCTGGGCCGGTTCAACCGAAATCTTCCTGAAGCCGACCGCTGTCCATCAATCCATCGAGGCTTTCGAGAAAGGGCTCGAGAAAAACGACCCCGGCATTGCGCCCTCGCAGATCTACGCCTACGCCGCGCTCAAAGAGGGTGTGCCCTTCGCTAACGGCGCGCCGAACCTCACCGTCGATTTCCCGGCAATGATCGAGCTTTCCAAGCAAAACGCCGCGCCCATCTGCGGCAAGGACTTCAAAACTGGCCAGACGTTTATGAAGACCGTGCTCGCGCCGGCCTTTAAGGCGCGCATGATCGGCGTCAAGGGCTGGTTCTCCACCAACATTCTGGGCAATCGCGACGGCGAAGTCCTCGACGAGCCGCACTCCTTCAAAACCAAGGAAGAGTCCAAGCTCGGCTCGCTCGAATATATCTTCCAGCCTGATCTTTATCCCGATCTCTACAGCGACATCTACCACAAGATTCGCATCAACTACTATCCGCCCCGTGGCGACGAAAAAGAAGCCTGGGACAACATCGACATCTTCGGTTGGCTCGGCTATCCAATGCAGCTCAAGGTCAACTTCCTGTGCCGCGACTCGATTCTGGCCGCGCCCATCGCGCTCGACCTCGTGCTGTTCCTCGATCTGGCCAAGCGCACGCCTGAGCTCCGCTCCATCGGCATTCAGGAGTGGCTCAGCTTCTATCTCAAGTCGCCGCAGTCGGCCAAAGGCTTGTATCCGGAGCACGATCTCTTCATCCAGTCGATGAAGCTCAAGAACACGCTCCGCCACATCATGGGCGCTGACCTGATCACGCACCTCGGCCTCGAGTATTACGACTGAGGCGCAACCGTTTCGCCACCTCGGGGCTGCTTCGGCAGCCCCAGCTTTGTCATCCTGAGCGACCGAAGCGCAGCGGAGGGAGTCGAAGGATCTGCGGTTGCTTTTTGAATGCCTCGCTCGTCACAGACACCCGCCGTCGGTAGGAGTGTCGTAATCTGAACTCAAGATGAAAGATTCCGCTGTCCTTTTGATCGATTGCCCGGATCGCAAAGGTCTTGTCGCGCGCGTCTCGGGCCTGCTCTACGAGCGCGGCGCCAACATTCTCCACGCCGACCAGCACATCGACCGTGACCTTGGACTATTCTTCATGCGCGTCGAATGGGCGCTGGATGGCTTCGATCTAGCTACCTTCAAGGCGGTATTTACGCCCATCGCCGCTGAGCTCGGCATGAACTGGAAGTTGACCTCGAGCGAGCGTCCTCCGCGCGTGGCGCTCTTCTGCTCCCAGTACCTGCATTGCATGGCCGATCTGCTGCACCGCTGGCGCACCGGCGAGCTGGCATGCGAGATTCCGCTCATCGTCTCCAATCATCGCGAGGTCGATAAGCTCGCCGCCTTCTACGGCGTGCCCTTCGAGCACGTGCCGGTCACGACCGCGACGCGCGCCGACGCCGAGGCCAAGCAACTCGCGTTACTCTCGCAGCACCAGATCGATCTCGTCATTCTCGCGCGCTACATGCAGATTCTTTCGCCGCATTTCGTCGCTCACTATCCCGCAGCCATCATCAATGTGCACCACTCGTTCCTGCCGGCATTCACCGGTGCGCGACCGTATCACGCGGCGCACGCGCGCGGCGTCAAGCTCATCGGCGCCACCAGCCACTACGTCACCGAGGTTCTCGATGACGGCCCCATCATCGAGCAGGATGTGGCGCGCATCTCGCATCGCGACCAGGTTGAGGACCTCGTCGCCCGCGGCCGCGATCTCGAGCGCATGGTTCTTTCGCGCGCCGTCCGCTGGCACCTCGACCGCCGCATCCTCTGCTACGGCAACAAGACGGTCGTCTTCGACTAACGCGCCAAACCGAAGGTCAAAGGAATGTTTCGCTTTAGTACGGGGAAGCTGTGCTTCGGGCTGCTCGCAACCCCCTGTCGGCAGCCGGATTATAAGATGCGAAGAATCAGTTACTTGTAGAGTCATTGTCATCTCCACGAACGGAATTGACTTGCCAATCCGCACGTTCTGGGTTATTTTACTAACCAGTTAGTTAATTTGCTGATCATGACCCCAACCACTCATTCCGATGCGCAGGCAGAGCGATCCGCCGAGACTCGCAGCCGCATTCTCGACGCCGCGCTGAGCGAATTCGCTGCCAACGGCCTCGCCGGGGCGCGCACGGAACAGATTGCTGTCGCCGCCGGCGTCAACAAGGCACTTCTCTATTACTACTTTGAGAGCAAGGAGAAGCTGTACTCCGCTGCGTTGGAGATGGTGTCGGCGCGGGTGCGTGACCGCTCCATGGCGGTTTTCCTCCGTGACGCAACCCCAGGCGAGCGGACGCTGCGCGCCGCGCTCGATCATTTTGACCGCATCTTAACGCAGCGTGAGTTTCAAACCCTCATGCAGCACGAGATGATGCGCATGCATAAGGGTGAAGAAGGCGAGTGGCTGATCCTGGTCAAGCGCATCTTTGGGCCGCTGCACGCCATTTTTCAGTCCATGGTGCGCGAAGGCACCGCGTCCGGCGAGCTCATCGAGGCCGAATGGCTGCAAATTGTTTTGGCGGCGCTCGGAGGAAACGTCTTCTACTTCCTCAGCGCGCCCATCTGGCGTCACATCCTGCAATTCGAACCCTTCGAAAAAGAGGCCTTGCAGGCACGCCGCGTGGCGCTTGTTGAGTTTTTGGGCCAGGCAATTTTTCAGGATCGCAAACACGGCGCGGAGCTCGCGGCAAAGGTCCTCAATGACACGCCCATGCCCGAGTACGCGGAATTCAAGAAATTTGAGGTGAAAGCCAAGTGAGTGCGCGAAATCGAGTTTTTCTGATCTTGGGACTTCTGACCATCGGATCGCTGATCTGGTATCTGCTTACCACGAATCGTGGCGGCGATCTGCAATTGGTTGGCACGGTCGACGCTAACGAAGTGATTGTCAGCTCAAAGATCCCCGGCCGCATCCAGAATCTGACGGTTCAGGAGGGCGACTCGGTAAAAGCGGGCCAACTCGTCGCCACCATTGAGAGCGACGATCTTGCCGCGGCCCTCAAAGCGGCTCAGGCAACGGCCGCGAGTGAGAAGTCCAAGCTGAGCGGCACCGTGGAAACGGAAGAACAGAACCGTGGCGAAACTTCCAGCGCGACGGTGAGCGCGGAGGCGCAGGTAAAGTCTGCGCAGGCGGCGCTGGCGCAAGCGCAGGCAAACTTCGAACATCAGCAGGCCGATACCAGCCGGACGGTGGCGTTGGCCAAGCAAGGAATCATGAGCACGCAGTCGCGGGACGAAGCCGTGACCAGCCTGCAGGCTGCGCAGGCCGCAGTGAGCGCGGCGCGCGACAATCTTTCCGCGGCACAAGCCAACCTGAGCCAGGCACGCGCCCATGAGCTGCTGACGAATGTGTCAGAGCATACAGTGGCAGAAACGCGCGCCGAAGAGGAAAATGCCCGTGCACTGGCCCAGGAAGCGAGTGTCGAGGAGAGTTACGCGCAGGTGGTCTCGCCGATCGACGGCAAGGTAGACGTGTGGGCCGCGCGGCAAGGCGAAGTGGTCACCATCGGTGCGCCCATCGTCACCATCATGGATCTTTCGCAAACCTGGGTCTACGCGCCGCTGCCTGAAACGCAGGCCGACAGCGTTGAGCTGGGCGACTCGCTGCGCGTCGTCATGCCCAGCGGCGACACATTCTATGCCAAGGTCATTGCCAAAGCTGCGGAAGGCGATTTTGCTACGCAACGCGACGTCAACAGCATGAAGCGCGACATCAAGACCATCCAGCTCAAGCTTCTCATTCCCAATCCCGGCGAAAAGTTCGTGCCCGGCATGACGGCCTACGTCTACATCCCTAAGGCCAAGTTGGTGAAGCAGTGAGCGCGGCCATCAATCAAAATCCGGCGAATAGCAACGGCGCCGCCAGGCCGATTGCCATTGCGGTCGAGAACATCTGCAAGCGCTACGGCGATTTTGAAGCGGTCAAGAGTGTCAACTTCAGCGTCGCCGAGGGCGAAATCTTCGGTCTGCTGGGCCCGAACGGTGCAGGCAAGAGCACGCTGATCCGCATGATGACCACGCTCATACCAGTCACCTCGGGTAAGGCCATCGTCGCCGGGCACAACGTGGCCGACGATCCCGACGCTGTGCGCCGCGTCATCGGCGTCATTCCCCAGGCCCTCACCAGCGACCAGGATTTGACGCTCGGAGAGAACCTGAGCATCTACGCCAAGCTCTACGGCGTGCCGCGCGCTGAGCGCGAAAAGAATATTAACGACGTGCTTGAGGCCGTAGACCTCACCAAGTGGCGCGACGCGCAAACCAAAACCCTTTCGGGCGGCATGCGGCGGCGGCTTGAGATCGCGCGTGGCCTCGTGCACAATCCTAAGATCTTCTTCCTCGACGAGCCCACAACTGGACTCGATCCTGTTTCGCGCATTGCGGTGTGGGAAATGCTCAACAAGCTCAAGACCACGCGCAACCTCACCATGCTCCTCACCACGCATTACATGGAAGAAGCCGACAAGCTGTGCGACCGCATCGCCATTGTGGATCACGGCACGCTGGTGGCGCTGGGCACTCCGGTGGAGCTCAAAAACAGCGTCGCCGGAGCGAATGTCGTGGAGGTGCACTTCGACCGCGAGACCGAGGAGTGGGAAGGGCGCCTCCAGAAACTCGAAGGCGTAACCAGCGTGCAACCGGAAAGCGCCGGCTTCTACCGCGTGCTCACCACGTCGGGATCAAAGACCACCATGCAGATCGTGGAGCTCGCGGCCAGTCTCGGCGAGACGCTCACTTCGCTTAGCGTGCAAAATACCACGCTCGACGACGTCTTCATCCACTACACAGGCCGCCAACTGCGCGATGAGCAGGTGAAGCCGGTCTTCACCATGCCGCCGCGGCCGGGAGCGCAGCCATGAACAGAATGTTTGCCATCATCGAGCGCGAGATGCGCAAGTTTTTCCGCTCACCCACCCTGATGATCATGTCGCTGATGCTGCCGATATTACAGCTCATCATCATTGGCAACGCCTTCGGCGGCAAGATTGTCGGCACGCACGTGGCTGTGGTCGACCATGACCATGGGCCGCAGGCCGTCAAAGTGCGCGAGGCCTTCGCTGCCGTCGCCGCCAACATCAAGACCTTCACCACCATCGACTACCCCAATGAAGTCGAGGCGCGCGAAGACGTGCGCACCGGCAAGATCGACGCCGCAGTCATCATCCCCGAACAATATTCGCGCCGCGTCTACGCGCAGGATGCACCCCAACTCGGCCTCGTCGTCGACAACTCCGACCTGTTCACATCGGCCACCCTCGAATCGGAAATGCAGTTGTTGGTCAACGCCATGAACACGCCGCAGGTTCAGGACCGGCTCTCGAAGTTGATCGCGCTGGAGATCGTCGAGCTTTATCCCTACGTCAATTATTTGAAGTACCTCCTGCCCATGACCGTGGCGCTCGCCATGTATATCTCCGTCATGATCGGCGGCGGCATGCTCTACATCGACGACAAGGCCCGCGGCGTGCACG
>CAYOVE010000195.1:0-6487 GCA_964407295.1 uncultured Occallatibacter sp.
TCAACGTGCGATAGCGGAAGACGAAGCTCCAATCCATGGTTTCAGCAATCATAACGCTTGCCAGTTTTTCGGCGGTCTGGCGTAACGCCGCGAAGGTCTCGTGGGGCGAAGCGAGCGCCTTATCCAGCCCTGCAGACCGAATCGCCTCGAGTTCTTGCGCCATGGCCAACGAGCGATCGGCGCTGCGCGAAAACTCGCCGTGATTGGCGATGCCGTAAAACGCGGCGCCGAAGGCGGGCGGCACCGTTGCCAGCAAGAGCAGCCAGGGCGATTCACCGAAGATCACATGCCAGACGCAGGCTAGCCCGGTTCCGATGAACAAAGCTGTGCCAATGAGATGGAGGCGATGGCTTAACTTGTGCATCGTCTCGTGGTTGCCTTCGTGATACTTGATCTGGCCCTCGAGGATGTCCGCAATCAGTTTGGCGACAGAGGAGATATAGGCTTGGCCAATGACGGCGTTTACCAGGCCGAGGTCGCGCGCGATGTTGCGAAACATGCCGTCAACCCAGGAGCGGTCGAGACCGGATCGGAAGTGAGCCGGAGGCGGTGGTGCGGCCAGCGCGCAGCCGAGCAGGGCCAGGTAACAGTATTGACGCAAGAGCTCGGCCAGTTGGCGCAGATTGAGCCAGCGTTCATGCCAGCGTCTCCGGCGGCCGTGCCAGGTAATGGCGAGAATGATGAGGATCAGAGAAAATTCGATAAGCGCGGGAATTCTTCCCAAGTCGATGCCGTTTCGCCCACAGACGTAATCCGCCATGGGAACCAAGACAGCAAAAGCAGCCATGAGGCTGGTGGCCAGCGCGGTCGAGCGAAGAACCCCGGCATAGTAAGTGGATAGTCCGTCGGCCCAGCCATACTGGGGGCAAAGCCGGTCAAGCAGGAAGTATTGCGCGTCTTCGGGCAGGCCGGGGGAGTTGGCAATCATCTTCTCCCATTCATCGCGCGACGACTTTTCGAAATCCGGTACGCGCCACGATCCAATGCGAATGCGGCCGCGGGCGACAAGATCGCGAAAGATACGGAAGATCCGGCCCGAATCGAACTTCGGCTGCTTCTCAGCGAAATAGGCGTGACTGAAGTTAAAGCCGTTGTCGCTGCCTCCGGGATCAGAGAAGCGCGCGTCAAAAATCGACTTCAGCTCATCCAATGGCCGGGTTTGGCGCTTGCCCGCCTTATCGGATCGGAGAATGCAGGGATCCTTCGGTTCTGACGCATTGAGCCAGACGACCGGCGTGCGCCGCGCCAAGGCCTCTTCCACAATCTGCGTGGTGCCGCCTCTACCCGCTGCGGGTTCGCCATCCCAGATGGCGATCACTAGATCGGACTGCTCAACGACCATGCGCCCGACACGTTCGTAAGACTCGTTCTCTCTGGATCGCGAACCTTCAATCTGAAAAACCGCGGAGGCCTTCGCGAGGAGATCGTGGAACTCGTCGCGGGAGGCAGCGCCTTCGAAATCGTGGCAGTACTCGGCCGCGAGGAATGGGAGGGGGCATTGCAGGTCCGCGCCAAGGGCGAGACCGGCGTGGGCGACAATGCGGTCCGCGCCTTCAGCAAGCGGGGAGAGAATGCGGAGAAGCGGCTGCTGGGATGAATGAAGAAGAGGATCGCGCGCGTCCGAGGCCAAAACGGCGATGGCTTTCAGAACCTGTTCGCATTGGCCAGGCAGGCTGGCGGCGACATCGGAGGATATCCGGTTGGGCCGATGGCCCGTTACGCCGATTTGAACCACCAGGCGGGGCCGCGGCGGCGAACTTGATTCGTGAGAGGCCATGGCGCGGTGATGGACTTGTGCTCCCTTGCCGGTTCTCCAGTCGCTGTCAGGCGAAGCGCCAACTGCCAAGTGTCTTTTTCATCAAGAAGAAGCAATCTTCCAGGCGCTGGAAACGACGCATTCTGACTGAAGAACCGCGTTAAATCTGGGTTGAGCATATCACGGCGTCAAACATAAGACAGGCTGATGTTTATGCGCGAGGATGGGCTGTGGGGACCATGGAGAGGAATGTATGAATGGTAGGCGCGATTGGATTTGAACCAACGACCTCATCCGTGTCAAGCTTCAGGATGCCAATAGGAGATTCGCACGTTTTCGGGAGGCACATACCGCAAGGAGTTTCTTCGTCACAGCAACTACGGTCTACAGGATCCACGAATGTGATCTAAATCACTGTCGCTTGGAGCCTGTTAGCAGATGCTTACAATAGATTCTCGAGACCTCGACACCATGAACTGGGAAAGAAAAGGCGCGTTGCTGATGTTGGCGGTTGTGGTCTTCTGGGCCGCAACGCCGGCGTCGGCGTGCCTGCTTGGAGCCCACTCAACAAGCCTATCCAGTTGTTGTGGCGCCGCAGCGCAAGGATGTGACTCGCCGGGGATGGGAGCAGCCGATTCGTGCTGCCAGTTCCGCGGAAAGAGTCCCGCTGTACCTCCGGTTCCTCCATACACCCCTGAGCATGCACAGAGACTCCTCTTAATTCCACATCAGATTGGTGTGGAACTGCCAGTCGGTTATGTCTCCTCGTACGGAAATGTACACGAAACGCCGCCGCAGTTTCCGCCAGGCGGCGCCTTCGCACTCAGAATCTAAAACTCCTTCCTTCGCAGGCTGAACTCAGGCCTTCGTGCACCCTTGAGCGCCCATGCGCCTTGCGAATGCACATGCAGGCTCAAGCACCGAATCTCTTTTGGAGGGAGTCATGAAACCTGTAATTGCTGCACTTCTTGTTCTTGCAACCGCTGCGTCCGGCGGAATCTCTCGCGCGCAAGCGCCTTCAGTGAACGACGGACTCGCGAGCGTGTCAGCTCTGTTCCCCGAACACCATGAGAGTAACGGTTCCGGAACCCCCCTAACGTTCGACGAAGCCGAAAGGATCGCCCTCGCCGCGAATCCTGAGATTGAAATGGCAGCCAGACGCGTCGCCGTCGCCCAAGCGCACGTTTCAAGCACCGGCAAGCTCGACGATCCCATGGCAATGTATCGCGGATGGGGAGTTCCACTGCAAAAGCCGTGGGACTACAACGACGCGCAAAACATGTTCAGCATCAGCCAGACGTTTCCAGGCCGGGGGAAGCTGGCGCTGCAGACGAGTATTTCCGAATCGAGTGCGGACGAGGCGAAGGCGGATTTGGAGCAAGTACGCCTCGACGTTCGGGTACGCGTGCATAAGGCCTTCGATGACCTGCTGCTCGCCAACGACGAGATGCAGATTCACGATCAGCATGAGGCGATTGCGCGCCAGGCGATTGAAGAGGCGAGGATCAAGTACACCAACGGGAAAGTGCCACAGCAGGACATGCTGAAGGCACAAGTCGCGCTTACGCAGTTGGCCGAGCACATGATCCGCTTCGATCATGACGCCGATTTGGCGCGGGCCCGCCTGAACACACTGTTGGGTCGCAATCCTGAATCGCCGCTGCGCGTGACTGGTGAGCACGCCGTGCTCGGCGTGTTGCCGCAAGCTGAGAGTCTTGAAGATTTGGCGATGCGCACACGGCCCGATCTGCTCGCGGCCCAGCAATCTGCCGAGCGCAGCCATAAAGAACAATCTTTGGCGAAAAAGGCATATGTGCCAGATTTCACAGCGTCAGCGGGTTACATGATCATGCCGTCCGGGCAAAACATGCGCAATGCATACATGCTGGAGGGCTCGATGAATCTGCCCTGGCTGAATCACCGCAAACACGATGCGGAGATTGCAGAGGCCACGGCTCAGACGACCGAGCAGGATGCCGAGTTGGCGGCGCTTCGCAATGCGGCAACGGGCCAGGTGAAGGAAGCGCTTGTCGAGGCAGAGGCTGCGCAGAAGATGGCGCATCTCTATCACGACCAACTGCAACCGCAGGCCGAGGCGACGCTCCAGTCGAGCCTGATCGCGTATGAGAACGACAAGACGGGCCTGCTCGATTTGCTCGACAGCCAGATGACGGTCGTCAATATCGACCTTGCGTGGCTTCAGGCTGTAGGCGATTTCGACGCGCGCCTGGCGGATCTCGAAATGGCCACAGGCACTCCAATCAACCCGTCCGAAACCCCGGCAATGGAGGTGAAGCCATGAAGACAAGCAGTTATCAATTTGCATTGGCGGCAGCAGTTGGCTCTTGTGCATTACTTGCAGCCGCTCTCGTGTATGTACTCTTGCCTCGGTATCGCGCCGCTACCCCGGTTGCGTCACAGGATCCGGTTGTGGCACGCGGACCAGCCACGACTGCGCAGCCCGCGGCTCCTACCGGAACCGCGCCCAATATCGATCCGGCCCTTGCGTCGTTGCAGTTATCGCCGCAGCGAATGCAGGAGATCGGTGTCACTTCGGCGACTGCTGAGATGAAGGATGTGAGTGACGATCTGAGCGTCCCCGGCAATGTGGACATCGATGAGGAACGGCTTTCGTACGTGCAGTCCCGCTTTCCCGGGTGGATTCAGGATGTCCAGGCGAATGCGACCTATCAGTACGTGCGCAAGGGGCAGCGGCTTTTCACCATGTACAGCCCGGATATTGTCAGCAGCGAACAGGAGTATTTGCTGGCTCGCCAGAACAAGAGCGCATTCTCCCAGGATGGGCACGGTATGGGAGCACAGGATGACGGGTGGATGGTGAAGGCCGCCGAAGAGCGTTTGCAGCAATTTGGTGTTCCGGCGCAAGCCATCGCGGATCTGGAACAGACAGGCAAGGTGCAGCGAAACATCGCCGTTGAAGCGCCGGCATCGGGCTACATTATTGAGCGCGACGCACTGCCGAATGAGTACGTGCAGCCGGAGACAAAACTTTACACGATCGCCGACCTCTCCACGGTATGGGTGTATGCGAATGTGTTTCAGAACGACGTAGGCAAGCTGCGCCCGGGTGATCAGGCGCAGGTGACGGTGGATGCTTATCCGGGACGCCACTTCAACGGGCGTATCGATCAGATTCTGCCGCAGGTAGACATGACGACACGCACCGTGCGTGTGCGCCTTGTCTTCAGCAATCCCGGCGTGATTTTGAAGCCGGGGATGTATGTGAATGTCGCAATCTCAGTCCGGCTAGGGCGGCAGTTGGTGATACCGGCTTCGGCGGTTCTCGAAACGGGCACGCGGGCGGTTGCGTTTATCGATCACGGAAATGGCAGCCTGGAACCGCGCACCATTGTGATTGGGCCGCAACTTGATGATTCAGTCGTCGTTCTCAGTGGGCTGAAGGCCGGCGAGAAAGTTGTTAGCTCCGCCAACTTTCTTGTGGATTCCGAAGCGCAACTACAGGCGGCGATGGGAGCATATGCGCCGATCGCGCCGCACCCAGCTGCTGGCTCAGGGCCCGCCACGCAAGTACAAGTCGACCTGAGCACTGATCCTTCTCCACCACGTAAAGGGACAAACACGGTTCGCGTAAAGCTGACTGGCACCGACGGAAAACCGGTGGCGGGCGCGCAAGTGACTGCAACATTCTTTATGCCGGCGATGCCTGCGATGGGAATGGCGGCTGAGCGCGACGCAGCCACACTCTCCGATAAGGGCACCGGGACTTATGAAGGCTCAATTCAATTGTCGACGGGTGGCACTTGGCAAGTGACTGTGACGGTGCAACGCGGCGGCCAGACGGTTGGTACAAAGCAACTGAGCGTCAGCGCCATGGGAGGGATGTGATGATTTCAAGGATCATCGCGTGGTGCGCACGCAATCCATTCCTGGTATTCACAGGGGCCATACTTCTGGTTGTTGCGGGCATCTGGTGCCTGCAACGCGTGCCGCTCGACGCATTGCCTGACATCAGCGACGTGCAGGTGATCATTCACACGCAGTGGGCCGGCGAACCTCCGAATGTTATTGAAGACCAGGTAACCTACCCGATTGTGACCGCCCTGCTTGCGGCTCCGCATGTGAAGAACGTGCGCGCCCAAACGATGTTCGGCGACTCCTATGTCTTCGTTGTTTTTGAGGACAACACTGACCTCTATTGGGCGCGATCCCGCGTGACAGAGTACTTGCAGCAGATTGCAGGTCGGCTGCCCGCGGATGTGCATCCGGCTATCGGCCCCGATGCAACCGGTGCCGGCTGGGTTTACGAGTATGCCGTCATTGATCGAAGTCATACCAAGAGCCTGGCCGACCTGCGCGCATTGCAGGACTGGTATCTGCGCTATCAGCTTGAAACCGTTCCCGGCGTGGCGGAGGTGGCCAGTATCGGCGGTTTTGTCCGCCAGTATGAGGTGAATCTCGATCCCAATAAGCTCTTCTCCTACGGAATCTCCGCAGTCACTGTGATCGACAAGGTAAGGCAGAGCACGAATGAAGTGGGCGGAGACGTACTGGAGATGAACGGCGCCGAGTATATGGTCCGCGGCGCCGGCTATCTTCGCTCGCTCTCCGATCTTGAAAACGTCCCGGTCGCGACCAAGAATGGCACGCCCGTCCTGGTGCGGGATCTGGGGACAGTGTCATTTGGGCCCGACGAGCGGCGCGGCGCGGCCGACTGGCAGGGAGAAGGCGAAGCTGTAGGCGGCATCGTCG
>CAYOVE010000196.1:0-6467 GCA_964407295.1 uncultured Occallatibacter sp.
GCATGAGCTCTTCAAGGATCATGCGCAGGCCGCGAGCGCCGACCTTGCGGGCCATGGCTTCGCGAGCGACGGCGCAGGCCGCCTCAGTGGTGAAGTGCAGGCGGACGTTTTCGTATTCGAAGAGGCGCTGATACTGCTTGAGGATGGCGTTGCGCGGCTTGGTGAGGATTTCGATGAGCGCGACTTCGTCAAGCTCGTCGAGGACGCCCATGACAGGCAGGCGGCCGACAAACTCGGGAATGAGACCGTACTTGATGAGATCCTGCGGCTCGGTTTTGCGGAGCAGCTCGGTATCGCGATGGGAGCGTGTGGTGGCCTGATCGGCATCGGCGTCAACGTTGCGGAAGCCGAGGGCTTTCTTGCCGATGCGACGGCCGACAACACGCTCGAGGCCGACAAATGCGCCGCCGCAGATAAAGAGAATGTTGGTGGTGTCTACCGCGGTGAACTCCTGGTGCGGATGCTTGCGACCACCCTGCGGAGGCACGTTGGCGACGGTGCCTTCGAGGATCTTGAGGAGCGCCTGCTGCACGCCTTCGCCGGAGACGTCGCGGGTAATGGAGGGGTTCTCGTCTTTGCGGCCGATCTTGTCGATTTCGTCGATGTAGATGATGCCCTGCTGGGCGCGGTTGACATCGCCGTCGGCAGCCTGGAGGAGCTTGAGGATGATGTTCTCAACATCCTCGCCGACGTAACCCGCCTCAGTGAGCGTGGTGGCGTCAACGATGGCGAAGGGAACGTCAAGCATCTTGGCCAGGGTGTGGGCGAGAAGCGTTTTGCCGGAGCCGGTGGGGCCGATGAGGAGGATGTTGGATTTGGAGAGCTCGACCTCGTTGTTGCGGGCCTTGTTCATCTGGATCCGCTTGTAGTGGTTGTAGACGGAGACGGCGAGCTTTTTCTTGGTCTGGTCCTGGCCGATGACGTAATCGTCGAGGAAGGCCTTGACCTCAGTGGGCTTGGGGAGATGGCCGGCGGCAGTAGCGGGAACTTCGCCGCTGCGATCGTCGTCGAGGATGGAGTTGCAGACCGCAACGCACTCATCGCAGATATAGGCGCGTGGGTAATCGCTGGGCGACGAGATCAACTTGGCCACAGCGTCCTGCGACTTATGGCAGAACGAGCAGCGTAGCGCCTCCTCCGGCCCTGTGCGCGTCTTCATGGTTACGGCTCCCCCAGAAAGAGTTTAGTCCAATTCCCAACATCCGGCTACGTACGCCCCCACGCAATGTACGGGGACGGGCTAAGTTCGGGGCCGGTCGATGATCTCGTCCACGATCCCGTATTCCTTGGCTTGCTCGGCGTTCATAATGAAGTCCCGCTCAACGTCGCGCTCGATGCGTTCGAGCGGCTGGCCAGTGTGGCGGGCGATGAGGTTGTTGGTGATTTCGCGGATGCGCAGGATTTCGCGCGCATGAATGTCGATGTCGGTCGCCTGACCGCTCAAGCCGCCCATCGACGGCTGATGAATAAGAATGCGGGAGTTAGGCAGGGCGAAGCGCTTGCCCTTGGTTCCGGCGAGCAAGAGGAACGCGCCCATGCTGGCTGCCTGGCCGATGCAATACGTGACCACGTTGTTCTTGATGAACTGCATGGTGTCGTAGATAGCGAGGCCGGCGGTGATGGAACCGCCCGGAGAATTGATGTAGAGAGAGACGTCTTTCTCAGGATCCTCTCCCTGAAGGAAGAGCATCTGGGCGACGATAAGATTCGCGATCTGGTCGTCGATGGGGGTACCTAGAAAGATAATGTTGTCGCGTAGCAGACGGGAGTAGATGTCGTAGGCGCGCTCGCCCCGGCTCGTCTGCTCAACCACCATGGGAACCAATGCCATTTCTTCGTTAGCTCCTAG
Organism: uncultured Occallatibacter sp.; assembly: GCA_964407295.1. GTDB lineage: Bacteria > Acidobacteriota > Terriglobia > Terriglobales > Acidobacteriaceae > Telmatobacter. The sequence goes on from CAYOVE010000196.1 coordinate 1,850, forward strand.
CTTCTTTTAAGCCTTCAGCCATCAGCCGTCAGCTTTCAGCTCATTTCTTGCCGATTTGGGCGATGTGTGGCCCATTTGCGGCGTGTGCTCCGGGAGATCCCCATGTTATGCGGGGAGGCGCTCGTACAAAATGGAAGCAGTTTTGTCTCGTTTGAGCTGCTCCCTGATCCTAGCCAGCCCACCGTCTTTGGTCAATCGGACTTTCAGGGCATCGAGCGGTTCGCGTGACTGGATAGATACTATCTGCAGTTCCTTATCCAGTTCCTCGTCCGTGATGGTTATGTCTTCTTCACCGGCGATGCGATCGAGGATGAGATGCGTTTTGACTTCGGCCAGGGCGCTGTCACGCTGGGCTGCGCGGAGGCGGGTGAAGTCGAGCTTGCGCATCTGTTCGGGCTGCATTCCCTGTGCGGCAAGGGCGCGCAGGCCACGCTCGAGACGCGTGTCAATCTGGTCCTGGACGAGCGACTCAGGAACGGGGAAGGTGAAGCGCTCGGCCATCGCGGCGAAGAGATGGTCCTTGGTTTCGGCCTCGACGCTGCGGCGTTTGCGGGCTTCGAGGTAATCGCGAACGCTCTTCTCGAGATCGGCATAGCTTTCGTAGTGGCCGAGCTCTTTGGCGAAGTCGTCGTTCAGCTCGGGAAGAATGCGCTTTTTGATGGCCTTGACTTCAACATCGTAAGCAACGGTTTTGCCGGCCAGCTTGGCCTCAGCGTAGTCCGCCGGGTAGATGACTTCAAGTTTCAGCTCCTGCCCTGGCTTGGCGCCGCGGAGGGAGTTGGTGAAGGCCTCGACGGTGTCTTTACCGCCGATTTCAACGAGCGTGTTTTCGCCGCCGATCGGTTCAGACGGTGTGGGCCGGGATTCGGCTGCGCCTTCGGAAGCGGCGTCGGTCACGGCCGCGGAAGGGTCGCTCTGGATCTGGCCCTTGTAGGTGATCTCGGCCCAGTCGCCATCCTGGAGCGGGCGGTCTTCTTCGACCGGCTCGATGGTGGCGCGGGAGTCGCGAAGGTGACTGAGCTCGTGCTTGAACTCTTCGTCAGTGATTTCGACCGAAGGCTTCGCGACCTTGACGTCCTTGTAGCCGTCGATGGAGAAAGAGGGCAGATATTCAAAGACGGCTTTGACGTGGAGCGGGGAACCTTCTTCTAAAGTGAGTTCGAGGACCTGCGGCTGGCCGACGGGACGGATGTTGAGCTCGTTAACCGCCTTGTTGAAGCGCTCGGGAAGCACCGTGTCGATGACTTCCTTGCGAATTTCGGCAGCGAACCGGCGGCGAATGACGTTCTCCGGCACTTTTCCCGGACGGAAGCCGGGGATCTTGGCGTATTTGCGATAGCCGTTTGTGACCCTGCGCCACGCGGGAGCGACCTCGTCGGCGGGGACATCGATGATCAGCTCGCGGGTGCAATCGGGGTTGAGAACGGGGCCGTGCTGGTGGTCGTGAGCTGCTTCGGCGTGATCGTGCTGGTGCTCGGATTCAGCCGTTTCCGTTTTGCTTTCGAGGGTGCCGCTGGAACTCAAGATTGTACCTTCCGGGCGCGTTCGTCGATTACGGCTACGGGCTGAAAATGAAGGAAATACAGCGCCGTTTGGCCGGTGAAGCACCTCATTCAATGGTACGGGGGTTTCAACGAGGGGTCAAACCGCGGAGGCAGGGACCAGGGAACAAGGGAACAGGGACCAGGGACCAAGGAACAGGGACCAAGGGAACAAGGGAACGAGGGAGCGAGGGAGCGAGGGAACAGAGAGGCGAGGCACCAACGGAACAATGGTGACGATGGCAACTGGAGGTCAGAAACGCAATTGGCTCACTGTTCGGCGAGTTGCGGTTTGCGAACGTAGGGGAGAAAACGGGGATGGGCTGCGCCGCACTGGGCGTAGTTGGCGCGGGCTTCTTTGAGGCTGAGCTGGCCGTTGACGGTGAGGCGGACTTCGGAGGCGTCGTCGTCTTCCTGACCGTCGTCCTCCCACCAGCAGACCGGACAAAGCTTAAGGGCTGCCGGAGCTTCGAGAGTCTTAAATCCGCAGCAGGGGCAACGGTAGCGCACTTCGACACCGGAACTCACACAAGGATGGACGAGGAAAGTGGGGGGCGGGATTACGAGAGTCAGCCCGCTGAAGCAGGCCAGTTCCTGGCGCTGTGGTAGATGCGCAAAATCTGAACTGCCGTGTTCGCCAACCGGTAGACGATGATGTAAGGCAGGCCGGAAACGACCAACTCGCGGGTACCCGGGATCCTTCCAACTCTGCCCAATCCGGGAAGAAAACCGAGATTGTTGGCTGCGTCGAAGAGGGATTGGGCTACTCTGGCCGCAGCCACAGGCCGGTCCCGTTGGATGTATTGGGAAATTTCTTCAAGATCTCGAGCGGCAGGTTCGGTCCATCTGACTTGCGTTGGATCCGGCATTTCGATTCTTCAGGACTTCAACACTTGATCGACTCTCCGCCAAACCTCGGATGGTGCGAGCAGTTCGCCCCTCTCAGCGGCGTCAATCCCCTCTTGAATCGCAACGCGGAAACGAGATTCTTCGGCCAGGTAGCGGTCGACAGCTTCACAAGCCAGATCATCGACATCCCGACCCACTTGGGCGGCGATTTGGGAAAGCTGTGCTTCCTGCTCGGGCTTGAGCTGTACTGCCATGGTCTGAGGTTAGGAGGGTCCGAGACGAGTGTCAAGCTCGGTGGCTTCCGTTCCGAAACCAGGGGTCAGAGCCATGCATGAGGCCTGAAAACTGCAAAGCCAAAAAGCCCCGCATGTGCTTTAATCGGACACTTAGGCCCGGCCGGCAAACTCCCTGGTTTCGGTATAGACCCGGACCTTTTCGCCTTCCTGAATGAAGAGAGGAACCTTGATCTCGAGGCCGGTTTCGAGACGGGCGTGCTTGGTGACGTCGCCCGAGGTGTTGCCGCGCGCTCCGGGCTCGGTATAGGCAACTTTGAGCTCGACCTGCGACGGTAATTCGAGGCCTATGGGGTTGCCGTTGAACTTGTGCAACTTGATCAATGCGCCTTCGACCAGGAATTCCAGCGCGTCGCCGACCATGCTCTCGGAGAGCGTGTGCGTGTCGAAGGTTTCCTGATCGAGAAAGTGCGAACCCTCGCCATCGCTATAGAGATAGGACGATTCGACGAGCTCGAGGTCGGGCTCCTTGAACTTTTCGCCGGCTTTGAAGGTCTTGTCGAAGACCGCGCGGGTGAGAAGGTTCCGCACCTTGAGGCGGACGAGGGTTTGGCCGCCGCGGGCAGTGGGAGTGGAGACTTCGGCTTCAAGGCAGTAATACGGAATGCCTTCAAGCTCAAAGACCATTTTGCGTTTTACGGTGATTGCTTCAATCAGTGCGGCCATGGGTTTCCCAACAAGAGAATTTGGTGAGGCAAGGAGCGCCGAGAGTGCTCTACGGGTCCCAAGTCATTATAAAGAGGCGAAGAACGAATCATCGCACGGAGCAAGAGTGCGGGAGTTGGTTTGGTCGCGACGACCCCCCCGTCGATGACGCAAAGTAAAATGCTCGCCAACTTTACTTGGCATTATGCTCGGCACGCACATCTGCACTTTTCACCAGGCGATCGACAATTTCTGAAGCCCCGCCTGCCCCCATAAACTCAACCCAGAAATTAGGCAGCAGGACGACTCGGTCTTCGCCATCACCCAACCCTATATAGCCTCCGTCCGAGCAGTAGACGCGCCATTCACTATCGATATTCAGGATCGTCTCGTCCGGCTGCTGGCGGACCGTCGAAACACTCAACGAAGCGGTGTTCTCATGGCTTTTCGCGCACGATGAGCCGAATCTCCATTCATTGGCGCAGTGCACCAGCTCCCAAGGCCCGCCAGGTTCACCCTTGCCCTCATAGATAGTCACACCCGCGTTGTAGGTCATCTCTTCAGGATCGGGACAAGTAAGTTGTATACGTTGCGGCGTTTCGGTGACTTCCCTAATGCGCCATGATGCTGGGTAGGAGAACGATACCGGCCACTTCGGATCATCGAAGCGCTTCCAGACCCCGCTACCGTCGCAGCCCGGCTTCTGAACTGCTGAGAGTCGCACCGTTTCGGCACCGTCGCTGCTATCGGGGATCCAGGTTCCCGTGAAAACGCCACTTAGCAGTTCTCCTTGAAGTTGGCCCCTCGGAGCGTGCTCCGCCGATTCCGCCGAGAGCGTGATCTTATTGTCCTTCCATTCACCGCCGAGGAACGTCGGCGTCCAGGCGCCGTCATTGGCGTAAAACAAGCCGACCACACCGGCTCCGCCGCGCTGCAGGTACACCTTTACATGGCTCTTCCCCAATTTGCCTTCAAACCAATGCTCCTCCGGCACCACATTCTCCAGTTCGTGAGTATGCGGGCAGATGTCTGATGGAAGCTCTGTATCTTGGCCCACATTTGGCGCGGTGCCGCTTTCGGCGAAGATAGCCGGACTAAGAAACATGAGCGCGACTGCGCTGGCGAAGGACCGCATTCGGAAATCGTACACCTAGCTCAACCTTCTTCCGCTTCGCGGAGCTTGGCGATGACGGTGAAGTCTTCGAGCGTGGTTACGTCGCCCTTGATTTCGCCGTGGGTGGCGAGGTCGCGGAGCAGGCGGCGCATGATTTTGCCGCTGCGGGTTTTGGG
>CAYOVE010000197.1:0-6441 GCA_964407295.1 uncultured Occallatibacter sp.
GCAAGCACACCTTGGCGCAGGTGCTTGCCATGGCCAGGCAGTCAACTGCAATCATCTACGCGATCGGCATCTTCGATGAACAGGACGGCGATCAAAACCCCTCCGTGCTGAAGCAGCTTGCCAGGGAGACAGGCGGCGAGGCCTTCTTTCCGGAATCTTCCAGAGATATCACCTCAATTTGCGAGGAGATTGCTCGCGATATTCGGAATCAGTACACGCTGACCTATGTTCCTGCGATTGCCTCGCAGGATGGCAGATATCGGTCCATCGAGGTGAGGGCAAGCGCGCCCGGCCGTGGACGCCTGTCAGTCCGCACGCGGGCTGGATACTCAGTGCCTGGAAACACTCCCCAAAACGCCGGCGAAGGCGCTCGACCATGATGCGCGCAAGAGAGCAGCGGGACTTCGCGGCGCGTGGCCGTTCGTTTCTTCGCTGGATGCGGACGTTCCTTTTTATCGCAGGAACCCTTTCAGTCTCATATGTTGCGCTAACTCTGCTCCACGCAAAGCTCTATCAGGATGCCGCGGACAATGCTCTGCAGGGGCAGATATCTGCGCAGCAACAACACCGGGTGAGCCTGTCACGAACCGCGGTCAAAGTGGACGATGTTTTGGGCCGAATTGAGATTCCTCGGCTGGGAGTAAAAGTGGCGATTCTCGAGGGCACGGATCCGGGGACCTTGCGACTCGGTGTGGGCCACATCGCCGGCACAGCTCTTCCCGGAGAGCCGGGAAACATCGGAATCGCGGGCCATCGCGATACATACTTCCGGGCTCTCAGGGATATTCGCGCCGATGATGAGATTCAGATCCAGACCGCGACGGGTCTTTCAAGGTACGTGGTCGACTCGATACAGATCGTCGCTCCTGGCGACGCCGAGGTTCTCGCTCCCTCAGCGGGATCTGCCATTACGCTTGTCACTTGCTATCCGTTCTACTTTATTGGCGCGGCTCCGGAACGATTTGTAGTGCATGCGCGAAGGGCCGATCTGAAGTAGCTTACGGGACGGGGAGAGTGGCAGGTTTCTCCGCGTTGTGCTCGGGCAATTGATCGAGCAGGACCACATTGAGCAATGACTTGTGTACCTGGATGCGGCCGCTGTAGTCAATGAACCCAAGCTTGCGAAAACGGTTCATGAAGAAGCTAACGCGAGATCGCGTCGTGCCGATCATCTCCGCCAGCGTTTCCTGTGTAATGGGAGGAATAAAGGCTTCCGGTTCACCCGGCCTGCCGAATTCCGCCATCAACAGCAGAATCCGCGCCAGGCGCTTTTCGCTGGAGTTGAAGAGCTGATCCACAAGATCGGCCTGGGTGCGCATGCTGCGGGCCAGCAGAAATTTGAGAAAGAGATCGGCAAATGCAGGTTCGTCATGCATCACGCGGATCATCTCTTCTCTTCTGATTCTGAGGGCCGCGCACTCGTATATCGCAGTGGCCGATGACAAGCGCAGACCGGGCACCGCCGCGAGGGACTCCTCCCCAACGAAGTCGCCGGCGGAGAGCAGCGTGACAGTTGCCTCTTTGCCGTTGTGCGAAACAACTGTGAGTTTTGCTCGGCCGCTCTGAAGATAAAAAACAGAGTCTGCCGGATCTCCCTGCACAAAAAAGGTCTGGTTCGCCTTCACGTCCACGATTCTTCGACCAAGACCGGCGTGCGTTAGAAAAACGGCAGCGTCGAATGTCGCGTTGTCTTTATGGGTCGTGAGCATGGAACCTCCTTCGAGCCGGCCAGGAAATGCGTCGCAGACTGCGCGTGGCCCATCAAAGGTCAGGAAAGAACTGCTGGAGGATAAGAACCTGGCATTCTGTGCAGCCTGACCGGTACCGCATGCCCCGCGTCGCTACCCTTGCTTGAGGCCGCAACTTTCGGGGCGGGAATCCTGCACTCAAGGCCCATTACACCCATGCCTTGGTCAGCTTTGTCCTGGCTCACAGGCACAGTATGCTCTGATTCGCTCGCTTTGAAAAGATTTCGCGGCACCCGATTGGGTCACATCTTGAAGGATCGCCGAGTGGCTCGTTGCGGCTTGGTCAGTAGCCTGGTCGGCATGGGTCCGCCGATCATCCTGCGCACCAACATTAACTGACCACAAAAGCCCTTGGCACTCATTGACACCGGTCTCCCAGCGGCTGCCTGGTGACGGATTCGTCCTGATAAACGCCAACCTCGCAATGGAGACCTTCGCTACCGCGTCGCCCCGGTCCGCACGCGTTCGAGATGTCAAGCCCCCTGCACGAAAATGAATCCGCCTGCCTGCCGTAAGTCCTTTATTCCCTATTCCCTGTTTTTCCCAAGTTTGCCGATTATTTCCTCCAAATCCGTACAATTGTCTTGGGTGATTAAGACAATGTCCCTCGAAGGATCGCGGTCGTCAGGAAGGCGGAAAATAATTCAATAAAAAAATTTGCGACATTTCGCCGGATATTCGCCATTTAACTCGTTTAGAATCAACAAATCTATTCTGAAAAGGTCGAAAACATGCATCGAATTGCGTGGCATTTATGCCTCACAACCTCTTTAGAATCAATATACGATCAGCGCAGTTGCGACCTGCACGTTCTCGCTCATTAACCCGTTCATTCCTTTACCCTTACGCTATTTTCGCCCCGTTTGTCGGTCGCCGTTCACTGTGCATGGTTCACCGCCCACCGCTCACCGTTCACCATCCTCCCTCACCCCGCCTGCGCCGCAATCCACCCGGACTCCTCGCCCCTCCCGGCCTCGGCCTCCGCGCCGGCCTCCATCGCTCTCTGCGCGCTACGCATCCGTTCAAACTCCGGTCGCCCGCGCAGCGGCAGCATCCGCGGATCGCCGAGCATTTCAAAGAACCACGGGCAGCGGTTCTCATTGGCGATCCGCAGCTCTTCCAGCGCGGCTTCGTCCTCATCCATCGCCACATACGTCGCGGCATCCAACGTGTTCATCACAAAACGCTCGCGGCTCAGCCATTGCAGCCGTTCCAGCAGCGTTCGCGCCTCTTCCTTGCGTCCCGCGCACGCCAGTGCGTACGCATGAGCTGACGTTGCCAGGTCGAAGTGCGCCGACCTTGATTCCAGCGCGCGCGCCAGTTCCACCGCTCGCGCAGCTTCGCCGTTGTACGCCAGAATCATCGCGCCATACAAGTGCGCGCCGTCATGTTCGGTAAACTGCGAAACCGCTTTGCGGATCTGGTCCACGCTCGCCTCGGCTTCTCCGGCCATGTGCAGCGCCCACGCCAGCTCTGCCTGTAGCCACGGTGAATACGGATCGATCGCGATCGCCGCGCGCAGCGTATCCAGAGCCTCATCGAATCGGTGCCGGCTCAGCAGGAACATTATGCGCGCTCGCGTTACGCGCGGATCGTGCGGCAAATGCGCCGAGCGCGCAAACGCGTCACGCGCCGCACGCAGATTCCGGTCGACATGAAACCATATCCACCCCATCGCGGGCAGCAGCGCGTCAGCGCCCTCTCCGAATTCCGCAATCTGCGCCGCCGCTCTTCGTGCCACGCCTGCCGCGGCCGGCGCCGGCATAAATCCGTAAAGCGCCTGCATCACGCACAGATGCGCCAGGTCTGCGCGCGCAGCCACGAACGACGGGTCCAGTTCGATGGCCCGCTGCAACCGGCCCATCGCGTCCTGCATGTGATGCCGCTCCAGCGTTTGCCACTCATGATGCGCGCGCAGGTAGAGCTCATGCGCCTCCGGGAGCTGCGGCGAATCTCCACGCTTCGTTCCTGCCGCCGCAACCGCCGCAAGGGAGAGCCCTCCGGAGCCAATCCGGCCGCTCACGCGGTTCACCAGCTCACCCTCGAGCTCCATGATCCGCCCACGCTCCACCATCACATCTTCAACCCAGAGCTGCGCGCTGTCTTCCACGCGGATCAACTCGGCTCTCACTCTCAGCCGCTCCGGTGTTGCGTAGAGCTCGCCGCCCAGAACCAGATCCGCCCCGAGCGTTCTGCCAATCTCAACGCTCGCCATCCCGCGCCGCGCCAGCGTCAACACTGACTCCCGCGCCGCAATCGTCGCTCCGGCGTATTCGATGTCACACAGCCGCGCCGCCATCTCCTCGGCAATCGCCGCGCCAAGATACTCGGGAACGGCATACCCCACCGCGAACGGCAGAATCGCAAGCCGCAGCACGCAGGCAGCCCGCGAGCTATCGGTCTTGACATCAACTGTGATTCGGTATCCGCGCTTATAAACGCACTCAATGCAATCCGCAGGAAGCAGCCGTTCGCACAGTGCGGCGATACACTTTGCTGCGACGTCGCTCGAAGCCTGCTCTTCGCCGCAGACCGTTCGCTCCAACTCCAGCGTGCTCACGATCTCGCCCGCCCGCTCGAGCAGCAGCCGCAAAACCGCCAACTCTGCAGCGGCCAGTTCGAGCGCAGCATCGCCGCGAAAGAGCGTCCCGTCACCCTCGAGGCTGAAGCCCGCAAACCAATATCGGCGAGGCTGCGTCTCCGCAGGTGCCGGTGATAAACGGTTCATAGAAACCAACGCAGTTCTGTGGAATCCGCTCAACGCGCCGGCCTCGATCGAGATCGATCCTCTCGATTCATCGCCGGCATCAGTCGTGAAGACTCACACCGCAATCATCCGGGGAAGGCAATTCACCAGGGAAAAGATGGCCCGTTTTCGACGAGGAGGCACGCAATCCAGCCGCAACCGCGGCAGCGGTTCATAGGCCCAATAAGAATCTCGATAAATCGATTATGCTCCCGGGATCGGCATTGAGAGCATGTCTCGGCGGCGTCTTTTGAAGCTGGAAGTAATCCGCGGCTGGTTACCGCGCAGCCGATGAGCTCAGGCCGCACCTCGTGAGCCGGCGGCCGCACTCTCTTACTTTCCCGCCATCAGGCTTTTGATTGCGTTCCAGTCAATCAGTTGGATCACTTGCTTCGCCAAATCCGTGCCCGTCTGAATGCGAATGCAGACGTTCTGCACGCTCAGCAGCTTCGCCGGAGCCTGCGATAAACTTCCCTTTACCTGTACGTTCCCGCCGCCCGTTCCCGGCCCGGCTGCTGCAGGCGGGGTGAACGGCCCAAGAAAGACGTATGTCACCGCCTGCGCAGCAGTCACATCGCCTCCGGTAGGCGCCTGCACAAACGGCGCGGAAACCGCAAACCCTCCGCTCGGCAGTTGCCAAACCGTTTGCCCGCCCTTGAAGGTCGAAATCCCCACCCCGCTCACATTGATTGAGACGCTGATGTGAATCTCCGTATGCTCCACTTCCGCCTTGGTCGCAGCGGCCAAAGCAGCTTGCGCCGCGTCGCCGCCGGCGGGATTCATCGATTTCAGCGCGGCGCCAAACTGCGCCATGGCCGCCTGCACCGGCTGATCGTATCTCACAAAGATGGGCGAGTTCTTATCCAGTCCCAGCGTCACAAAGAACGCTCCGCCCTGGTGCATCTGCTGTTCCGTCAGTTGAAAGGGCTTGTTCTCGGTGTGCCGCGGAATCGACGTAAGCGACTGCAGCTCAACTTCTCCGGTCACACCCCATTCATGCGCGGTCAGGTTATCGATCACCGGCTGCAACGCCGCCGTGAGCCCCTTGCGCGCATAGGCGTCGAACTTGACTTCGCAATCGGATGGCGAGCGCCACTCTGCTCCGGCGAGCTTGTCGTGGATCTGCGCATCGCAGTTGCCGAATGTGCCGGTCGTTTGAGCGGCCGCATGATGAGCGAACGCGGGAAGAGCGGCAAGCAGAAAGACTGAGGCGATGCGTGCTCGGTCGTGCATAGTGCTGGATTGTATGCAACCCCTCGACTGCTTGCCAACAGAAATGAAAAGGACCCTTCTCAATCGAAGAGCCCTTTCCGTCAATCATCGAGCTTTGAGTCTCTTGCCGTTCCGGCCGAAGTTGATCAACTGGCCTTAGCACAATGAGCTAGAAGCTAGAGGCTAGAAGCTAACAGCTGCGTCTACGCTTTTCCGATCACCTTCGCCAGCGTCGCGCCAATCTCAGCAGGCGAAATCACAACGTGAATCCCCGCCGCGGTCATGGCCTTCATCTTGTCGGCCGCCGTCCCTTGTCCGCCGCTGATGATCGCGCCTGCGTGGCCCATGCGCCGCCCTGGGGGCGCGGTCTGTCCGGCGATGAACCCCACCACTGGCTTCTTCACGTGCAGCTTCACGAACTCCGCCGCCGCTTCCTCCGCCGATCCGCCAATCTCGCCGATCATAATGATCGCTTCAGTGCCCGCGTCGTCGTTCAGCAGCCGCAGCGCGTCAATGTGCGTCGTGCCGATAATCGGATCGCCGCCGATGCCGATCGCCGTCGACTGTCCAATCCCTCGCTGCGTCAACTGATGTACAGCCTCATAGGTTAGCGTGCCCGAGCGCGAAACAATCCCGACCGATCCTTCCTTGTGAATCCGCCCCGGCATGATTCCAATTTTGGCCTTTCCCGGCGAAATCACTCCCGGGCAATTCGGCCCAATCAGCCGCGACTTC
>CAYOVE010000198.1:0-6429 GCA_964407295.1 uncultured Occallatibacter sp.
TGCCGTTGACTGCGGCAATCGATGCGATGCGCGGAAACATGCTGCAAGGTGTGCAGCTGGGACAGTTGATGGCGCAGGTGGGGATTTTGTTGTTATGGTTTGCCGTGCCGTTTGCGGTGTCGCTCAAGATTTTCCGGTGGCGGTGAGAGAAGCAGGGAATAGGGAATAGGGAATAGGGAGTAAGGACTCGCGTGCGAGGTCGCCGGCGTTCCAAGGGAACAGAGCAGAGAACAGAGAAGCAGGGAACAGGGAGTGGCCACAAGCATTCCGTGAAGAAGTGAGGAGCAACCCGTGATTTTGCGTCGTCTGGTTTTTTTTGTTGCTGGAGCATGCCTCCTGTTTGTGCCGAACAGTGGGGCAATTGCCCAGGGTGGCGGGGCGCCTCAAGCCGAGACCAAGCCGCTGCCGTTTGTGAGCGCGATCTTTGGCGACAATATGGTGTTGCAGCGCGGCAAGCCGGACACGATCTGGGGTTGGTCGCAGGCGGGCGACAACGTTCGCGTGGAGATCGGCGGCCATGCGGCTGTTGGCGTGGCGGGAGCCGACGGACGATGGCAGGTGAAGATCGATCCGCCCAAGGCGGGCGGCCCGTATACGTTGAAGATCGCAGGCCGGCAGTCGGTGGAGCTCAAGAACATTATGGTCGGCGACGTGTGGCTCTGCGGCGGGCAATCGAATACGCAACTGCCGCTCCTATTCACGCTGAACGGCGCGGATGAAGTGAAGGCGGCGAACTTTCCCGAGATCCGATACTTCACCGTGGCCCAACGTGTGGCCTACCGCCATTCGGACGTGGTGGAAGGATCGTGGAAGGTGGTCTCGCCAGACACTTCGAGCTTTATGTCGGCGGTGGCATATTATTTTGCGCGTAAATTGCAGTCGGAGATCCACGTCCCGATTGGTCTGGTGGTGGATGCCGTGGGCGGAACGCCGGCCGAGGCGTGGACGAGCGCGGATGCACTGAAGCCGCTGCACGACTTCGACGTGCCGCTCGACCAAGTGGAGAAACTGGCCGCGGAGGGGGCTCCGGAGTACGGCAACTACATCATGCACTGGTACGACGAATTCGATACGGGGTTGAAAGAGAAATGGTTTGCTCCGGAGCTCGACGACTCGGACTGGAAGACGGTCGATATTCCGGGCGGTTTTGCCGAGTTGGGCGTGCCGGACACGCCGGCGGTGGCGTGGTTTCGCAAAGAGATCGATGTGCCGAATCCGGTTCCCGACGGGCGGACGATGGTTCTGCTCGGCGAGATCGAGAAGATGGACTCGGTCTACATCAACGGCACGGAGGTTGGAGGCAGCTCGTGGGTTGAAAACCCGCGCGCATATTTCGTGCGGCCGGGCGTGCTGAAACCGGGGAAGAACCTGGTCGCGATTCGGGTGTTCAAAACCAAGCCCGACGGCGGGTTCATGGCCAAGCCGGACGAACTGCATCTGGAACTGGGCGACAAAACGAGCCTTGCGCTGGCGGGTAAGTGGAAGGCGAAGCTGAGCGTGGATGCGCGGCCGCCGCATCCTCTGCCGGCGGCGTGGGAGAACTGGCCGGTGATGCCCGCGGTTTTATACAACGGCATGCTGGCGCCGATTGCGCCGCTTGGAATCAGAGGCGCGATCTGGTATCAGGGCGAGCAAAACTCGCCGCGAGGATACCAGTACCGCAAGATTCTTCCGGCGACGATCGGGGATTGGCGGAGTGTTTTTGGCCAGGGTGATTTTCCGTTCTTCATTGTGAGCCTGCCGCGGTTTTCGCCGCGGAGCGCGGTTCCGACGGACGACGGATGGGCGGACATTCGCGAGTCTCAGGCGATTGCGGCAGAAGCGGTTCCGGACTCATGCCTGGTGGTAACGATTGATACGGGTGAAGCGGATAACATCCATCCCAAATTGAAGGAACCGGTGGGCGATCGGCTGGCGTTTTGCGCACTGGCGAAGAGCTACCATAGGCACGTTGTCTATTCGGGGCCAACTCTTAAGCGGGTTGACCGGCGGCCGGGAGAGGTTCGGCTGCGGTTCGCGAATACGGCGGGCGGGCTGGTGGTGAAGGGGGCAAAGCTGGCCGAGTTCTCTATCGCCGGCGACGACCGCAAATTCCATTGGGCAGATGCGCGGATTTCGGGGAACGAGGTGATCGTTTCGTCGCCCGATGTGCCACACCCGATTGAGGTTCGATATGCGTGGCAGTCGAACCCCGAGGCGACGCTCTTCAACGGCGCGGGACTGCCGGCGGGACCGTTCAGAACGGACACATGGCCGCTGATTACGGAAGACGCGAAACCGTACTAGGCCGTCAAAGAGGACGGAACGAGACTGCCGGGAATCGGAATCAGTGCGAAGGATTAATGGCTACTGTGTTTGCGTAATAGCCGGTGCGTGTGCGGGCGATGAGACCGGGCTGGTCGAGCCTGACTTGGATGGCGTGATACTCGTTGGGCTTGTCGGCCGGCGGCGGATCGAAAGTGATTTCGTACCATGAGCTCGCGTCGGTGATGCACTTCTGAATATTCCCGGTGACGTCGTTGTCAGACGTGAGCGTGAGGCCTCCGCTCTGAACGGCAAGCACCTGAAGGCCAAGGTTGGCATATCGCGCATCGGAGAGTTTGGAGACGCCTTTGAGGAAGGTCTTATAGTAGTCGGTTCTCAGCATGGATTCGGAAACCCCGAAGGGATTGACGTCGTAGAGAGTTATTTTGGATTGGCGCAATTGCGAGGAAATGTCGACGACGCTGTCGAAGATCTGGCGCTGCTGCCTGGTATCGAGAAAGTCGGCGTCGCCAGAGAGGAAAGGCCAGCCCGGCGAGATGTAGAGGAGGAGTTTTCTGCCGGGTAGGGTGGAGGCATAGGCAACGAGCTGATGAAGATCTTTGAGGCAGATATTGATGCGCTCAAGTCCGCCCCATTGCGAATCCCGGGTAACGGTGCGCAGACCGATCGTGTAGTGCTGCAACGTATCGCTTAGAGAGTTTCCGTTGGTGGAGAATCCACTGGCGATCTTGACGTCCTGATCCGTGAAGACCGCAATGGTGGTGGGATGGGCCAGAGTGCCCTCATTCGCCTTAAGGAACCTCATCGTTTGATCGTGCGCGAAAGAGACCGTCTGATAAGGCATATTGACGGCATCGATGATCACGATGACTTCGACAGGTTCCTGCTTCGCGGTGACGATCTTGAAAGAAGTGATGGGCCGCGGGGATTTGTTGTCGAGGATGGTGAAGGACTGTCGCGGAAGGCCGGCAACGGGCTGGCCAGATGGGGTGTCGACAACTACGTCGAGATGGATTGGTCCCGAAGAGGCCGCGGGGCCGGGTGTCGAGGTGGAGGGATTGAGTTGTTGGGCAGAAGCCGCGGGCAGAGCCGCGAGCAACGCAATGGACAGCAAGAGGACGGTTCTATGGATGGTCATCGGGCGCCTCCGGTCGGAGTCTTGCGGGCCACGGCAATGTGTAAGTGAATGCAACTTGGTTATAAGCCAATGGATGCGGGGGCGACAAGACGGGTTGCTTCGCCTGGAATCGACGACTGGCCCAGTAGAATGATCGATATGGATTCAGCTAGCCAACTCCCCAATGCGGCGGAGACGATTCTCGCCGGAGGCCGTTTTGTGCGGGCGTGCCTGCGCAAGCCGGTGGACCGGACGCCGGTTTGGTTTTTGCGGCAGGCAGGACGGTACATGCAGGAGTACCGCGACGTGCGCAAGCACCATACACTCGTGGAGATCTGCAAAAAGCCGGAGCTGGCCGCGGAGGTGACGATTACCGCGGCGGAGAAGCTGGGCGTGGATGCGGCGATCATTTTTGCCGATCTGCTGCTGCCACTGGAGCCGATGGGGCTGGACTTCGAGTTCCAGGCAGGCGAAGGCCCGGTGGTGCACAAGCCGGTGCGCAGCGCCGAAGATGTGCGGGCGCTGCGGACGGATCGCGCTGGGGATCTGGCTTATGTGGCGCAGGCGATTGAGAAGGTGGCCGCGCATTTTCGCGATCGGCTGGGGGTGATTGGATTTTGCGGCGCGCCGTATACGCTGGCGAGCTACATGATCGAGGGCGGCGGCTCACGGAATTACATCCACACAAAGAAAATGATGTACCGCGACCCGATTGCGTGGAGCAGCCTTTTGGACAAGCTGGTCATTGTGTTGACGGAGTACTGCCGGTTGCAGGTGCAGGCAGGCGCGGACGTGATCCAGATTTTCGATAGCTGGGTGGGATCGCTCTCGTTGAGCGACTATCGTGACTTTGCGTTTGAGGCGTCGAAGCGGCTGGTGCGCGCCGTGCAGGCGATGGGCGTACCGGTGATTTACTTCGGCGTGGAGACGGCGGGGCTGCTGGAGCAGATGGCGGCGACGGGAGCGGACGTGATTGGGCTGGATTGGCGACAGCCACTGGACGAAGGCTGGCGCGCGGTGGGACATGCGCGGGCGGTGCAGGGAAATCTGGATCCGATTACGCTATTTGCGCCGCAGGAAGTTCTGGAGCTGCGCGTGAAGGAAGTTTTGCGCGCGGCTGGAGGGCGGCCGGGGCACATTTTTAATCTGGGGCATGGGATCGTGCCTGAAACGCCGGTCGAGAATGTGCAGGCAGTGGTGAAGATGGTGCGCGAGTTCCGGCTGGAGGGCGCGCATGCCTAAGCAAGCGGTGTTGCTGCTGGCACATGGAACTCCCGAGGCGGTGGAGCAGATTCCTGAATACCTGCGCAACGTGGTGAGCGGTCGGCCGGTGCCGCCAGCGGTAGTGGAAGAGATTCAACACCGGTATTCACTGATTGGCAAGAGCCCGCTAACGGAAATTACGATGGCGCAGGCGCGGCTGGTGGAAGAAGAGCTTAACGGTCCCGGCGAAGCGAATTCCGTTTCCCACCCTAGCGACAAAAACAGAGACGTCGCGAGGGTGGGGCACCCAGCGATTCCGGTTTATGTGGGGATGAGGAACTGGCGGCCGTATATTCCCGAGGTTGTGCGGCAGATGCGCGCGGACGGAGTGGAAGAGGCGGCGGTCATCTGCATGGCGCCGCAGAACTCGCGCACCAGCGTTGGGCTTTACCGGCGCGCTGCGGAAGCGGAGGCAGGCGGACTGCGCATCGACTTTACGGCAGGGTGGGCGGAGCATCCACTGCTGGTGGAGGCGTTCGCCGAGCGCTTGAGGCCCGCACTGGCAAAATTGAGCGCGGATGTTGGTGAACCGGTGCCTGTTTTGTTTACCGCGCACAGTGTGCCGACGCGAACGGTGATGGAAACGGCTCCTGATTCAGCAGCAAATTCCGCCTCCCACCCTAGCGACAAGAACAAAGACGTCGCGAGGGTGGGGCACCCGGAACCGCGGCTGTGGCCGGGCGAGGGAACCGATCCTTATGCGAAGGATGCGCGACGGACGGCGGAACTGGTTGCAGCACGAGTGCCGGAGATTCCGCGATGGTGGTTTGCCTTTCAAAGCCAGGGCGCCAGTGGCGGCCCGTGGATTGGGCCGAGCGTGGAAGAGACTCTGGACCGGCTTGCGGGCGAAGGAGTGAAGGCGCTCATCCTGCAGCCGATCGGATTCCTCTGCGATCATGTTGAGATTTTGTACGATGTGGACATCTTTTTTAAGGAATATGCAGCCACGAAGCGGATCAGGTTGGAGCGCCCGGAGTCTTTGAATGCATCGAAGACTCTTGCAAGTGCGGTTGCGGATTTGGCGAGAGATGGACTGCGGAGGTTACGGGACGCAAAGGAATGATGAATTGTTTGTGCGCGTGAAGATCGGCGCGTTGGCTGGAAGATGGATTAAGAGCGGAAGAAATTTCGCGCCAGAAAGATCACGTTGGCAGGCCGCTCAGCAAGACGGCGCATGAAGTAGGGGTACCATTCGGTGCCGAAGGGCACGTAGACGCGGACTTTGTAACCCTGGCTGACCAACTTGCGCTGGAGATCGCGGCGCACACCATACAGCATTTGAAATTCGAAGTGGCTGGGGTCGATTGCGGCCTCGGCGGCGTATGCCTTCATTTTGTCGATGAGGGCCTCATCGTGCGTGGCCAGCGCGTGGTAAATCGGACTGTCGACGAGCATCCTGGCGAGCTTGAAGAAATTTGAATCGACGTCGGGCTTGTGCGGGAAAGCGACTTCAGACGGTTCGTTGTATGCGCCTTTGCAAAGGCGAACGCGAATGCCGTCGGCGAGAAGTTGCTCGATGTCGGCCTGCGAGCGATAGAGGTAAGCCTGGATGACGACGCCGACTGCGCCGCGCAGGCCGGCGTGCGAGTGAACGCGGCGGACGATATCGAGCGTGTCCTGCGTGAGTCGCGAATCTTCCATATCGATGCGCACGAAATTCCGCGTGGAGCGGGCGTGCTGAACGAGATTTTCGGCGATCTGTTCGGCCAGTTCGGGGGATAGCTCCAGACCCATCTGGGTGAGCTTGACGCTGATGTTGGCGTCAAGGCCGCGTTCAGCGATGG
>CAYOVE010000199.1:0-6204 GCA_964407295.1 uncultured Occallatibacter sp.
TGTGAAGCGCGAACAGCGGAAGAAATCGAATGGAGCGGATTCTGAGGCGCGTCAAGCTAACGAATGTCATTTTCCCCTTCGACTGAAGAATTCCAGTAGAGCCCAAAACCCGCCGCCGCGCAACGCTCAAATCCAGGCCAGAAACCCGCGCCGGTGGTCTCTGAAAAGGACCTTTACGGCAAGTGACAAAACGTGCGATGGAAACGTTAGAAACAAAGGGGTTGTGGGGCATAAAATGCATGCAATTTGACGGCCTTTTTCGCTGCCTTCGAGACCGATTTGTTGATTCTAAAAGAGTTAAATGGCGAAAGTTTGGCGAAAAGCTGAAATATTTTCCTTAAATAAATTCATTTGTTGAAAACAAAGGAGTTAGTGGCCAGAAAAGTTGGCGGACTGAGCGGGCCAGTGGAGCTAACGGGGGCCGTGGAGAGGCGCCGGTGGGCGGTGGTTGGGTGCTGTTCTGATTGCGGATCATGGAACGAGTATGCGCCAGAAGCAGGTAATGATCGGCAAACTTGGAAAGAAAGAGATCAGAGAATAGAGACCATAGAATGAGGGAGTTACGGGAGGCCGGCTAATTTTTTGGGGGCCCGGGGGCTTGACAGGTGGATTTGGGCGCCAAGAAAGGAAGGACTTTCAAACCCTCGGCATCGACGGGCCGCTCCCGAGTGCGAATGAATGTCTCGGGCTAAATGACTGAGGGACGAAGGCGGATACGAAATTGTTTTCGAGCCATCGCATTTTTGGGGTCTGGGGAACATCCCGTCTCTCCCAGTTTCCTGTCCCCAGTTTCCCCCCAGTTTCCCTTTACTAGTCTGCGCGCGATGAGCGCATCGGCGATGATGTGCTCATTGAGACCCACGATACGCATCGCCTTCGTGCGGTGGAGACTTGTCATTCTGGCTTGTGGCCAGGGTTCCATGGCAACGTAGGGTATCCGACCGGATCGCTTCTCTGGCCGATCGTGGTCGTCGGAACTGGGTTTGAGAAACTCCGCAGAAAATTGCTTGACAGACGGAAACCGTTTGGTTACTTTTATTGGTAACCGTATGGTTTCCATAACTCCAAAGCGACGAGACTTGGTATTCCGGGCAATCTCTGATCCCACGCGACGAGAGATTCTCAGCATCCTGCGAGCCGATCAACAGACTGTCGGCAGCATCGCACACAATTTCCGCATGAGCCGGCCGGCGATCTCAAAGCACCTGCGTGTCTTGCGTTCGGCGGGACTGGTCGAGACCCGAAGGTATGGAACCCAAACTCGATGCACGCTCAACGCGAGGCCCCTTGAGGCGGTCAACGCATGGCTTCGCGATTACGAGAGCTTCTGGAAGCAATCCTTGCAAAGTCTTAAAAAGCATCTGGAGGAACAATCATGAGTCCGATCACTCTTCACGACGACAGAATCGTTCAGGAGATCGTCATCAAGGCTCCCGCGGAAAGGGTCTTTCGAGCGCTGACAAGACCTGAAGAACTGCTGAAGTGGTGGGCTGCGGAGGGAAAGTTCAAAGTGGTTAACGCGGAGTGCAATCTGGAGCGCGGAGGCAAATGGTTGATGCGCGTTGCCGGATGCGGACCCGAAGAAAAACATGCATCCACGGTTTACGGCGAGTACCGCACGGTTGATCCTCCGCACTTGCTTACCTATACATGGATCCGTGAGAACGAAGCATATCCCGAAACGCTTGTACGGTGGGATCTTGAAGAAAAGGACGGTTACACAACCGTTCGCGTAACCCACTCTGGGCTGATCACGGAAAGTTTGCGCATGCGCAACAATGGCTGGCCTCTCATCACCACGCTGCTCAAGAGCTACGTCGAGCATCCGGCAGACCGCGAAGGCCAGATGGAAACCTCTCAGATCAGTCTCTGACATTTCAAACGCATCAGCACAACCAATTCTTTAAGAGGAGGACAATTCTATGCTCATCTCTCATATGCCAGTGCTTCTGGTCCTGGCATCCGCAACAGTTCCTTTGTTGGCGCAGCAGTCAATGGAAACGGTTAACGCTCGCGCGGTTCGCGTCGAAGGAACGGTGAATGCACCTGTCGAACAGGTGTGGCGCGTCTTCACAACATCTGAAGGAGCCGAGGAGTTCTTTGCTCAAAAGGCAAACATAGAGCTGGCGATCGGCGGACCTTACGAGATCCAATTCGATCCGAAGGATGAACGGTCCGGGACAAAGGGGCTAAAGATACTGAGCTACGCTCCTGGAGAAATGATCTCGTTCCAGTGGAATGCTCCGCCGGAACTTCCGGAGGTACGTAATGGGGGAACATGGGTCGTGGTTGAGATGAAAGCTGTGGATGCCAACCGCACTCACGTGACCATCACCCATCTCGGCTGGAAGACAGGTCCGCAATGGGACCAGGCATATGTGCATTTTCAGAGCGGTTGGGGCGAATTGATGGCGCGACTTGAAAAGCGCTTCACCGATGGACCGATCGACTGGTCTAAACAGCCAATGATGTACCAGGAAGCAAAGGGCGCGCATACTCGTTGACGGCGTTCACCCGATTGTTGCCAACAGGCCAATGCACTCAGTGTTGTGTCCACCAGATAAGTAACGCTAAACGCTGAAATCTTTCGCAACCCTCGCCCACACCTCAGACCCGCTAATTCGTCACAGCGCCGGTCGTTCCAGTAGACACGAGCTGGTTCGAACCGGCAGGCGGCTGCTGCTTGCCGTCGCTGGGCGCGGTGCTGGCTGGAGCCGTTTGCGCGGGCTGGCTGGGCGAAGCGGTCGTGCCGGGTTGGGCCGGCTGACCGGGCTGCGCGCCGGCGGGCGGGGTGCTGGACTGCTCGTCGGGATCGGCGCCGGGCGTGTTGTCATGCGGCTTGGGGAACTGCACGGGGCGCATCACGCCTGTGCTTTGGCTGTCGGTGGGCAGCGTTTCGCCGGGGTTGCGCAGGCTGGGCGGAGGAGCGGCCTCCTGCTTGTTGGGATCGGTTTCGACGTCGCCCTCTTTGATGATGCGCGTTTTGGTATCGGCCAGCTCCGGCGTGCCGGCAGCCATGAGCATGGGCGAGACCACGTCTTGGGTGAAGACAGCGAGCGGCTGCCCGTCCCTGGCAATCTCAACGCGGATGACGCGGTTGCCGTTGATGCGCACGAAGTCGACTTCCTCGGGCGGCGTGCCGAAGATCCACTCCTCGAACGGCATCTGCCCTTCCATCTCGCGCGATTTGGAGTTGGGCTGGCCCTTGGCGAACATCACCATCTCGGTGTTCATGCCGACGAGCACCTTGTGGTTGAGGATGGCTTGTTTGAGGGCGTCGGGCAGCGTGTCAGTGAATGCCTGGATGGGCGACTTGACATCGAAGGAGATGAGCGGGGCCAGCAACTGCTTGACCTGGGCGGATGTGAGATCGGGAACATTGCCGGGAAAAACGAGAGTGATGCGCGCGCCGGCCGGTTCGCCCTGCTGATCCATCAGTGAGGGGTCCTGGTCGGGGTCGCCCATATCGGGGCCCATGCCGATCTGGATGTGGCGCAGGAAGCGATGCTTGAAGTCGGGGCCTCCATCGAAATCGAGGACGATGCGGGACTTGTCGATTCGGATATTGGAGACGACGACGCGCGTGCCGGGCTTGGCGGAGAGGCCTTCGTTGACGACCATGTTGAGATAGCTGGCTCCGGCCGGCTCAAGCTTGCCGTTGGCCTGGAGGGTGAGCCCCTTGTGGCCGCGAGGAAAGGGACGATTGGCGAATCCCTGATCGGACTGGAGGTCGCGCTCGAGGAGGATTCGCGACTTGGGGTCGAGCTCCGCCTTAGGCAGGTCAACGTGGGTGGGAGTGATCTGCGCAAACTGGCGATCGACCTGGCCGGTCGTGGCGATAGGCCCATTGCCGCCGCCGGTATCGACAGTGATGACCTGAGCGGAAATGACCTGGGGGCCGGAAGCCGCGGCGATGAGCAGCGCGGCGAAGGCGAATGTGCGCGCGGCGCCGAGCCAGCTTGCGCGCTGGCGGGCTGGTGCGGACGGGCCGAATCTACCGGATCGGCAGATGGGGAAGATCTCGAGAGCGAGCAAACGGGGATTCATGGGAGCCTCCCATGCGTGCAAACGTCGATAGGCAAACGTTAGCGCCAATGGGGGAGAGATGGCAAGTGGGGGAAGACGGGGAATAGGGAATAGGGAATAGGGAATAGGGGAGCGAGGGAGCTTCTAGCTTCTAGCTGCTAGCTGCTGGCTTCTGGCTGCTAGAGTTCAGCCTTCAAGTTTCAGGCGGGACGAGCCGGGCCATCTGCCGGCTATTGGCTGTTCCCAGTTCCCTGCTTCTCGATTGCCTCGGGACCGCCGGCAGATGTTGCCTGCTTCTCGATCGCTTCGGGACTGCCGGCAGGTGTTGCCTGCGTTCCGATCTGGACGAGGCCGGAAGCGGCGGGAGGTGTGGGCGCGGCTGGGCCCATGGCCGCATCGTGCTGCGCGCGGGCGGCGGCATCGAGGTCGACGGGGATTCCGCCGGAGATGATGACCGGGGCGTTGTAGCGGAAGTCAAGATCGCGCGTGACGCGATAGACGACGGGAATGGCGGCGAGAAGAACGATCGCGGCGAGCCAACTGCCATCGAGGCCGAACGCGCCGCCGGTGAGCCAGAGGGGCCCCATGGGATCGCCCTGGACGACGGGCGAGTGGCGGCTGACACCGCTGATGGCCAGGCCGAAGACGAGGGCGCGGCTGGCCTTCCAGCCAAAGTTGAGGCCCCAACTGACCCACAGTGCGCGGGTGCGGAGATAGGCGGTGGAGAGGAGAAAGCTGAAAGCGAGCGAGACGATGAGGCTCACGCGGTTGGCGCCGGGATTGAGCGCCTGCATGATGGCGTAGATGGCGGCAAATCCGAGCACCGCGCCGGCCGGGCCGACGGCGCGAATAAAGCACTGGAAAGCATAGCCGCGATAGGCGATCTCTTCGGCGAGAGCGGCGACTGCGAAAAACGCGGCGTCGGCGACGAGCCAGCCCCAGGACGAGCCTTGCGTGTAGAGCGAGATGGCAATGCCGCCGCCAACGAGCAAAGGCAGCACGCAGACCAGCGCCGCTCCCCACCCAATGGCCAGGCCCGAGGCTATTTCGCTCAACCAGCCTTCACGGCGCGGCAAACCCTGCTCGCTGATGGGTTGGGACTGATGGTCAAGCCAGAAACCCATGACAGCAAAGCCGACGAGAAGCAAAAACGCCAGCATGGATTCGTCGACGAGAGGAAACCATGCGTCACCGACGAAGCCGGCCGCGCCGTGAAAGGCCAGCGAGCGCGCCAGAAAGAAGTAGAGGATTGCGGCAAGAAATTGAAGGTATGCGCGCAGGCGGCCGCCGGTGTAGCTGGGTTGGCTCATGCGAGCCTCCGGGAGGAGGCCGAAGCTGGGCGACCGGCTCGACAGGCCGCGCGGGGTGTGGCGCGCATCGTCATTCGATCAGGCATGATGGTTACCGCGTTCACATTCCTGCCGGCGGCAGAGGAATCGGGGAGTCAGCTTTGCGTATAGAACTGGGCAATGTTGCGGAACTTTTGCTGGCGCGCGGATACCATCGCTTCGACGGGCATGGCTTTGAGTTCGGCCAGGTGCTTTTTGAGCGCCGATCCCAACATTCCCGTCCCTGCCTCGCGGTCGAGATGGATACCTTGCGGCGGTTCGACCACGATCTCATCCACGCAGCCCAAGGCGGAAACTTCGGGCGCTGAGATGCGCATGGCTTCAGCGGCGGCCTGCTTGTGCGCCGCGTCGCGCCACATGATGGCGGCGCAGGACTCGGGAGTAATGACAAAGTACAACGCGTTCTCGAGGATCAGTACGCGATCGCTGACGGCAAGCGCCAGCGCTCCACCCGAACCGCCTTCACCGCTGATGACCGAAATCGTGGGTACGCGCAGGCGGGCCATCTCGCGCAGGTTGCGGGCAATCGCCTCGGCCTGACCGCGCTCCTCCGCCCCGACGCCAGGATATGCACCGGGAAGGTCAATGAAGGTAATGACGGGACGACTGAATTTTTCGGCGAGCTTCATGGCGCGCAGGGCCTTGCGGTAGCCCTCGGGATGGGGCATGCCGAAGTTGCGGCGCACGCGCTCCTTGGTGGTGCCGCCCTTGCGGTTGCCAATCACCATCACTTCGTCGTCGCCCAGCCTGGCCATGCCGCACGCCACGGCTTCATCGTCGCCAAAGGCGCGATCCCCGTGAATCTCGCTGAAATCGGTAAAGATTCGCT
>CAYOVE010000200.1:0-6138 GCA_964407295.1 uncultured Occallatibacter sp.
GATCGTCCTCGACCTCCATCTGCTGCTGAAAGAAATAGCGCTGGTAGCCGAACTTCCTCGCTGCTTCGGCGACGTCCGAGACCAGCCAGGGAGCGGAACGGGTTTCCTGCTGGATGTCGAGGTCCTTGTCGCCAATCATGTCGGCGAGCAGGAATGCCTTGATCTGATTGAGGGTGCCGTCGCGGCCCCATTTGGCGGCGAGATGACGACTGCCGTACGTGGAGTCGGAGGCTGACCACTGCTGGATGGCCTCTTCGCCATCGAAGAAGACGAGCCAGACAGAATAGCCGTCGAGCTTTTTTGCGGGAGAGTGCGCTGCCTGTTCGCGGAGACGGTCGGCGATGGCCATCAGCAGGCCAGTGGTTGATGCACCGTCGTTCGCACCGACGAAGTTGATGTTGCGGAGCGGGTAATTGGTTTCGTAGTGCGAGCCGAGGACGATGACGCCGGGCCTGGTGCCGGGGAAACGCACGATGAAGTTGCACAAGGGCACGGCGCCGATTGGAGTGTCGGCGGTGAAAGTGTCCTGCTCAAGCTGATCGTGGTCGCGAGTGAAATGGCTGCGGAGGAAATCTTCCGCCTTCACGTGGCCTGAACCGGTGGGCCAGCGCGGACCGATGGCGGCGAACTGACGCGCGTATTCGTAGGCGGCGTTGCCATCGAAATGGGATTGGGCCGACGCGCAGATTGGCGGGAAGAACGCGACGAGGAAGATTGAGAGCCGTACTATCCCAGGTTTCAGGATCGAGACCTGGGGCGCCCGGCTTTGTGCTTCAAATCGCTTTCCGAGGACGGAGGAACTCATCCCGTTGCCTCCTTTTTCTTTCTGCGAGCAGGATGAACCCACCAGGCGACGCCAATGCCGATGAGATAAAGAGCGAGCATGGGAACAGCGTAGATGCACATGGTGCCGGGATCGGGGCTGGGACAAATAATGGCGGCTACGAGAAACACGGCGAGGATGGCGTAGCGAATATTCTTCCAGAGGAATTTGGGGCTGACGATGCCAAACAATGCGAGGAAGAAGATAAGGATAGGCAGCTCAAAGCTGATGCCTAAACCCAGAATGATGGAAAGGAAGAAGCCGGTGTACTCCTCGATGGTGACGATGGGGTTGAATTTGCTGCCGAAGCCGAGGATGAGAATCTTGAGTGCGCCCGGCAGTACAAAGAAGTAACCGAAGCTTGCGCCGGCAAGAAAGAGACCGACGGTAGCCGTCATGAAGGGAATGACAAAGCGCTTCTCTTTTTGGTAGAGTCCGGGCGCGATGAACAGCCACACCTGATAGAGGATGAAGGGTGAAGCGATGATGGCTCCGCCGATGAGCGAGACCTGGAGATAAAGGTTGAGCGGATCCATGGGGTGGGTGTAGTTGAGCTTGATGCCGAGCTTGGTGAGCGGTGCCTGGACGAATCCATAGAGACGCTCATGGAAGGCGTAAGCGACGATGAAGCCGATGCCGAGGTAGATAGCGGAGTGAACGAGACGCTTGCGCAGCTCCTCGAGGTGCTCCATGAGGCTCATGCCGGGGAGCTCCGCGCGCTCGGTGATGGCGTTGCGCGCTTTGTCGATGGCTTCCTGCGGGTCAACCATGGTTAGGAGCCGGCTCCGATCTTTCGGCTTCAGGAAAAAGGCTTCCCTGGATTTTGGCGGGCGGCGCTGCGGCAACGGTCTCGCCCGTGGAGGGTGGCTGGATTTGCGGAGCGCGCGGCTCAACCGGTTGCGCAGAGTTTGTTTCCTGGGACGGCGTGGCTGGTTCGGCGATGGACGTCGGCTCTGCTACCTGCTGCGCATCCGCTTCGATCTTGGGGCCCACGCCCTCTGAGTAAGGACTTTCCGCTATAACCGGAGCGCTGGGTTGCTGTGGTTCAGGGTAGGGTGGCGGAGTTTGCGAGGCTGGCGGTTCGGGCTGTGCCGGCGGCGGAGCAGCCGCAAGAGCCCGCTGCCGCGCCTCTTCTTCCTTCTTGCGGCGGTCAGCCTCTTCGGAGGCGCGCAACTCCTCTTCCATCTGGAATTTGAAGTCGTTGGAGGCCTTGCGGAACTCGTACATCAGCTTGCCAAGCTGTCGGCCGATTTTGGGGAGACGCCGAGGCCCAAAAACCACCAAAGCCAGGGCCATGAGGATCAAGGTGTCCCACATGCTCAGGGTAGCGAGCTGAATTGGCGGCGGAGATCCCATGAAGGATCATGATACCCGCGGTTACGTGGGGCTCACAAACGGGCTGTGATGGACATCATCCAACGGGGAACAAGCTGCGTGACAGGACGCCGTTCAATTTCAAGGTTACTGAGACTCAGATGGGAGGCTCCAAAGAGTGCCAATCTGATACGGATTGATTCTTGATTCCCACCATGGTCTGCCGTTGGGCGTGATTCTGTTCAGTCGCGCCAAAAAGAGCCGATACCACTACAAGGATCGACCGTGGAGGAGGTGTGCCGGGTAGCGGATTTGGCCCTTCCTTTCCTCAAGGGAGACTACGTGGGGAATTCATCGAGAGTTCTCTTTGTTGGCGGATGCCACATGAATGGCTATCCGGTCGGCGAAGAATATGCGCTCACACATGTGGCCTTGGGATGCCTTTCGCACCCTGGGGAGACTTCTCTTGACGTACTACCGCTCTTCAATCTCCGCTCAGGGCCGCAGATTCTTGCCGCATGCCGGGAGCTGAAGCCGGATGCCGTTGTTCTGCAACTTGGCCACTATGAAGCGCCAGGGCCTTTGAAGAAGACTATGGGGCTGCGTGGCACGAAGAAAGACCGAGTCAAGGGATCAGCCGAGGGCTGGCTTCCTCAGCCGGAGATGCGGTATCGGCCCGCGCTCTTCATGACGCCGATTGAGCTGCGAAGAATTATGGCCGCTGGAATGATCGTTTTGCTGGGTAGAAGAAGGAAGATGTTCGATCCCGCGGCCATTGCCGACTCTCTCGAATCCGTCCTTTTGAGTTTGAAGGAGCTGCCCTTGCGAGGGATTGTTCTGGTCGGCCCCTTTTCGGCGCCGGACCCTGTCACGCGCCTCTGCCGGCGAAAAGTGGTGCCGATCTTCGAGGCCGCAGCGAGAAGACATGGCTGCACCTTCGTCGACATCTTCTCATTTCTCGAATCCTTTCCAAAAGGAAGAGCCTTCCGGGCAAACTTCGCCGACTACGAACATTTGAGCGTGTTGGGACATCAAAGAGTGGGTGCTTTGGTGGGTGCGGCCCTCAAAAGGGTGCTCGAACCGTCGACGGCCACGGAGGTCGAGCAGCTTGAGGTCGCGCGAATCAAGGAAGCGAGGCCTGTAACACGGGCTGGTTGGGCAGCAGGTCAGCCCGCGATTGCACGGCGCTCCCAATCGGTTGGCGCTGCATGATTGTTGCCAGTGGCAATGCGGATCGGTCCGGGAGGGTTGAGACCGTTTGGACCAATCGTCGAGTCTCGACGCAGAATGCTGCAAGTTAAGGGCAATCAGAAAATCTCATTCATATCACTGGATCTATTTCTCCCTGATCTTCGCCTGATCGGGCTGCTTTTTTGCCGCAATCCGGTTCACATACAATAAGTGCTGGATCAGGGCTAACCGCTGCGAATTCTCACAGCGGCGCCCGCGCGGGTCCATGACGATGCGTTGCAACCGACTGCGAACCGTCGCGCTGATCCTCTTGCTGCTGCCGATGTGCGCTTCACGGCATGCGGCTGCGTATTCCCTGCTTACGCACGAGCAACTCATCGACCTCACGTGGAACGACTCGATCGTTCCACTGCTCAAGAGCCACTATCCGAATCTGACGCCGGCGGAGCTGGACCGCGCGCGTTCGTTTGCTTACGGCGGATGCGTGGTTCAGGACCTTGGGTATTACCCTTTCGGCGACTCGTTTTTCTCTGACCTGACGCACTACGTGCGCACAGGCGACTTTGTTCTGGCGCTTTTCCGCAACGCGCACAATGCCAACGAGCTGGCGTTTGCCGTAGGCGCGCTGTCGCACTACGTCGGCGACTCGATTGGCCACGCGCAGGCGACCAACCGCGCCGTCGCGCTCCAGTTTCCCAAGCTGGCGGCGCGCTACGGATCGAGCGTGAACTATGCCGAAGGCAAGCACGAGCATGTTCAAGTGGAGTTTGCCTTTGACATCGATCAGATTGCGAAGCACCGAGTGGCGCCGCTCGAATACCTGCGCCATATCGGATTCAGGGTTCCGACGCACCAGCTCGCGCTGGCTTTTTATGAGACGTACGGGGTGACCGACGATTTCGACATGGGCGCGCGACACAAGTTCAACAAGGCTGAGTACCAGTTCGCGACGCGCAAGTTCATTCCCCGCGTGGCCTACGCAATCACGCTGATGAAGCGCGGCCATGAGACACCGGAGCCGGATACAGCCGACGCGAAAGAGATTGAGAAGGAATCGGCAGAGGCGGCGACGCTCTACGACTGGGCGGCTTACCGCAGGAAAGCCGGCTTTGAGACTCATCTCATCGCAGGCATACTCTGGTTGTTGCCGAAGGTTGGCCCACTGTCGATGGTCGCGATCAAGGGGCCCAGCCCTGCTGCCGAAACCGATTACATGCACAGCATGGTCTCAACACTCCGGGTGCTTCGCGATCGGCTGACCCTTCTTACTCCCATTGAATATCGGGTGGCACAGCCCGCGAGCGCAGCGGCTCCGACAGACCCTTTTGGACCGCCCGATCCCAAGCAACCAACGCCCAACCGCGACCTGGACACCGGACTCGTGGTCAAGCCCGGTGGCTATCGCCTGACAGACGAGACCTACGCCGCACTTCTGCATCGCCTGACGCGGGATCCAAGCCAGCCAATTCCTCCGGGGATCAAAAAGGATGTGCAGGCATACTACTCCGACCCAAACGCGCCGATCTCAACCAAGCAGCACCATCGCGCGTGGGCGCAAGTACAGTCGGAGCTGGTGACGCTGGCTGCGATGCCAACAAGCACGGCAGCCGAGCCCTACCCCACTTACGGCGAGCCGAATCCGGCGCCAGCGAAAACGAACTAAGCGGCCGCTATTTAACGTCAGTCAGGCTGGTTCTCGGCAATGAGACAGGCTGGGCAGGCCGCGCCGTAGCGGCAACAGCCGGTGCGCGCAGCGACTGCGGATGATCTGCCGGCGCCTGATGCATGGTGACAATGACGGCTTCAGCAGATCTGGCGCCTGCGCAACGGTAGGAGTGCGGAGTTCCCGCGTCGAAGTAGACGGCATCGCCGGGTCCGAGCCTGGCCTCCTGTTCCCCGTGACGCAGCACCAGTTCGCCCGCGAGCACATACAGGAACTCGAATCCCGTGTGCAGGTGGGATTTGGGCTCAACATGGTCAGGCAGAGGAATAAATTCGGCAAAATAAGGGTCCATGTGCCGGTCGGCCACCATGTAACCAAGGCTTTCGAAGGTATATGTGGGCGGCTCGACGCCTGTTTGCGGCATGCGCACGCGGTCTTTCTTGCGGTGCACGCGAAAAACCGGCGACGGCTCGGTCTCAAAGAAATACGAGAGATCTTTTGAGAAGACCATCGCGATGCGCGCCAGGTTGCGGAGCGTGGGCACCACGCGGCCTGTCTCCAACTGCGAAAGAAAACTGGCTGAAAGGCCGGTGTGCTTGCCGAGGTCGACAAGGCCCATCGACTTCTTCAGGCGCAAGCGCCGAATGCGCTCGCCCAGATGCTTCTCGGTGATGAAGCGCTCTGCGGTGTCGGCATCCGCCAGGGTTTTGTGCATCTCCTCGCCGTTTGGCTCAAGCGGTTCGGTCATAGCCGTTCCTCACAGAGCTAGGATGCACGTTGGCGGCATTTGTTGTCCAATCAAAACAATTTCTTGTAGCACGAAATTGGCGGGCAGGAATGGGCTTGCTGTGCTTCGATGCCAAACACCTTGTGTTCGCTGGCAATCTACGACGGACTCTTAGCCCGGCTGAACCCTCTGTTTACTGGTTGGTCTATATCCCCTCCCCCCTGCGCTTTTTCGGCTAACGGCTTTGTTTTCAATCACTTCAATAAAACTAGCCCCTTTTTAACCCATTGATTCCATAGGACTTACACGCAACCTTAGCCTTTTAAAGGACTTAACGAACCTATCGCCTCTTTGCACTCGTTCTGATGACCTGCCCCCGTTTTCTCAACCACTGATAACTGGAGTTTCCCGGTTTTGGTT
>CAYOVE010000201.1:0-6138 GCA_964407295.1 uncultured Occallatibacter sp.
AGTCGTCCCGCGTGCGCCGCGATCGAATCTCGGCGGGCGGGTCGTCCTCCCACAAGGTGGGCCGGTTTGTGTTATTTCCTTGATTCGTCACGGCTGAGCGGGTCGTGAGAGTCGCCAGATTTCACTATAGCCCGCGCTGTGATGTGAGTTTTCCGTGAGATGAGCGGGGGTATCCGTGGGGTTACGGGTGGAGGTGGAAAACGCGGTACGCGAGAGGAATAAAGCCCAGGAAGAAAGCCAGAGAGCGATCGAAGAACGGCGGATGCTATCGCGTTTCTTCCAGCGCGGCCAGAATCTGCGGCGCCAGTTGGCTCACGCTTCCCGCGCCTAGCGTGAGGATCAGGTCGCCGTCGTGCGCGCTGGCAGCCACCGCGCTCACGGCGGTCGTGAACTCCGGCGCGAACTCAACACGCGGACCTTGAATGCGCTCGGCGAGCCGCTCGGCGGTCACACCGGGGATGGGCTCTTCGCTCGCTGCGTAGATGGGCAGAACAAACACCGTATCGGCGTCTGCGAATGCGCCACCGAACTCCTCCAAAAGGTCAAAAGTACGCGAGTACCGGTGCGGCTGGAAGACGACATGGATGCGCCCCCGGCAGCACTCGCGCGCTGCGCTGAGTGTGGCGCGAATTTCCGTGGGATGGTGGCCGTAGTCGTCGACCACCGTAACTCCACGCGCTTCTCCGCGCTTTTGAAACCGCCGGTCGACACCGCGAAAATTCGCGAGCCCCTCGGCAATCTTTCCTGGCTGCATTCCGAGTTGCCTTGCGATGGCTACGGCTGCCGTTGCGTTCAAGATGTTATGCCGGCCCGGCACGTGCAGCTCAAACGGACCCAGCGGACCCGCGGCGGTGTGCACCTGAAAGCGCGCGAAGCCGCTGCTCTGCCCTGATTCTGCACGCGTGATTTGCCCAGGCTCGCTTGGCTTCTCGCGAGAATCCAGCAACTCCAACCTGTAGTCGGCCTCTGCCGCCACACCATAAGTGAAGACGCGCCTGCGCACGCGCGGCAGAATTCCGTTGAGCAGCGCATTGTCGATGCAGGCCGTCACCGCGCCGTAGAAAGGCACGCGATCCATGAAGTCAACAAAGGCGCGCTCCACGTCGGCCATGTCGTGATAGCAGTCCATGTGCTCGCGGTCAAGATTGGTGACCACCGCGAGAATCGGCGAGAGCTTCAGGAACGAGCGGTCGCTCTCATCTGCCTCAGCCACAAGATACTGCGAAGTGCCAAGACGCGCATTTGAGCCCAGCGCATCCACGCGCCCGCCAACAACCACCGTGGGATCAAGGCCGCCTGCGGCAAGCACCGCAGCCACCATCGAAGTGGTCGTGGTCTTGCCGTGCATGCCGGCGATGGCGATGCCGTACTTGAGCCGCATCAGCTCGGCCAGCATCTCCGCCCGCTGGATCACAGGAATCTTTTTGGCCTGCGCCTCGACCACTTCGGGATTATCGGCATGCACCGCGGAGCTGGTAATCACAACCGTCGCACCGGCAACGTTGGCCGCATTGTGGCCCACGCAGATCGTGGCGCCCAGTTGCGCCAGGCGGTCGGTCACGGCGCTGCGCTTCAAGTCGGAGCCCGAGACCTTCATGCCCAGGTTGAGCATGATCTCGGCAATGCCGCTCATGCCGATGCCGCCGATGCCGATGAAGTGCGCGTGCTGCGAAGTGGCAAACATTGAGTTGAAGGATCAGGGTAGCAGAAGGAAGGGAGCTCCCAGCTTCCAGCTTCTAGCTTTTGACTTTTGCCTCCCAGCTTCTCGCCATTCCTGTCCTTCACGTCGCAATCTTCCGCCGGTGGTTCAGGTTCTGCGCGCGGTTCTCAATTCAGATTTTGGTAAGGCAAGGAAAAGCTAGACGCTGGAGGCTGGGAGCTAGCAGCTGTCCTCACTCCGGCAGCTCGTACTCGAACTCGTAGGAATGCTGGCCGTTCTCCGCGCGTATGGTGAATGTGCCCTCGATACCGTTGAGCTCGCCCGTGCCCGATCCCGGCACCGCGATCACCTGCATGCCGGGGCCTTTTCCATCGATCGTGGCAAAGTGCTGCATGGCGAAGCTTCCGTGTTTGCCGTTGAGCTTGCCGGTGACGAATTCAATCGCCACGTATCCCGCCGCGCCCTGTTTGGGATCGCCGCCGGTAAACATCTCGCCGATCGTCGTCGCTTCCAGGTCGCCGTGGATTGTT
The DNA here is from genome assembly GCA_964407295.1 of uncultured Occallatibacter sp. Classification (GTDB taxonomy): domain Bacteria; phylum Acidobacteriota; class Terriglobia; order Terriglobales; family Acidobacteriaceae; genus Telmatobacter. The sequence goes on from CAYOVE010000201.1 coordinate 2,191, forward strand.
TTGTTGATGGAAAAGCGGCCGAGGCCTTCAGCTGGCGCTGGAGAAAGCGGATGGATATCGACGGTGAAGGTGCCACGAGCCTGGGGCATCGGGATCTCCTTTGATGAGGTAATGACTGGCCTCGCGGAGCGAACATCGTCAGCAGGGCGAAGCCAGCAGCAACGGCCGCACTTCAGGATATCGCGTCGGCGTGTGAGTCGCGTTTATCGGCAAAAACGGGCGCTCCATGAACACGAATCCGCTGAAAAGTTGCGCCCCTTTATTTTCGTTCCACTTCGCAACCTTCCGCTGCGCCGGTGTTTGACTTGTGCAGAACGGCAAGCCAAACGGAGCGGCAAGAAACAAGCTCCAGGGTGGTGGCGAGCCGAGCCGGACTTGCACAACAGTCCGCGCAGAATGGAGGGATTATGGGCAGCATGAAAAAGATTTTCCTGGGAGCAGCATTGGCAGTGGGAGCGCTGGCCATGACCGCGGCGCCCGCTCAGGCAGCTCGAATCGGAATCTATGTTCGGGGAGGCGCAGTCGCTGTTCCGGCGTGCCCCGGACCGGGATACGTGTGGGTCGGCGGCTATTGGAATGACGGCTACTGGGTTCCCGGCTACTGGAACTTTGTCGGGGTTCGCGTCGGCGGCCCCATCATCCGCGGCGGCTTCGGGTGGGATCGCGGATATGCCTATGACCGCGACTTCAACCGCCACGACCGTGACGACCGTCATTTTGACCGGGACGATCACTTTCGCAGGTAGCTCCGCCTTCTGCTGCCTGCACCATGCGGCCTCTCCAAACTGGAGGGGCCGTTTTTTTAGGTCGTTTGGCGATTTGAAGCGTCTCAACAGGCAGGGCGAATGCCGCGGCGGGGTCGTGCAGGCCTCGATTCGGCGTAACCCCCAAGTTTTCTTGCGTTTTCGCGCGAAACGGAGCATGCTTTTACCGGACCGCAACATATTGGCGAAAACGCTGTTTATAGAGTTGAAGGCCGGCCAAAAGATCAAATGACAGAGGCCGGAAAGTGCAGAAACCGGAGGCAACTCCGGGGCTCGATCCGGGATAGAAAAGGACGGGCAGCACATGGAGGATTTCATGAAGAAGCTCTGGTTGGTTCTGTTGGCTGCGCTTGTGGTTCTGCCGTTCGCCGCTGTTCCGGCGAGCGCCCAGGTCGGAGTTGGAATCGGCGTCGGCCCCGCAGTGGTCGATCCCGGCTATTACGGGTATGACGGTCCTCCGGAATGCTCGTGGGGCTATTACCCTTATTACCCGTACGCCTGCGCGCCATACGGCTACTACGGGCCTAACTGGTTCTACGGCGGCGTCTTCATAGGCGCTGGACCGTGGTACGGGTGGGGACGGCGCGGCTGGGGCGGCTATCGCGGGGGTTACGGCTACCGGGGTGGATACGGCTATCGCGGCGGCTACGCGGGACGCGGCTACGTTGGCGGCGGACGCGGATACGTCGGCGGCGGACATGCCTACACCGGCGGTGGCGTAGCGCACGGATATAGCGGCGGCGGCTACCGCGGTGGCGGTGGTGGGGGGGGTGGATATCGCGGCGGCGGAGGCGGCGGTGGCTTCCACGGTGGTGGCGGCGGCGGTGGCTTCCATGGCGGAGGCGGCGGCGGCCACGGCGGTGGTGGACACCGGTAATGACGGCTTAGTGCGGACGATGGAAGTCCGCTGATCGATGAAAACGGCCCGCTTGCTTCGGCAGGTGGGCCGTTTCGTTTGTGCGGGCGAGCTCTTTAACGGTCAGCAATGTCCAAAACTGTCCAGACTCATCGCGCTCGCGCGAAAATCCCGCCAACCCGGCTGACTCGCTAACTCGCCGACTTGCTGACTTGCTTCCCCGCCATCTCCGCCAGCCGATCCGCAATGCGTTCCGCCGCGCCGGGATGTGCCTGCGTACGCGCGGCGGCGCCCATCGCGGCCAGCCGAGCGGGATCGGCGATCAAGCCCGCCAGAGTCCAGAGCAGCTTGTCAGGGGTGCCAAGATCCTTTTCTTCAAGCATGACGGCTGCGCCGGCCGTCACCATCGCTTCGGCGTTGCGCCGTTGATGCTCATCGGTCGCGGCGGCAAAGGGAACCAGCAATGCGGGCTTGCCCGCTGCAGCCTCCTCGGCTACGGTGGTTGCGCCGCTGCGCGACATGATCAGGTGTGCGCGGGCAAACTCCGCCCCCATCTTGGTGACGAAGGGCCGCACCACCCAGCGCGCGGGGTCGGCGCCACTGGCTGCGTAAGCGGCATGAGTGGCTTCAAAGTTGCGCTCTCCGCTCTGGTGCAGAACCGTGAGGCCAGGTGCCGCTTCAAGCAGAGACTTGATGATGTGCGGCAGATTCATGTTGAAGATCCGCGCGCCCTGCGAGCCGCCGAAGACAAGCAGGTGCGGCGCGCCCGTTGGTGCTTGGAGCGAAAAGAATTCCTGCCGCACCGGAACGCCGGTGACCTCTGCGTTGCGGAACCATCTGGCGGCCGCGGGAAAGTTAATGGCTGCGGCCTTCACCCACTTACCCACCAGCCGGTTGGCCAGGCCTGGCATGGCGTTAGGCTCATACGCCATGGTCGGAATCTTGAGCCGCAACGCGGCCGCCATCGCCGGACCGGATGCATAGCCGCCAACGCCGAGTACGGCGCCGGGCCGGAACTCGCTCATCAGGCGCTTGCAGTCGGCGATCGAGCGCGGCAAGCCAGCCAATGTGTGCAGCCGCGTCATCAGTGAGACGCTCTTGAGCGGGCCAACGTCGATCAGCTTGAGCGGAAATCCTGCCTCAGGGACAAGCCGCGACTCGAGGCCCCGCGCCGTTCCAACCAGAAGAATCTCAGCCCCGTGCCGCTCGACGAGCGCGCGGGCCACCGCGAGCGCGGGGATGATGTGCCCGCCCGTGCCGCCACCGGCAATGAGGATTCTTAGCTCCGCCATGCCCTTACTCTTATCTATGACCCCGAACCTTGGCGTCTTACTCCGCCTGCCGGCTGATATTCAGCAAAATTCCAATGCTGGCCAGCGTGCAGAAAAGCGAAGTGCCTCCGTGCGAGATCAGCGGCAGGGGGATGCCTTTATTGGGAACCAGCGATAGTACCACGCTCATATTAAAGAAGGCTTGCAGCAGAATCGTGATGGTGATGCCGAATGCCGCCAGCCGCGCAAAAGGATCGTTGCAGCGGAAGGCCGTGCGCAGGCCGCGTACGCCAAACATGGCGAACAACAGCACAATCAGCATGGCGCCAATGAAACCGAGCTCCTCGGCGATGTTGGCGAAGATGAAGTCGGTCGCGGCTTCGGGCAGGTAAAAAAGCTTCTGCATCCCTTCCATATATCCGCGGCCGGTGAGCCCGCCGGTGCCCACGGCAATCAGGGACTGATAGATGTGATAGCCCGCTCCCTGCGGATCCGATTCGGGATTGAGAAAAACCAGCATGCGCGCCCGCCGCCAGGGCACCATGAGCAAAAGCGCGGCCAGAGCGGGCAGTGCGGCAGCTACCGCGCCCAGCAGGACCTTCCACTCCATGCCTGCCAGGACAAACATCATTGCTGCAACGCCCGCCAGCACAAGCGCCGTGCCCAGGTCAGGCTGCGCCGCCACCAGAACGATGAACAGCGCGGGAATAAGCCCCGCTGGAATCAGCGTCTGCTTCCAGTCGCGCATGGAGCCCAGACGCGTGTGCAAAAACCACGCCAGAAACAGCACCAGCACAGGCTTGGCGATCTCCGAAGGCTGAAGCGTGAAGAAGTTGCCAAAGCGAATCCAGCGATGCGTGTGGTGTGAGCCGGGCATGAGAAAAACCAGCACCAGCAGAATCGTTGTGATGGAGAGCGCGGGATAGATAAACCTCGGCGACTTGTAGCGGCTCACGTCCAGGTGCATCAGCACAAGCATGGCCAGCACGCCCACCGCGGCCCACACCGCCTGCGTGAAAATGAACGTGTAAGCCGAGTGGTACTTCTCCTGGTCGAC
>CAYOVE010000202.1:0-6054 GCA_964407295.1 uncultured Occallatibacter sp.
GTGACGGCCTACGACATGAAGGCCGTGGAAAAAATGGGCCTGCTGAAGATGGACTTCCTGGGCCTGACCACGCTGACGGTGATTACCGATTGCATGAAGTTGATTGAGCAGACGCGCGGAGAGAAACTGGACATCGATCTGCTGCCGATGGACGATCCGGAGACGTTCAAGCGGGTATTTCACACGGCGCTGACGTCGGGAGTGTTTCAGTTTGAGTCGGGCGGGATGCGCGACATTTTGCGGCGCTACAAACCGGACACGGTGGAGGACCTGACGGCGTTGAACGCGCTCTACCGGCCGGGACCCATGGACATGATCGACGATTTCGTCGAACGCAAATGGGGACGGCGCAAGGTGGAATTTCTGCTGCCGGAGCTCGAGGCGGTTCTGAAGGATTCACTGGGCGTGATCGTTTACCAGGAACAGGTGATGCGGATCGCCAATGTGCTGGCGAGCTACTCACTGGGCGAAGCCGATTTGTTGCGGCGCGCAATGGGTAAAAAAGATCCCAAAGCGATGGCCAAGCAGCGGGAACGCTTTATGTCGGGTGCGGCCAAGCTGGGCCATCCGAAAGCCGCAGTCAGCGAAATCTTCGACCAGATGGAGAAGTTCTCGGGGTACGGCTTCAACAAGTCGCACTCGGCGGCGTACGCGCTGGTGGCGTATCAGACGGCGTATTTGAAGACGCACTATCCTGTGGAGTTCATGGCGGCGCTGCTCACGTCGGAAACGTCAAAGCCGGACAGCGTGGTGAAGTACATCGGCGAGTGCCGCGAGATGGGCATACGCGTGGAGCCGCCGGATGTGCAGGTTTCAGGCGCGCAGTTCACGCCGCATGGCGAAGCGATTCGATTCGGACTGGCAGCGGTAAAGAATGTTGGCGGCAATGCGATTGAGTCGATCCTGAAGGCGCGCGCGGAGGCCGGTGGGCGGTTCAAGAGCTTCTGGGAGTTCTGCGAAAGGGTCGATCTGCGGCTGATGAACAAACGCGTGATTGAGTCGCTGATCAAGGCGGGCGCGCTGGACTCGCTGGGCACGCGCGGACAGTTGATGGCCGCCGTGGACAAGGCGATGGAGCGGGCGCAGAAGGCACAGCGCGATGCGGAGCAGGGGCAGAGCGGATTGTTCGGGCTGTTCGACGAAACTCCGGCGCGCGGGCGCGACGCCGATGGCCTGCCGGCTGCTGCCGATTGGGAAGAGGGCGAGCGGCTGGCGAACGAAAAAGAGGTGCTGGGATTTTTTGTGTCGGGGCATCCGCTGGACAAGTATGCAGAAAAGCTGCGCAACCTGACGGGGGTGATCACCGTGGCCGAGGCGCTGGAGCGCAAGCCGCCGGAGCGGCGCTGGGGCGGACAGGCCGACTCGGCCGACGAAATTCAGGTGGCGGGGATCATTCATGGCCTTGGCGTAAAGAAGAGCCGGCGGGATCAGCGGATGTATGCGCAGGGGGCTCTCGAAGATGCCACTGGAAAAATGGAGCTCATTTGCTTTGCGCGTGACTACGAGCGGCTCGCCGAACAGTTGAAGATCGAAGCGCCGGTGCTGGTGCGCGGACAGTTGATGGGCGAGGAAGACGCCGCACCCAAGATCGCGGTGAGCCAGGTACAGGCGCTCGAAGAGGTGCAGGTGAAGCTGCCGGGCGGCGTGCGGATCCGGATCAATCTCGATCGCGCGACGGAAGACGTGCTGGCGCAGTTAAAGAGCGTCGCCGAGGCCGCGCCAGGTCCTGGAAAAGTGCTGCTGCGACTCGAAAAGAAGGACGAGTTCGCCGTGATTCTGGAGCCGGAAGGCATGAGCGTGGCTGCGGACCGCGGCTGGGTGGAGCGCGTGGAAGAGCTGGCGGGTAAGGGGTCGGTGCAGGCGGTCGGATAAGAAGGCGCTGAGTAAAGCGCTCTGCGTTGAACGAAGAGCGATTTCCATCGAGGTCGGGCGCACCTGAAGTGCCAATCATTGCGTGCCTTTCGCGCGCTAGAATGATACCCATGCAAATCAGAAAGGCTGTAATTACCGCTGCGGGTAAAAACCAGCGCAACCTGCCCATGCAAACTCTGTTTGATCAGCAGGGCGTGGAGCGATCGGTGCTCAGCCTGGTGGTGCGGGAAGCGGTGCGCGCGGGCATTACCGATGTGTGCATCGTGGTGTGGCCGGGCGATGAAGAGCCCTACGCGCGGCTGCTTGCCGACGATGGCGCGCGACTCACATTCGTCGCGCAGACTGAGGCTCGGGGATACGCGCACGCAGTCTTTAGCTCAAAGACTTTTGTGAAGGACGAGCCGTTTCTGCACTTCGTTGGCGATCATATCTATGTTGGGCAGGAGGCGAGCGGCAGTGCGAAGAGGCTGGTGGAAGCGGCGGCGGCCGAGGGCTGCGCCATCTCAGCGGTGCAGGTGACGCGCGAGAGCCTGCTCCCCTTCTATGGAACGATCGGCGGTCAACCGGTGGCGGGCAAGCCGGGGTTGTATCGCGTGGAGACGGTGCGCGAGAAGCCGACACCGACCGAGGCAGAACAACACTTGATCGTTCCCGGGCTGCGCAGCGGACAATATCTTTGCTTCTACGGGATGCACGTGTTCACGCCGGCGATCTTCGAGATCCTATCCGGCATGCTGGGCGCGGGACGCGTGAGCCTGTCGGCTGCGCTGGCTGTTTTGGCCGAGCGCGAGCAGTACCTGGCGATGATCCAGATGGGCCAGCGATTCGATGTGGGCGTGAAATACGGATTGTTTACCGCGCAGCTCGCATTGGCGCTCAGCGGGCAGGACCGCGAGAACGTGCTGACCCAGCTGGTGAACGTGATGGCCGCGCGCGAAGCGCTCTCCGCGAAGGGAGAGGGCGCGTGAGCGGACTGTGGACGACGATCACCGCGACAGACGCCGATATTCGCAATCGCTCCCTCGATGATTTTTGCCGAACCGCTTCGACGGAGCTGCTGCTTGCCGAATTGAAAGACCTCGAGCAGCTCAGGCACTCCAACGAGAATCTCTATGAGCGCGTGCGTGCGCTGTTCTTCCTCTATGCCATCCACCGCTTTCATCTGCCGGCGCGCAACGATGCGTTTGCGGCCGGCAAGTCGCTGGTTCCCTTCGATGGATACGAGAAGTTCCTGAATAGAAGATTTGAAGAGGCGATCGGCATCTTTCTGGCCGCCGAGAGGCGCGATGGACTGAGCGACGGCCTTTCAAGCGCGCTGGCCGCGGCGTATCGCGGGCTCGCGTTTCAAACGCTCGCCGACCAGGTGCGGCGAAGCGTGCGATCGGTGCGTGGCAATCAGTGGATGTTCCGCACCGGGCACCCGGCCGATTACGCTCTGCGGCTGCGGCCGGAACTGCTGAAGCGCAGCAACGGCGATCCGTTTCCGATTTTGCACGAGGCCACGCCGGTGCGCATGGACCTGAGCCATAGCGGATGGAGCGACATCTTTTTTCTGGGCATGGATCTGCCGGAGATGGCGCGCGTGTTCAATGTCTCGATCGATCTGGCAATTCACGGAGAGACTGCTCAGACGCCGAAGCCTCCCGTAGAAACCTATCTGCGCGTGATCGATCGGCCCGTGATCCGGCTGGCGAGCGTCGATCTGGATGCTACAGCGGAGATCGGCGACTTGCAGGAGCTGTTCGACTTTGGCCGCGACTATCTCGGGCTGCTGAAGGCCGCGGTGATCGCGTCGGGCCTTGTGCCGCCGGGAATGGAGGGATCCGGGCAGCCGCTGGCTTCGCTTCTGGCACAGTTGACGGGACAAGAGGGGCTGGGCATCGAGATCGTCACTCAGGTGAACAACATTCCCAAGGGATCGCGGCTGGCCGTTTCGACGACGCTGCTGGCGTCGCTGATTGCGTTGTGCATGCGCGCGACCGGGCAGGCGAAGTCGCTCACCGGGCCGCTTGAGGAAGAGGAGCGGCGCGTGGTGGCGGCGCGCGCCATTCTCGGCGAGTGGCTGGGCGGGTCTGGTGGAGGATGGCAGGATTCGGGAGGCGTTTGGCCTGGAATCAAGGTGATTGAGGGGGCGCAAGCGAGCGAGGGCGATCCGGAGTTTGGCGTGAGCCGCGGCAGATTGTTGCCCAATCATCGCATTCTCGGCGAGCAAGAGGTGAGCGCGGAGACGCGCCGGCGGCTGCAGGAAAGCCTGGTGCTGGTGCACGGCGGCATGGCGCAGGACGTGGGGCCGATTCTGGAGATGGTTGCCGAAAGATACTTGCTGCGCTCGAACGCGGAGTGGATTGCGCGGCAGACAGCCTGCAAGGTTCTGGACGAGATCATTGAGGATCTGCGGGCGGGCGATGTACGCGCGGTTGGCGGCGCCACGCAGCGCAATTTCGACGGCCCGATCCAAAGCATCATTCCTTGGGCGAGCAATTTGTATACGGAAACGCTGATCCGCGAAGTACGGGCGGAGTTCGGCGATGCGTTCTGGGGATTCTGGATGCTGGGCGGAATGTCGGGCGGGGGGATGGGATTCATCTTCGATCCCAAACGGAAGTCGGAGGCGCAGAATCGGCTTGGCCCGCTGATGAACGAGGTGAGCAAGAGGCTCGCCGGCGGCGTAGCCTTCGCCATGAAGCCGGTGGTTTACGACTTTTCCATCAATGAACGCGGGACGTATGGCGAGCTGAAGACGGGCAACGATGCGATTCTGCCCGACGGCTATTACAACATTGTGCTGCCCTCCTTGTTGCGAAGAGATCAACTGCTGCTGTCGGCGTGTGAGCGTGGCGACCTGGAGCGGTTCAGCGCGCTCTCGCACGACGTGCCGGGAGCACGCGATCGCGCGCGCGGGCTGCTCGACCGGCTACTGCCGCACGGCAACGGCAGAGAGTCGCAAGCGGAGAGTTTGGAGTCGCTTCTCAAGGCCAACGGATTCGATCCCCTCCAGCATGAGCGGATCCAGGCGGAGCTGCGGGCCGGTCATATTGGGGTTGCGCAGAACCGTCTGCCGGCAACAGTGCAGATTGAAGATGTACCGCTGGAGCAGCTCTTCGATGCTCGGCGCGAAGTGGACGCGAAGTACCGCACGCTGGGTGAAGAGGCGCTCGCGGCCGGCTCGGTCGCGGTGGTGACGCTGAGCGGCGGCGCGGGCAGCCGATGGACGCACGGAGCCGGAGTGGTTAAGGCGCTGAGCCCGTTCTGCAAGCTTGCCGGAAAGCACCGCACGTTTCTTGAGGTTCACCTGGCCAAGAGCCGCCGCGCGAGTAAGCTCTACGGACGCGAGGTGCCGCATGCGATCACGACGAGCTATCTGACACATGGGCCAATTGAGGAATTCCTGCGGCGCGAAAAGGGATACGGATACACGGGCCCACTGTATCTTTCGGCGGGTCAGAGCGTGGGTCTGCGACTGATTCCGACGGTGCGCGACCTGCGCTTTGTGTGGGAAGACACGCCGCAACAGTTGCTGGATGCGCAGGCGCAAAAGGTGCGCGAGAGCGTGCGCGCGGCACTGGTGGCCTGGGCATTGCAAATGGGCGAGGCGGCGAGTTATACCGACAATCTTCCGCTGCAGTGCATGCATCCGGTGGGGCACTGGTACGAGGTGCCGAACCTGTTGTTGAGCGGCGTGCTCCAAAAGATGCTGGAAGCAAGACCAGAGTTGCGTACGTTGATGGTTCACAACGTGGACACGGTGGGCGCTGCGCTCGATCCGGGAATTCTGGGCCGGCACCTCGCGAGCAAGGCAACCATGACCGCGGAAGTGGTGACGCGACGCATCGAAGACCGTGGCGGAGGGCTGGCGTCCGTCGACGGGCGCGTGCGTTTGGTTGAAGGAATGGCGCTGCCGTCGGAAGAAATTGAGTTTGCGCTTTCCTACTACAACTCCAATACGTTCTGGATCGACATCGATGCGATGCTCAAGGTCTTTGGCTTGAAGAGGGGCGATTTGGGCGATCGCGAGAAGGTGGCGGCGGCGATCCGCTCAATGGCCGCGCGCATGCCCACCTACATCACGCTCAAGGACGTGAAAAAACGCTGGGGAAAAGGGCAGGAAGACATTTATCCCGTGGCGCAGTTTGAAAAGCTATGGGGAGACATGACGGCTCTGCCGCAGATGGCGTGCGAGTA
>CAYOVE010000203.1:0-6047 GCA_964407295.1 uncultured Occallatibacter sp.
GAATTCGTCACGGAGCCACTGACTTCGCGCCTCGGCGATTTAGCGCGAACCCAGCATGGGAACTGGATAGATCGGATGCCCACCTCTCCGACAAGCCGGTTTTACGGCCAGGTGGAATGGATTTGTAAAGACTGGCCAACTTATCGGTACTGATCATTCTAGGCGAGACTGGTGTCTTTGAGTTGTTGCCCAAGTAGTAACTGACGGTTTGCCGATCACTCACCCGGAACTGAGCGAGGCGCCCAGAAAAGGGGCCAGAAGCCAACAACTCGGTACGCGTCCGCGAAACGAGGGAATGGAGCAGAAAGGAGTCTGCTGCACTTGAGAATTCGGCTGCGCGGCAACAGCGATGGCTGCGTTCAGGCTGTTATTTACAGACCGTTCCATTGATGGCGAAGGACGTCGGGACCGCGTTCGTTTTGTTATTCCAGCTGCCATTGAAGCCGGCTGCGGTGTAGGTGCCGCCGGCCGCAATCGTCCCGTTGTAGCTCATATTTGTCACGGTCACATTGGCGCCGCTCTGCGACTCGTTTCCGTTCCAGAACTGCGTCACTTTTTGCCCGTTTGCGAAGTTCCAGGTCAGGGTCCAGCTTGAGATTGCTGTCGTTCCCGTGTTGCCTATGCTCAAAGCGACCTCGAAGCCGCCAGACCAGGAATCCGTAATTGAGTAGCCGACGTGGCAAGCGAATGCCGATTGGATAGTCAAAGAGATCGTTGCAGTCGCCGACAACGATCCAGAGACGCCCTTGACCGTGATCGAATAGGTGCCGACCGCGGCTGACATGCTCGCGGTGAATGTAAGCACGCTGCTTCCCGTTGTCGGGTTCGTACCGTACGCAACAGTTACGCCGCTTGGCAGCCCTGAAGCCGACAAGGTCACGCTTGAATTAAATCCATTTTGACCGGTCACGGTGATCGTGTCAGTCCCGGTCTTGCCTGGGTTCACCGTCAGCGAACCGGATGAAGCGCTGAGTGTGAAACTCGGCGCCGCCTTAACCACGAGCACTACCGACGCGGATGCCGCGTTGTAGTCCACCTGGTCCGTGGGCGTGAAAGTCGTTGTAAGCGTCTGGTTGCCGGCCGCCAGAACCGTGCCCGCGGCAGGGGAGTAAACAAACGTTCCCGGAACCGAAGCTGTCGCGTCAAGCTGAGTAGAACTCAGCGGTGTGCCCGCAGTGATTGAAGCCGGCGTGGGCCAGGTGATGGTGGGTGTGGCCTTGCTTACAGTGAGCGAGATAGTGCTTTTTACCACACTGTAGTCGGTCGAATTCGCCGGCGTAAATGTGACGGAAAGCGTGTGCGTGCCCGCGCCGAGTACCGTTCCCACTGAAGGCGAATACGCGAAGCTGCCGGCAACGGTCGAAGTTGCGTCGAGCTGCGTTGAGCTCAGCGCTGCCCCGTATACGATCGCGCTGGGAGCGGGCCACGTCACCGCAGGCGCGGCTTTGTTCACAGTGAGCAAGACGCTGGCGCTTGCTGCCGTGTAGTCAGTGGTGTCGGTGGGTGTAAAGCTGACCGTGAGGGTCTGCGCGCCAACGACAAGGACTGTGCCAGCCGCGGGCGAGTAGCTGAATGTTCCTGCCACGTTGGCTGTAGCGTTCAACTGCGCGGCGCCAAGGGCCGTTCCATAGGTGATAGCCGCGGGGGCGCCCCATGTGATTGCCGGTATTGCCTGATTGACAGTGAGCGTGACTGTCGCCGTCGCCATTGTGTAGTCGGTCGTGTCCGTCGGCGCGAAAGTCGCAGTGATTGAGTGCGACCCAGCCGTCAGCACGGTGCCAGCTGCGGGCGAGTAACTGAACGTCCCCGCGACCGTTGAAGTTGCGTCAAGCTGCGCGGAGCCAACAGCCGTCCCGTAGGTGATGGCCGCTGGAGCGCCCCATGTGATTGCCGGTGTTGCCTGATTGACTGTCAGGCTCACTGAAGCTGTTGCGGCGGTGTAATCGGTTGTGTCGGTCGGAGCGAACGTGACCGTAAGCGTCTGCGCCCCAGCGCCAAGCGCTGCGCCCGCAGCAGGCGAATAACTGAATGTCCCCGCAACGGTTGAAGTTGCGTCCAGCTGCGCGGCGCCAAGAGCCGCCCCGTAAGTGATGGCCGCCGGCGCACTCCACGTAATTGCCGGCGTCGCCTGATTGACTGTCAGGCTCACTGAAGCTGTTGCGGTGGTGTAATCGGTTGTGTCGGTCGGAGCGAACGTGACCGTAAGCGTCTGCGCTCCAGCGCCAAGCGCCGTGCCCACCGCAGGCGAATAACTGAACGTCCCCGCGACGGTTGAAGTTGCATCCAATTGTGGCGATCCGAGTGCGGTCCCGTAAGTGATAGCCGCCGGAGCGTTCCACGTGATTGCAGGCGTTGCCTGATTGACTGTCAGCGCGACTGTTGCCGTGGCTGTCGAGTAGTCCACAGTATCCGTGGGAGTGAAGACCACGGTCAGCGTCTGTGTTCCAGCAGCCGGCACAGTGCCGGCCGCGGGCGAATAGCTGAATGTTCCCGCCACAGTTGCAGTCGCATCCAACTGCCCTGCTCCGAGCGCGGTGCCGTAGGAGACCGCTGCTGGAGCGCCCCACGTGACGGCCGGCGCCGCCTGACTCACCGTCAATGTCACGGTGGCCGTCGCCGTCGAGTAGTCGGTCGTATCGTACGGCGTAAACGTGACCGTAATGGTCTGAGAGCCCGCAGCGAGCACTGTCCCTGCCGCAGGTGAGTAGCTGAAGGTTCCCGCTACGCTGGCCGTAGCGTCCAGCTGTCCGGTGCTGAGTGCCGTTCCATAAGTGATGGGCGCGGGTGTGGGCCAGGTAATGGCCGGCGCCGGAGGGACGCCGGAGCCGCTCAGCAGAATGGTCTGGCTGCTGTAATTCGGCGCGGCGGCATTCAAATTGTTATCCGTCAAGATTAGCGACTCGGCCAATGAACCTAACACGGTTGGCGCAAAACTCACAGGGAATTCGCAGGCCGCTCCCGGCGCCAGGGTTGCCCCGGTTGCAGATCCGCTATTGAGCACTGGGCAGTCTGATTGACCCGAGCCGTTCAGCGAAAAATCCACCCCAATGCTTGGGTTGTTGCCGGATGCGGGAACGGTCAGAATCAGCGGGGCATTGCCATTGTTCCCGAGCGTCACGGTCTTTGGGCTGTCTGCGCTCGTGACGCCGACCGTCGAGTTCGCGAAGCTCAGGCTCGGCGGGTCTGCGAAGTCTTCCTTCAGCACTTGATTGTTGCCTTCGTTGCCGACGTACAAGTTGCCGCTCGAATCCACGGCAACGCCAAATGGGCCGATGGAGCTGTTCAAACCGCTCACGAGAGTACTCGAAGTGTAGTTGCCCGCCGAGAGTGTTTCCTTCAATACCAGGAATTCAGATTCGAAGACAATATCGACGTTGCCGGCGCCATCCACCGCGATTCCTGTGGGCGCGGCAAATCCATTCGAAGGCAGGATGCTCTGGGTGTACATGCCGCCCGAGAGAGACTCCTTCAGCACGCGATTATTGTCTGTGTCAGCGATATAGACGTTGCCGCTGCTATCCACCGCAACGCCGGCGGGAGAGGACAGGCCGCTCACAATCGTAGTCAGAACGTAACTTCCTGCCGACAGCGTCCCCTTGACGATCAGACCGTTCGAGTCATTGGTGACATAAATGTTTCCGCTGGCGTCCACCGCGATGCCGCTGGGAAAGCCAACCCCGCTGGCGATCGTGCTTTCGGAGTAGCCGCTTGCCGTGGGTGTTTCCTTCAATACGCGGTTGTTTCCGGTGTCGGCGATATAAAGTGAACCGCTCCCGTCGACCGCGACTCCATAGGGGACTGAGAGATCGCTGGCTACCGTGCTCACACTGTACGCGCCCGATGAAAGAGTCTCCTTCAGCACGCGGTTGTTTCCCGTGTCTACCAGATACACGTTGCCGCTGCCGTCCACCGCCACGCCCGTGGGGTCAGACAGCCCAGTGGCAAGCACCGTGCTCTGTGCGCCGGGCAGGAAGTTCACCTGCGGACCCACACCCGTCCCCTGAAGATAGCCCGTTGCGATGACGCTGCCATTGGACGCCGTCAGCACCACGGCGCCGTCGCGCGCGCCGCTGAACTTCGGCGTGAAGCTCGCATTCACCGTGCAGGTTTGCGCGGCTGAATAAGCAGTGTTCACCTTGCACGTTCCCGTTCCGGCGTTGGCAAAGTCCAGCCCGGTTGCGCCCTGCGTAAGAACGGAAATTCCTCCCAGGGTCCCGGCGGTGTCGAATGTGAACGCCATCGAATTCGACGGAACAGCCGTGCCTACGTTCGATTGCCCGAAGTTGGCGCCGCCTGGCACAAGCTCAATTAAATTTCCACCGTTGTTGCCGCTGACGGATTCTCCGGCGAAGATATTGCCGCTCTCATCGAGTGTCACGGCATCGATCTCGCTAAAGCTGCCCAGGATTTCAATGGTTGGTGAAGAGGGAATACTTCCACCGACCGCAAGAATCTCTTTCAGCGCGTTGTTGTTCAAATCGGCAACGTAGACATCGCCGCGGGCGTCCACTGCCACCGCTGCGGGCAGATTGAATCCGCTTCCCAGGGTTCGAATCGTTGGCGACGCCGGAATGCTCCCGTTGACGGCAAGCAGCTCCTCCACCGCGTTGTTCTCTGCGCTGGCAACGTAGACGTCCCCGCTGCTATCGACGGCAATACCAGCCGGAAGATCGTATCCGCTTCCCAGGCTCCTGCCCGTTGGCGATGGCGGGATCACCCCATTCACCGCAGCGATTTCTTCAACTTCATTCGAAGCCGGCGACGTGTAATAAAGGTTGCCGCGCGCATCTATCGCCAAGTCGCCACCGACACAGTCATCTCCTTGAGCCGTCACAACGAACGAAGGCGTTCCCGTCAAGGGAACGGTTCCGTTCTGCGCGGCGTATTCGTAGATGCCTCCCGTGTACGCGTCCAATACGTATAGATCCCCCGATGAATCGAGCGCCAGACCATATGGAGCATTGAGGCCGCCCACGAAGAAAACAGTGCTCGAATTCGCGAATCGCACGTACAGACCGGCGCCTGGGCCGCTATATGTGCAACCCGAAGCATTCATCTTACGGGCAGTAACTGAATTCGGGCCATCGGAAAAATGCTGTGCGCCTTGCGGGCGAAACGCGGTGGGAACGTATTGAGCACCCAGCCTTCTATGAGAGACCAACTGCGTCAACGGATTCTGAACGCTGAAATAGACATCGCCCTTTACGTCAACGGCGATCGCCAAAATATCCAGGCCTGGGCTGGCGACTGAAACCTGCGCTCCGTCAAAGTGTGCCGTCTGGCCTGTCGCGAGCACAGTGGCGCTGGACAAAACCAGCAGGGCGACCGCTCGGGCCATGGCGAAATGGAATCGTGCTTGCTCGTTGTATTTTGTGCGTTGGGACGCGAGCGTGAAGGTGGAGAGGCGGGAAAACAAAGACACAGCCTTCATGGCGGTTCACTCCTGGAATCGAAGACGAGTACTTTTCTCATGCCGGCGCGCAGGCAAACGCAGACTGCGATGGCAATTTGTAGTTGCCGACAACTGAGAGATGAAATAGGCCCAATATTTGAGGAGCGGCTGAAGTTTATCACGTGGTGAACTTCGTCAATCGAAAAACTATAAGAATGTTCAAGGTAACTCACGAACTTTGGTAACAAAACGACATCGTCAGACCTTGATCGCTGGATTCGTTAGTGTTTGACTCCCTCGATCCGTTGCGGCGAGTGACTCAAAAGTCGCAGCGTCGGTTCTCACAAACGCCATAGGCTTTTTGGTTTGGGTTATGCCTGAATGGTCGCCTATCCGTCAGCTACTGGTTATGCAACAGCCCGCCACAAAGTGAAAAGCCGCCAGCACGACGTCGCTTGGAGATCCCGTCTCCCCACGACCCAATTTCGACCGTTTTAGTTCGGCGGGTAGGATCAGTCCTCAAAAACGAACTAGTGTCTTCCCTTTTCCAGGCCTTACTCGGTCATGAGATCGCGGGACACTGGCCGACCTCACGGGACTAAGCTAGGCGAGCGGTGGCTCTTTGCGGCGGGCCAGAACGTAGACAGCGACCAGG
>CAYOVE010000204.1:0-6021 GCA_964407295.1 uncultured Occallatibacter sp.
GGTCCATCGGGCAGTTGATGTAATCCGCCGTTCCCTTGTCCCAGCGCGCGGCAAAGTAAACCCGGCTCATCTCGATCGATTCGGCATCGACGATCGGCGAAATCGAATCGTAAAACGCGAGGTGCCCCGCGCCGGTCAGCCGCTCAATATCGCGGCTCAACGCGTCCGAAGTCAGCGGCCCAGTCGCGACGATCGTGCAGTGGCACTTCGTGCTGTCCTCGTCCTGGATGAGTGAAGAACCAAGTTGAGTAACTTCTTCGCGGATCACGCGTATCTTCGGCTCTGCTGCGATGGCTTCTGAAATCCTCCGCGAAAACTGCGCGCGATCGACAGCCAGCGCGTGACCTGCGGGAACCGCCGTCTCATCGGCGATTTTCAAAAGCGCCGAGCCAGCGCGCCGCATCTCCTGCTTCAGCAGCCACGGCGCGGTGTTGACCGACTCACTTTTCAGAGAATTGGAGCAGACCAGTTCGCCGAAGTCAGTGGTCTGGTGCGCGGGCGTCAACCGTGGTTTGCCCTCCACCATGGCGCGCATCTCATACAGATCCACCTCGCAGCCCAGGCGCGCCGCAGTCAGCGCAGCCTCTGGTCCCGCCAAACCACCGCCTATCACGCAGATCTTCGTCATCTCGTCCTCGGCTTGGCCGTTTCCGGCCACGCACCCTTGGCCGCGCGTCGGAATGACGGCGGAATTCACTGGCCTTCTGGCGCGCAGGCGCCGTCTGCGCCACCGCAGGTGGCGAGCCGGTCAATTCCCGCAAGTCTCTCGAGCGCCTCGCCGTTCAGCCGTACCGTGCGCCATTCATCCATGAACTCTCCGCCGATGGTGCGATAGAAGTCGATCGCCGGCGTGTTCCAATCCAGAACCTGCCACTGCAAGCGCTGGCAGCCGTTTTCCAGGGCAATCGCGGCAACCCGCCGGAGCAGGTCCCGGCCGATGCCCAGCCGCCGGAAGTCTGGCAGCACAAACAGGTCCTCGACGTAGATGCCGGGGCGGCCCACCCACGTTGAATAATTGAAGAAGTATAGGGCGAATCCGGCCGGTTCGCCGTCGTAGTCGGCAATCAGGCACTGGAAAAATGGATGCGGACCAAAGCCATCCCGGATCAGGCCCTCCTCGGTGGCTACAACCGCGTCTGGCGCGCGCTCAAAGGCTGCCAATGCCCGAATAAACTTTAAAATCTGCGCCGCATCCCCTGCGGTGGCCTTGCGAATCGAAGTCCTCATATCCAGATTCTAGTGTGTGATACACACCACACGCGGCCTCGCGCCGGCCGCACTACCATGGCTATGGTTGTTCCGCAAAGGCGTCGAATGGAGTCTTTGCGGAACCAATGACCCTGGACCCTGACCACCCTGGGCGAAATTTGCGGCAGACTCGTCTTTGACAGTAGTGGGACGGTCTGGCGCAATCCCCTTGTGCGGGGTGCTGGGTTGGATTTAACGTTGGTTTTGCTGGAAATATGCCCTGCCGGCATTGACCTGCGCTTTTGTGCTTGTTTTTGCAGCAGGCAAGGCGGCGTTTGGACTGGAGCCTGAGCCTCCCAGCGGTTTAGCATCTTTGAAAATGCTGGATCTGCAAAGCACAGACAAAAGCCGCGGCTTGGCACGTTTGTTCGCCGCTGGGTAATTGGAATTCGAATTTTTAAGTGACAGCGGGCAGCACACCTCCCGCTACTCTCAAGGAGATGACATGAAACGCACTCTTTCACGCTGGCTGGGCTTAACCGCTGCCGCGGGCCTGCTCGTATTGGCTCTCCCGGCTGCTCAGTCGCAGACACAACCCGCCGACAAAATGGGCAAGATTCACGGCCACGTCATTAATCCCACGGGGCAACCCCAGGGCGGCGGCACGGTCAGCCTTTCCCTCGATGGCGGCCACACGTTGGTCTTCACGTTCCCGGTCGATTCAACGGGCGCCTATTCAGGCGAAGCAAAGCCAGAAACCTATACGCTGGTCTATCGCGCGCCCGATACGCCGGCCGGCCAGATGGTCGACTCCATCCGCGCTGTCAAGATTGTCGCCGGAGAAGACATTGAGCAGGACGACGATATGTCGCGGCAGGAATACATCGACAAGATGACGCCCGAGCAAAAGAAGCAGCTCGATGACCTAAAAAAGCAAAACGCCGAAGCCCTCAAGGCAAACGCTTTGATTAGCAGTCTCAATGCCGACCTGAAGGCGGTTAACCAGGACAAAAAGGACATCGATTCTGCCGTCGCAACCGCGACCCAGGCCCTCGGCGCGAGCGCGACCAAAGCAGACATTGCCTCCAAGGTCGAGGAAATCAAGACCGCCAAATACACCGATATCCAGAGCTTGATGACAAAAGACACCACAGCGAAGCCGGATGAAGCTTTGCTCTGGAACAACCTCGCTTACGGACAGGCCGGGCTTAAGGACTATGACGATGCCATTACGTCGTACAAAAAAGCGCTTGACCTCGAAGCCGCTTCAAAGAAGCCGCGCACGCCTGTGATCGGCGCAGCCAATGAGGGTCTGGGCGAAGTCTACGCGCGAACGGGCAAGGTTCCTGAAGCGAATGCTGCCTTTGACGCTGCCGCCAAGGCCGATCCCCCCAACGCTCCGCTCTTCCTGAGGAACGAGGCGGTCATCTTTTATCAGCTCAACAACAATGCAGCCGAGGCGGCTGCGGCCGATGAGGCCATCAAGATCGACCCCAACCAGCCCATCCTTTACTACATCAAGGGTCAGGGTTTGATCGCGAATGCCACCGTCGATCCGAAGAATCCCAACAAGATCATTCTGCCACCGGATTGTATTGCGGCTTATCAGAAGTATCTTGAGCTTGCGCCAAACGGACCATATGCCAATGAAGTTGCCGGCATCCTGCAACAGGCGGGAGTGAAGAGGTAACTCGCCGGGCTTGACTCAGCACGAGGCGTCCGCACCGCGGGCGCCTTTTGTGTCTCCGCGGCGCCCACTACAATCCATTGCATGCGTTCTGCGCTCCGTTTGCGGGTTTCTGTGTGGGGCTTCTCGTCCCTGGCTGGCCTGGTATTCGCTGCCGTCGTGGCGATGCCGGCGCAGCAGCCGGCCTCAGAGACGGGCACGATTCACGGTCGCGTGATCAATCCCGCCGGCGTACCTCAGAGAGACGGCACAGTCAGCCTCTCTGTCGACGGCGGCGTGACTTTGAGCTACAACTTCCCCGTTTCTTCTTCGGGCAATTATTCCGGTCAGGCGCCTCCGGGAGACTACACACTCGTCTATCGCGCGCCCGACACGCCCGAAGGAAAAATCGTCGACTACATCAGCGGGGTCCAGGTGATCGCCGGGCAGGATGCAGCCCAGGACATCGATATGACGCGGCAGGAATTCGTCGCCAGGCTCTCGCCGGACCAGCAACTGCAATTGCAGGCGTTAAGGGAAGCGAACGCCACATCAGCCTCCGATGCCAGCCGCGAGGCCGCTTCCATCGATGCCGACCTGCGAATTGTGGATCTCGATTTCCAGGCCGCGGAGAATGCGCGCGCGACTGCGGCCCGGAACGTGGGCGCGGCGGGGGGCGATACGGGCGCCGAGGCAACGGCCGCGCAAATCGAAAATGCCAGGCTGTCGGAAATCGAAACCCTGATGATGAAAGATGCAGTTTCCGATCCGGCCGAGCCCCGATTGTGGGTCGATTTAGGGCGAGCGCAAACCGGCCTCAAAGATTACTTTGATGCGGAAGACAATTTCAAGAAGGCTCTTGACCTCGAGCTGAAAGCCGATCCACCCCGGCCAGAGGTCGTGGGCGCCGCGGAAGCCGGCCTGGGCGAGGTGTATGCCCGCACTCTCTTGGTCGACGAAGCAAACGCCGCGTTTGACGCCGCCGCAAAGGCCGATCCGTCGAACGCCGCGAAGTACCTCCGCAACCAGGCCGTGGTTTTTTACCAGGCGCGAAACTTTTCCGCGCAGATCGACGCCGCCGATAAAGCCATCCAGGCTGATCCGAACCAGGCGATTCTCTATTACATCAAGGCCGCGGGGCTCGCCGAAGACGCCCGCATCGACCCTGAAACCAACAAGCTCGTTCTGCCGCCTGGGTGCGCCGATGCTCTTCGCAAGTACCTTCAGCTCGATCCCACCGGCCCCCATGCCGGCGAAGCGACCACGATTCTAAAAAGTGCCGGCGAAGAGACAAACGCTCCCAATCCCCCTGCTTCCGGTCCAGCCCCCGAGAAATGACGCGACGCATCTCGGACCCTCTACAATCCATTCCATGAGTTCCCGCACATGAGCCGAGTGCACCGCAGCTCCAAAGTATCCAGCACCGAATTGCCCAGTTATGACGAGGCCGCCGCGCTGGTTGCTGCTTACGCAGCCAGGATGGCCTGCGTTCGTCCCGATGTTGAGCGGGTGCGGCTCAATCGGGCTCTCGGCCGTGTGCTCGCTGAGCCGCTCCGAGCCGACGCTGACCAGCCTCCCTTCGTGCGTTCGACTCGCGACGGATTCGCCTGCCGGGCGGCTGAGGTCTCCGCGCATCGTCTCATCGCCGTCGCCGGCTCAACCCGTGCGGGGCAATCTCCGTCCGGTTCACTTCCGCGTGGTTCGGCCTGGGAGATCATGACCGGCGCGCCCGTTCCCGCCGGTGCTGACGCCGTGGTTATGCTCGAGCACGTCGAGGAGGTTGGCTCAAACTCCGCCCGCGCCATTCGTCTGGAACCGTCGCGGACGATTCGCAAAGGCGAGAACGTCGTTGCCCGCGGCGCGCAGGCGCGCAAAGGAGACAAACTTCTACCCGCCGGCACCCTGATCACCGCTGCGCAGATTGCGCTCGCGGCGGCGTGCGGTTGCACATCGCTGGAGGTCTTCGCGAAGCCGCGCGTGGCCATCCTTTCTACCGGGGACGAGCTCGTGCCCATCGGTTCCGCGCCCGGGCCCAGCCAGATTCGTAACTCGAGCAGCGCCATGCTGGCCGCAATGGTGTCAGCAGCTGGCGGCGATCCCTGGATTCTGCCCATCGCCCGCGACAACGCCAAATCCCTCGACGCAGCCCTCGTTCGCGCAGCTGCCGCGGATCTTCTCCTCATTACAGGTGGCGTGTCCGCCGGCAAATTCGACCTGGTCGAGCCGGCCTTGATCCGTGCCGGAGCACGCTTTCATTTCACTGGCGTCCGCATCCAGCCGGGCAAGCCGCTCGTCTTTGGCGAATTGCCAAAGCGTCTTTCAACAAATCCTGTTCAAAACCAAATCGGCCCGAAGGGCAACCAGAACGGCACGAAGTGCTGCATCTTCGGCTTGCCCGGTAATCCCGTTTCTTCCGCCGTCACGTTCCTGCTCTTCGCCGCGCCTCTCGTGGCCGCCCTCGCCGGACAGCGAGATCGTGGGCCGCGCTTCGCCCTCGCGCATCTCGCTGAGGACGTCAAAACCAAGACTGGCTTGACTCGCTTTCTCCCCGCTGCCTGCACGTTTGCCAGCGCAACGCCCGAGGTCGCGCTCGTTTCCTGGCAGGGCTCGGGCGATCTCGCAGCCATGGCCCGAGCCAACTGTTTCCTGGTCGTACCCGAAGACGCAGATCGCCTTCGCGCCGGCTCGACCGTCCGCATTCTGCTTCCCTGAGGAATCCAATGCCCAAGCCTTCGCACAGCAAACCATCGCGCCTCTCGCACTTCGACTCATCCGGTCAGGCCTCTATGGTCGATGTCAGCTCCAATCAGTCCACGCGCCGCACCGCAACCGCATCGGCCTTCGTCGAGCTTTCCGCCGCGGTGCTTGCCGCCCTGCCTGCCAACCCCAAGGGCAATCCGCTTGAGGCCGCGCGCTTCGCGGGCATTCAAGCCGCCAAGCGCACCGCCGATCTCATCCCCATGTGCCATCCACTCGCGCTTACGCATGTCGGTGTCGAGGCAACGATCGTCGACGGCGGCGTGAAGATTATTTCTTCCGCAGCCACAACTGGCCCCACGGGCGTCGAAATGGAAGCCCTCACCGCTGCAGCCGTTGCCGCGCTCACGGTCTACGACATGACCAAAGCGCTCGACAAAGCCATCGTCATTCGCGACCTTCGCCTCGAA
>CAYOVE010000205.1:0-6009 GCA_964407295.1 uncultured Occallatibacter sp.
CGCCGGCGGGTCCGGCGATGCCGGTGACGCCGAGGCCGATGGTTGCGCCGGTGCGCGCGCGGATGCCTTCGGCGAGGGCCCTCGCGACTTCGACGGAGACAGCTCCGTGCCTTGCGATAAGATCGGGCGGCACGTTTGCAAATGAAGTCTTGAGCGGATCAGAATAGACGATCGCGCCGCCGAGAAATGAGCGCGAAGCTCCCGGGACCGAAGTCACGCGCTGAGCGATCAGGCCGCCCGTGCAGCTTTCCGCGACGGCGAGTGTGGCCTGACGCAGGCCGAGATAGTAAAGAACGACTTGCTCGAGCGTGTCGCCTTGCGAAGAGTAGAACCAGTCGGCGAGGGCATCTTCAATACGCTCTGCGAGCTCGTTGACGCGTGCCTCGGCGGATTCAGTAAAGGGCTTGGAGCAGATGAGAGTGATTTGAAGATCGCCGGCGTGCGCGAGGAGCGTGGTTTCAACATCGGTGTAAGTGGAGTAGATGGGAGCAAGGAGCTTGTCCGCCTGCGACTCGGGAATCATTGCGGCCTTGAGCGTGCGAACGGCGATGGAGCGTGGCGGGACGATGCCGCGGAGACGGGGCAGGCATTCGGAATCAAAAAGCGGAGTGCACTCGTGGGGCGGGCCGGGAAGGAGCATAACGAGCTTGCGATAGCCGGAGAAAACGACGTCGAGCCATTGACCGGGCGCGCTGCCATTGGGATTGGGAAGAACGGTTGCGCCCTCGAGGACGTCGGCCTGCTTGAGATTATTTTGGGGCATTGATATGCGCCAGGTAGCGGCGCGCGCGTGGAGGGCAGCGACCTGCGTGGCGTCGCGGCGAATCGACAGCGAGAGAGCCTCGGCGACGGCTTCGCGTGTGAGATCGTCTTCGGTTGGCCCAAGGCCGCCCATGAGGATGAGAATGTCAGCGCGGCTGAGAGCGGTTTTGATTGCGCCGATGAGATCGTTGCGGCGGTCGCCCACGATGGTTTTGAAGGCCACAATGACCCCGATTGAGTTCAGTTTCTCTGTGAGATAGAGAGAGTTGGTGTCCTGGCGGTGCGGAGTGAGCATCTCGGAGCCGACGGCGATGATTTCACTCTTCATAAAGGCTTGGATCAGGGGTCAGGGCTTTGGGGGTCAGAGAACGGCGAGCTAGAAAAGATTCAGGCCTTCGACTCCCAATTCCACATCATAAACGGCTTCGTTGGTGGCGAGAATCGTGGTACCGAGGGGCGAGAAGGCGACGCCAACGAGGTTGGGCGCAGAAAGTACGAGCGATGCCTCGCCCGCGGCAGTGATGCGAACGAGTCCGTGGCGGCCATGGAGACATGCGGCGACGTAGACATCGCCTTCGCTTGAGATGGCGAGCCCCTGCGGACGGCCGAGGCCGCGATACCAGACGCGCGTGTCGCCATTGGGCTCGATGGCCCAGATGGCTTCATTGGACGAGAGCGAAGGAGCGGTGACAAGAAGCGTACCGGCGGCGTTGACCGCGAGATGATAGGCGGCGACGCTGGCCTCAAGAGTGGCGTGAACAAAGATCTGGCGCTGGGTGTTGATTTTGAAGATCGTGCCGCTGCGATCGCCGACGAAGAGATTGCCCTCATGGTCAAATGCCGCGCCGGTTGCGACGCCCATGCCTTCGACATACTGCGTGAATTCGCCGGCGGCGTCGACGCGGTAGACGTTACCTTCAGCGCGCGAAGTGACGAAGAGGTCGCCGTCGGGATTGAAAGCGAGTCCAGTGGCGTTGAGGATTCCGGTCACGAAGGGAGTGGCGCGGCCGTCGGGCGAGACGCGGACGACGGAGACGGGCGTTTGCTTGCCACGCGGACCGGAGATTGTGGCGTAGACCATTCCGGAGCGGCTGACAGCGGGACTGGTGACGGGATGCAGGCCGTCATTGAGCTGGCGAGCGACGCGGAGGCTGGCAGGATTCGCGGCGCCGGCGGGCGTGCGGACTTCAATGAGCCCGGCTGAAGCCTGTGCAGGGACGCGGAAGACGAGGCGCGTGGGCCGGCTCATAAGGACGTGGGCTGGCTGGTTGTCAACAGCAACTGAGGGCAGTCCGAAGCCGTTGGGGCCGAGAGATACGCCGATCAACTCGATTTCGCCGTTGGGCAGGGCGGCGGAGGGGAGAACCTGGTCGACGCGAGGAATTTGGCCGACTGGATGAGCGGGTTGGGGGGACGAACGAGCCATATTAGAACCAGATGCGCAACAGCGACGATATACCCAAAGCATACAGTCCGGCGGCCACGTCGTCGAAGACGATGCCCCAGCCGCCGGGGAGGCGCTCGAGGCGGCGCACAGGGAAAGGCTTGGTGATATCGAAGAGCCGGAAGAGGACGAGAGCGATGAGACCGTGACGCCAATCGAGGGGGCAGAAGAGGAGCGCGATCCATTGGCCGATGACCTCGTCGATGACGACGAATTGGGGATCGTGACCTCCAGATTGGCGCTCGACGATGGTGGCGGCGGGGGCGCCAGCAGCTATCGCGAGTGCAATCCAGACCAGGAGGACAATCAGCATCGCTTGTGGAAGCGGGTGGCGGAGCACGCCGACCGCGGCCCATAAAAGCACTGCGGCGATGGACCCGTATGTGCCGGGGCCGGGCTTGAGGTAGCCGATGCCGAAGAAGGTGGCGGCGGACCATGCCCAAGGCGTCTTTTTCATGGTTTGCACGTGAGTCGCAGGAAGCTCGTGCAGCGAATCTTCAGCGCTCATCCGAACCTCCGCCACGATTGTCGCCGAGGAGCCCGAGATCCTCGAGGACTTCAGGATCGAGAACAGGGGAGCTGATTTTGTAAACGCCCGTGGCCCATTTGCCGAGATCGATTTTGCGGCAGCGGTCGATGCAGAAGGGAAAGTCGTCGTCGTTGGGGCGGACGATCATTCCGCAAGTGGGGCAATGGAGGAGCTTGGCGGGTTTTTTGCGGGGCGACATGGAATTGGTGAAGGGCCAGTGGCCGCAGTCACTCAATATGTTAGCGCGGAAGAGAGCCGAGTGAAAAAGTGAACCGGTGAAGAAGCGGATCGACAGTGATTTGATGAGCTCGGCGCTACATTTTCCCAAGAAGCGCTTTGAGGCTCGCGAGAGCCTGTGTGCGAGCCGTCGTGTTGGCGGGGTTGGCGTTGGTGGGATCTTCGCCGGCGCGCATGAAGCCGTGGCCAGCGCCATCGTAGATAACTGTGTCATATTTTTTGCCGGCGGCGGCCATGGCAGTTTGGGCATCAGGGACGGTGGCGGAGATGCGTGCGTCACTGCCGCCGTAGAAACCGTAGACGGGGGCGGTGATGTTCTTCATGGCGCCGGCGGGTGGCGGAGGGCCGTAGAAGACGAAGGCCGCCGAGAGGTTCTGGCGCGTTGTAGCGAAACGGAAGGATTGTCCTCCACCCCAGCAGAAGCCGATGACGGCGAGCTTGCCGTTCGCGGAGGGGAATTTGAGCGCGTAATCCGCAGTGGCGTTGAGATCGGCGGTGATGGTAGCGGGATCGAGACCGGAGACGGCCTTGATGATGGATTGCTGGTCAGGGAATGCGCTGGTGCCACCGCCGTTGGGGCCAAAGCCGGAGAGCAGATCAGGGGCGATGACAATGTAGCCCATGGCGGCGAGGTCGTCAGCCTGGGAGCGGGCCCAGTCAGAGAGGCCGAAGATCTCGTGGATGAGAAGTACGACGGGCGCTCTATGGCTGACTTCGGGATAGACGACGAAGGCGTCGACTGTCCGGTTGTCATATTTAACCTTTACCCATTCCTGATGGCGCGGGGATTTGTCGAGGATGGCTTTGGCCCAATCCTGTGCGGAGGCGGGCGCAGCGCATGCCAGGGCGGCACAGAGAAACAGCATTGCGGAGGCCAGACGGGGAAGCGGGTTTTTCATGGCCGAAGGATAGCAGAAAGACGGGGAACAAGGGTCAGCGGGGCCAAGGGACCGAGGACCCGAGCCCTTCTGTTACGACTTCCAGAACGGCGAAGGGCCGATCCATTGCATGTCGTACTGGTTCATGAAATCTTTCGTGGGCGCGAGTTCGGGATGGACGACGGCGTCATTGAAGTACTGCTCCATCTTGTCGGCTGGCGTGAAGGCTATGAGCATGTGCGCTGGTGAGCCGGTAGCGGAGAACGTGTGAGGGATTTGGCGCGGGGCGAGGATGGACTCGCCGGGACCGAGCCGCAGGCGACGATCGCCGACCTGGAAGCGCACTTCGCCTTCCATGATGTAGAACCACTCCTCTTGAGAGAAATGCAGATGCAGGGCCGGGCCGCCGTCGGGCTGGAGATTTCTATGCTCGATGATGAGCAGGTTCCCGGATGTGTCTGAAGGGACGACTTTGAAGGCGAGCGAGCTGAAACCGAGAGAATGGAGATGGCCAGTGCGATCTTCGCCGGCGGGGACGGGATGGACGGGAGGCGCTTCGGGCGCGGGAGCTTGCCCGAAGAGGTCGTGGAGCGCGGCGGCGGGAACGATGGAAGCTGCTGACTTGAGGAACGAGCGGCGATGGATGGACATGGAGGGATGTTAAGACAAGGAGTAGCCAATGGGGAATAGGAAATTTGGCTAGTTCGCCGCAGAGAGGATGCGGGCGACAAGGTCGTAGTCGTGGGACTCGGTGATCTGGGCGCGGTAGAAGTGGCCGGGTTCGAGATCATCAAGCGGTCCGAAATCATTGATGAAGACCTTGCCGTCGATTTCGGGAGCGTGGAATTCGGTGCGGGCTTCCCAGAGAAGCGGCGTTTCGGCGCTGGCCCCTTCGGCGAGCAGGGTGAGCTCCCGGCCGACCCAGTTTTTCTTGGCGCGGCGTGAGATGGATTGCTGGAGCTTCATCAGGCGGCGGCGGCGCGACTCGATGGTGCGATGAGGAACTTGCGCGTCGAGCGCGTAAGCGGCCGAGCCTTCTTCATGTGAATAGTTGAAGACGCCGAGCCAGTCGAAGCTAGCCTCTTTGATGAACTCCTCCAAGACTTCAAAGTCCGAGGAGGACTCGCCGGGAAAGCCGACGATGAAGCTGGTGCGGAGGGCGATGCCGGGGACGGCGGCGCGGACTTTGGAGAGCGTCTTGAGGAAGATGTCGGCGGAGGCGCCGCGCTTCATGCGCTTGAGGACATCGGGCGAGGCGTGCTGGAGCGGCAAGTCGAGATATTTGCAGATGTTATCGTGCTGCGCAATGGTTTCAAGCAGCTTGCCGGTGATGCGGTTGGGATAGGCGTAGAGAAAGCGGAGCCACTTGAGATTCGGGATGCGGGCGAGCCGGTCGAGGAGGGTGGCGAGGCCGTCGCGGAGGCCGAGATCTTCGCCGTAGCAGGTGGTGTCCTGGCCGATGAGGGTGATCTCGCGAACGCCGCGAGCGACGAGCTGCTCGGCTTCAGCGACGACTGACTCGAAGCGGCGCGACCGAAACTTGCCGCGCAGGTTGGGGATGACGCAGAAGGTGCAGGGATGGTCGCAGCCCTCGGCGATTTTGATGTAGGCGGAGGCGCGGGGCGTGGAGAGGAGGCGAGGGGTGGTTTCGTCGTAGAGGTAGGTTGGGAGCGTGGAGGAGGCGCCGGCCCAGGCGTCGCGAAGGAAACGGCCTGAGCGCTCTCGAGCGTCGCCTTCGGGACGGCCCTTGTGCGTGCCGGATTGGGATTCCTTGCCGGATCGGACTTCGGCGCGGGTGCTCGTCAGAATTGTGAATGGCGAGCCTGAGATCGGTGCGGGCGCGGGGTTCAAGCCGGCAGCTTCGAGGATCGATTCGAGTTCGCCGGTGCCGACGACGGCGTCGACTTCAGGGATGTTTTTCTGGATTTCGTCGCGGTAGCGCTCGACGAGGCAGCCGGCGACGATCAGTTTTTTTGCGCGGCCGCTGGTCTTGTGCCGAGCCATTTCGAGGATGGTCGAGACCGATTCCTGTTTGGCGGTATCGATGAAGGAACAAGTGTTAACGACCAGGATTTCGGCGTCTTCAGGGCGGGCGGTAAGGCGCGCGCCGGCGCGGTCGAGGAGGCCCATCATGACCTCGGAGTCGACGAGGTTTTTGG
>CAYOVE010000206.1:0-3071 GCA_964407295.1 uncultured Occallatibacter sp.
GCCTGGCGCAGAAACGGCTGGCTATCGGCCTCGTTCAGGGTCCACGCATGGCGACCCGGCATCGGTTTTCCTTGAGCTGGACTTCCGTAGGTCATGCATCCAAGGCAGATGCGGGAAACCTTCAGGCCGGTACGGCCAAGATTGACGTATTCCATGATCGCTCCTGCTTCGATTTTAGTGCGCCGAACGGTTCCGGGTTGCTCTCGGGTGGCGTATTTGAAGATCGCCGGCAAGTATCCCCGTAACCGGAGCAACCTGGGAATGAGGACGATGACGATTCCGTGACACGGTACTTTCGTGCTTTGCCTTTCGGAGGGCGATGTTCATTGGATTTTGACCTTGTGCGAACATCGGGAGACAACCCTTCTCGTTCAGTACGGGTCTAAAATTGCAAGACATGGGGGTAAGTGTTTTTTGGGGGTCTTGCGCAAGCTCCGGCGCTTGCGGAGAAGAGGACAGACGAGTCTAACGAAAGCCCGTCTAAAAGGAATTGAGCAGGAAGATTGGCCAGAAAGGCGCCGGAAAAATTGAGCAGGGAAACGCCAGCGACGACGGAACCGCAAAGGCCAGATTTGCCCTCGAGGATCTGGCGCGCCAGAAGCCGCTCACAGCGGCCGGAAGCGAGAGCTGCGGGTGGCAGGCCGAGTTTGCTCCTGGGCATGCCCGGGCGATTGCTTGCGGCAGGCGCTGTTCCAATCTTCGTTCTGCTGGCCGGCTGCGGCGGGTCGGCATCTGGCACCTCCTCGAACGGCACATTCTCCGTTTCTCCTGGCACGGCGACGGTCGACACCAACTGCACCGGCTGCAACGCTACCAACAACTCCGGCGCGGCGGTTGAGCAGTTTTCCGCCACTCTAAGCGGCGGCGGCGCGGCTTCGGTAACGTGGGCAGTAAGCGGCGGAGATACGGCTGAGGGAGCCGGATCCATTACATCCAGCGGCCAATACACCCCGCCTCCTTACCTGACGGCAGACAGCGTAAAGGTGACCGTAACGGCCACCCTCGCCTCGGGGACAGGCGCGGGCACAATGGCTAGCGCCACCATCACCATAACGCCGGGATTCCTTGAGCCGCTCTCGCCCGAGAATGTGGCGCTGGGCGCGAACGGAACGGTGACCATCACGGGCTATATCGCCGAAGCAGGCGGCAGCACGGGGATCAACTACGCCGTTTCAAATTCGGCGACGGGATCGAGCGGCGGGTCGGGCTCACTGGGAACAACGAACTGTACGCGCAGTGCGAAGGCGTTTACCTCTTGCTCCGTCACCTACACGGCTCCGGGAACGATCTCAACGACGGCAGCGACCTATGTGGTCGGCACCATCGGCACATCGTCTTCAAAGACTTCTTCTCAAGTGCTGTTGAACACGGCCGGAATCTCGAGCAATCCGGCGACACACCAGACGCAACTCGCAACGCCCATTCTGCTAGGTAGTTCCGGCGGCAACAACAACGACTACGATACGCAGGGCAACCAGATTATCGATTGCTGCGGCGGCACGCTGGGAGCGTTGATCCAGAACAGCAGCAACACGCAGTACATTTTGAGCTGCAACCATGTGCTGGCGCGCAGCGATCAGGCATCGGTCGGCGAGACGATTGTGCAGCCGGGGCTGATTGATGATGGCTGTTATCCAAGCGGGAACGGGGGAACTGAAACTCCGGTTGGCACGCTGACCGCATGGCTTCCGCTCTCTTCGTCGTCCACGAATGCCGACGCTGCCATTGCGCAGGTCACCGGCAACACTGTCAGCTCGACCGGCGCAATTATGGAACTGGGTCTGCCTGGGGTGGGCGGCGTGCTGGCCGCTGCGCCTCCGGGCACCTCATCGACGGGCGGCAAGGGCGAGAACCCCACCATCAATATGTCGGTGGCCAAGAGCGGGCGGACGACTGGACTGACATGCGCCAACATTACGGCGGTTGACTGGAGTGGCACTGTCGAGTACTTCAAGAATTGCGAGGAGACTGAGCCCTACCTGACCAAGACCTATACCAACCAGATTTCGATTGAAGGGAACGACTTCAGCGATGCCGGCGACTCGGGATCGCTTGTGGTTGACTCCACCGATGCCGAGCCGGTTGGATTGTTCTTTGCGGGAGGAGTGACCAACACCGGCGTGAGCGAGGGTGTGGCGAATCCTGTGTCCGCGGTGCTGGCGGAGCTGGGCACGCAGGAGGGAACGTCCTACACGTTTGTCGGCACAACGGATCACCCGGTGAGCTGCCTGAACTACGGCAACGCCACGGCGACAGCGGCGCAGGCCACCACGCTTACAGACGCGCAGAGCCAGCTTGCCCAGCAGGCGCTGGCGCAGGCGCGCACGCTGGTCAATCCTTCCGCTGGCATTCTGGGCGTTGCAACGGGCAAGAGCAGCGACCACGCCGGCCAGGCGGCTGTGATTCTCTACGTCGACCAGAACATGAACGTGACCGCGCCGCAGATGGTGAATGGAGTCCGCACCGAAGTGATTCCCACGACGGCGCAGGCTGTGGCGGCCGGCGTGGTTCCAAAGTCTCTGGCCGAGTCCAATGCGTTTCCCCCGCTCCCATCCGAAGTGCTCAACCAGGCCATCGCCCAAAAAGAACAGGTGGCGCAAAGCCTGATGAAACAGAATCCGGCCTTCTTCGGCGTAGGTGTAGGGCAGAGCTTCGATAACCCGAAGGAAGCTTCGCTGGTGATCTACGTCGACCGCACGCGGGTTCCCGCTTCGCTTCCGGCCACAATCAACGGCCTCCGCACCCGGTACGTCATCATGAATCGGCTCCACGTCACGCGTTCGTACCTGGGCGGGCAGACCCGGCAGCAGAGCCATTGCATGGCGCACCCGGTTGCGCATCCATCAAGTGACCTCGATCCGCTCCGAGCCCACTCGCTCCGCGGGGTGGATCTCTACTGAGCCGAGCGAAGGGTTCTAATTCACCGGCTTTGCCTGGCCGCTCTTAAGGCTCTGGTCAATCAGCCCATTCATTTTGTCGATGTTGTCATGCGTCAAGCGTCCCATTTGGCCGCCGAGCTCAGCCATCTGCTGGCCAAGTGCGCGCTGCTGATCAGAGAAGGCATTCATCGC
>CAYOVE010000206.1:3171-5978 GCA_964407295.1 uncultured Occallatibacter sp.
AGGTCGTCGAGTTGTTTATTCAAGGCTTCAAACTGGCCTACCGTCGCGGGATCGTCGATAAAGTAGGTCTTGTCGTCACGGCGAAATAGAATGAAATGCCCGTGCGCGACCTTTCGGACCTTGTCGATCTCTTCGTCGCGTGTTGAATCCCGGCGATCGGAATTCCACCATCCGAAAAAGCGCGGCTCGGTTCCGGGATCGCCAACGATGGCGAAGGGCTCGCCGCCGTATCCGGCCAAGTCGCCTTTGAAGTTGAAATCAAAGTTGCGGTGGATATGGATTGGCGCAATGTGCACATCGACATTCGGGCCTTCCACGTCTACGCGCGGGACTTGAACGTCAATCGGCGGTATGGGCGGGAAGGGTACAGCTTGATCGCCGGGAGGCATCGGCGGAACCGGAGCGGGCTCTGGCGTAGGATTGGGCGCGGCAGCGGGTGCGGGCACTGCGTCCGGCGCTGGCGGAGCAGCTGGAGCCTGCTGTGCACTTGACGCGCTCATTTGAGGCGGGGCGGGATTGGCCTGGACAGCGGGTTGCGCGGGGGCCGCGGGCGCCGCCAGTTGATTTTCCTGTGACGCAGCAGCCTTGACGCGGACAGTGGCTGCCAGAGCAATGAGGACAAGCGGAACGACCACAGCCGCGACCAGGGCGCGGCGCGTTCCTCCAAAAGCATGCTTGAAGGTTGCATCGTTGAGAAGACCGTCGATGCGCCGGGACAAATTGCCTTTATGTGCCATGGGGACTCCAGTCAGAGTTGGGCGCGGCAGTGCCGCGAATTCAAGTAAGAGCTGGGCGTATGCCGAGCGGCTGCGCGATTCTTCAAGACCGGCGCGGTCGCTAATGGCTTCGCTCAGTTCAGAGAGCTTGCGCTTGAGCCACCATCCCAGCGGGCTGAACCAGGTGAGCGCAGCGTACAAACCGGCAAGCAGTTGCAAATAGAAGTCGCGCTGGCGGACGTGGGAGCTTTCGTGAGCCAGTACAGCGCGCAGTTTTTCCGGCGGCCATTCCGCGTAATCGGCCGGGAGAACAATGCCGGAACCGATGTTCACGGGAGAAAAGATGCGGCTGCTTGAACGCGTGGCGACGGCCATGTCCATTTCGCCGAGCTGTGCGGCCTCAACGGGTGTGGCCTGGAGCCAAAGCCGAATGGACGAAGCAAGGCCGATGGACCAGCGGAGCACGAAGGCGGCACTAACTGCGAGGTAGATGAACCATGCGATGGTAAGCGGGTCCAGTCTGAAGGGTCTCTTTTGGAGCGCGGGCGTTGTCGATGCCGCGATGGGCTGCGGGGCTGTCGATACGGTCGAGCGCACGGCTGCTGAATCGGGCAAAGTTTTGAAGTGACTGGCCCGACGATGGGGCAGGGAAGTTGTGCTCGGCGCAACAGGGATCGATTCCGGCGCTGTCGTGGATGTCTGAGCCGGAGCCACAGCGATGTGCGCTACGCTCGGGGGAGATTGCCGCTGAGGAATGATTCTTGACCACGACGGCGCGGGTAGCCGGACGACGGCCCAGTTTGGGGCCCAGGCGGGCATCCACTGCGCGAACATGAGCAGCGGCATGGCGATCGCGGCCATCAACATGACGCTCCAGGCGGCCTTTTGAGCGCGAACGTTCTTGACTCGCAGGACGCGCAAACCGAGCCAGAGAATGCACGCGGCCAGGAGCGCGCGCAAGACGGCTTCAAGCAAGACGGGCAGCACGAATCGAATCACGGTTTTCCCTCCTTCTTGCGAGCGCCTTTCCTGGCGCCGGTGCTTTCATCCGCTTGAGCAATGCGCTCTGCAAGTCGCTGCAGCTCGTTGCGGTCAAGAACTTTGGAATCGACCATGCCGACCAGCAGCGCCTCCACCGATCCCGCGCAAAACCAGTCCACGATTCGTTTGACCGCGCGGCCGGCTACGCGCTGGCGCGATTCGGCGGGGCGATAGAGAAAGGTGCGGTCTTCGACGGTATGAACGAGGTAGCCCTTCTCCTCAAGCCTGCGCAGGACGGTGCGAATGGTTGAGTCCTTCAGCGGGCGGCCGAGCTCTTCTCGTACCTGTTCGGCGGTGAGAGTTCCTTTGCGCCAAATGGTGAGCAGAATACTGCGTTCGAGCTCGCCCAATTCGCTGGGGTCGTGGCCAGATTGTGTGTTACGGTCCATAGTGTTACTGAACGTAACACAAGGATGAGGTCGATTGTCAAGAGGGCCGGCGAGATTTTTTTATCGGCTACCCGTTGCGCGGGGCGTCAAGTCTCGATGCGATGGGCCGGCTCCGCTGTTGCACTGGCCGCTGCGGCCCCGTTGACGCCGGAGTGACCCGCGGCGGCAGTGAGCAGCGGCGCGTCGGGAAGGAAAATCTCAAACACAGTTCCGGAGCCCGATGATCCCGGCGCGTCAGAGGGTGCAGCGACCCGGCTTCGCACATGAACTGACCCACGATGCTTCAGAACAATCTCCTGACTGACCCACAGGCCCAAACCGGTTCCGGTCGCTTCTTTTGTGGTGAAAAAAGCTTCAAAGATGTGTTCGCGCACATCGGGCGCCATACCGGTCCCCGTGTCGGCGACGGTAAATCGGACACCGGTTTGCTCGAGATTTCTCCAGTCGCGCGAGCGCCGTGTTCGCAGCAAAAGGCGGCCACCGGGGCTGCTGGCATCGATCGCGTTGCCCACCAGGTTGGCGAAGACCTGACGGATCTCGCCGGCAAAACAGAAGAGGGTCAGTCCGGGCCCATACTGGCGTTCCACGCGAAGTTCCACCGCATGGATGCGGCTTTGATAGAGATCGATTACCGAATCCAGCAGCTCTTCTGCCGGCACCC
>CAYOVE010000207.1:0-5950 GCA_964407295.1 uncultured Occallatibacter sp.
GCGTGGCTGATGAGGAGAATTTTGATGTCGCTGAAGTGGAAGCCGAGCGATTCGACGCTCTTCTTAATCAGCGGGACCGACGCTTCAAAGCTCGAATTGATGAGAATGAGCCCGCGCGGCGTGGCGATGAGATAGGAGCCGAGGTCCTGGCTACCGACGTAATAGAGGTTTCCGGCGATGCGGAAGGCAGGAAACGGAGTGAGCCACGCAGGATCGTTCTGGGCGGCAAGCGGGAAGATGGCGGAAGCGAGGAACGCGAACAGCGCAAAGCGCAGAACAGAATTAGTGACCTTCATTGGGTTTCCCGATTTTCGATTTGTTTTGCAAGCGCTTCGATGGCGCGCTCAAGGTGAACACCACGCGAGCCTTTGACGAGGACCACGTCGCCCTGACCGAGATTTTCAATGAGCCATTGGCCGGCGGCGTCGGCGTCCCGGAGGAACACAGCAGGCACTCCGCCGGCACATGCGGCGGTGGCCAGATGTTCCGCATTGCCCTGGACCGCGACCACGAGGTCGAGGCCGGCCTCGGCGGCGGCTCGGCCGCAATCAATGTGCAACGGAGGCCCGTATTCGCCCAGCTCGAGCATTTCGCCGGCGACCAGAATGCGGCGGCCCGCGGCAGGACGCGCGGCGAGAGTGCGAATCATAGACTTTAGAGCTTCGGGATTGGAATTGTAGCTGTCATTAAGAATGGTGGCGCCGGCGACCTCGATGACCTGGCCGCGCTTGTCGCCGGCGGTGAGTGACTCAATCGCGATGATTGCGGCGTCAAGATCCACGCCAGCTTCAAGCGCAACGGCCAATCCGGCGACGGCGTTCGACGCGTTGTGCGCGCCAAGCAAATGCAAGGTAAGTCCAGTTTCCCGCTCGCGGGCGCGCATGCGGACGTGCAAGCCGCCGTTGTCCTCGACGGAAGAGAGAATTTGCGGGTCAGCACACGGACCAGCCCCGAAGTAAACAACACGGCCGGAAAAATCGCGGCCAAATTGTGCCGCATAGGCGTCGTCACAATTGAGGAAGGTGACACCGTTCGCAGGAAGGGATTCAATGAGCTCGAATTTGGCGCGGGCGATGCCGGCCTGTCCGTCGGCAAAGTTTTCAATATGCGCGGAGCCGATGTTGGTGATCACGCCCCAATCAGGCGCGGCGATGCGGGCGAGCGCGGCAATTTCGCCGGAGTGGTTCATGCCCATTTCGACGACGGCGAATTCATGCTCCGGCATCAGGCGCAGAAGCTGCAAAGGCAGGCCAAAGTTGTTGTTGAGGTTGCCCTTCGATTTGAGGACGTTGAACTTTGCGCCCAGCGCGGCAGCAACGGCCTCTTTGGTGGTGGTTTTTCCTGCCGAGCCAGTGATGGCCACGACACGCCGACCCCACTGGCGGCGCACATGGTGGGCGAGCGCCTGCATGGCAGCGAGCGGATCTTCGGCGATCAGGAGGGGATGGGCAAGAGCAGTATCGGGCAGGGAAGCGGCACGCGCGCGGGAGACTACGGCGGCCACGGCGCCGCGTTCGAATGCCGCTGCGGCAAAATCGTGACCATCGTGAATCTCACCGCGGACGGCAAAGAAAATCTCGCCCGGCGCGACTGTACGCGAATCGATCGAGTAACCGGTCGCGAGTAGCGCACCGGCATTGGGCACGCTGGTCGGAGCCTCGAGCACAGCTCCAGCGCCCATCGCGGCTTCAGCAAGTGTGAGATTCATTGCCCTTCACCATAGCCCAATTCGCGGAGGATGGAAAGCGCCACTTCGGCGTCGTCAAAGGGTATGACGCGGCCCGCAAGAATCTGTTCCTTCTCGTGGCCTTTGCCGGCAATGAGAACGACGTCACCCGGCCTGGCGGCCTCGAGGGCAAGACGAATTGCGGCGGCGCGATCGACTTCAATCGCATATGCGACGCCGGTTGACTGGAGGCCAGGCTCAATCTCGGCGAGGATGGATGCCGGATCTTCGGAGCGGGGATTATCGCTGGTGGCAAAGACGAAATCGCTGCCTTCACCGGCTGCCTGACCCATCTTGGGGCGCTTGGTGCGGTCGCGATCGCCGCCACATCCGAAGAGCGTGATGACGCGCGAGCCCGAAGCCGCAGTGATCTGGCGCGCGAGAGCCGTGAGATTGCGTAGCGCGTCGTCAGTGTGTGCGTAGTCGACGATGACCGTGAAGGGCTGGCCCGCATCGACGGGCTGGAATCGGCCTGGAACCGGCTTGAGCGTTGGAACTGCGCCGGCAAGATGAGAAAAAGAAACGCCGCGCGCGTGGGCGGCCGTGAACGCGGCGAGAAGGTTGAGGATGTTGACCTCGCCCGCCAAACGCGAGGAGAGGCAGGCCGAGCCGTCTGGAGTTTCGAGTTGAATGGTCGCGCCGGAGGGCGTGAGTACGTAGCTCGCGGCGCGCCATTCGCCTTTACCGATTCCGTAGGTGCGAACTTCAGCACCGGCGGCGCGTGCGGCCGCAGCCAACTCTTCGGCGCGCGAATCGTCTGCGTTGATCACGGCAACGCGCGGAGGGGGATAAACCGTTCCGTCGAAGAGCAGGCGCTTGGCGGCGAAATAGCTCTCCATCGTCCGATGGTAATCGAGATGGTCGCGCGTGAAGTTGGTGAAGACAGCAACGTCAAACGGAACTCCGATCATGCGGCCCTGGTCGAGGGCGTGGCTTGAAACTTCGGTGACGAGCTCTTCCGCGCCGCGCGCAGCACCTTCCGCCATCAGTTCAAAAAGATCGCGCGACTCGGGCGTTGTGTGGATCGAGGGCCGCGTCTCACCGGCGATGTGGCACTCGATGGTGCCGACCAAAACGCTCAAACGCGCGGCGGAGTTGAGGAGCGACTCCATAAGGAACGCGGTGGTCGTCTTTCCGTTTGTGCCTGTGATTCCAGTGGCGGCGAGTGAACGCTCGGGATGGCCAAAGAATGCAGCGGAAGCCTGGGCAAGAGCGCGGCGGCCGTGCTCGACATGAAGGAGCGGAACGTCCGGCTGATAGACCGTGAGATGGTCGAAGGTTTGCGCCGAGTCAGTGACGATGCCGAGAGCTCCGGCGGCGATGGGCTTCTCAACAAAACGATTGCCGTCGGTCGAGCCGCCTTTCATGGCCACGAAAACGGCGCCGGGGCGCACGCGGCGCGAGTCGTACTCAACGCCGGTGATGGTTGCGGCGGAGCGGCCGGACGAGCCGATGGAAGCAACCTCGGAGATTAAATCGTTCCACTTCATCTCGAAGTTGATTGTAGATTGTTGCGGGGTAGGGGAGCCGGGCAGGTGAGGCGATCGACGACAAACGTCATGGATACTCACCGACGAATTTTTCTATACCGTCCATGAGAACCTGGCGGCCTCCGTCGACGGCGGCGGTTTGTTCGGCGGCTTCAAGGAGCGCGGAAAGCGAATTTTTCATCAGGTCGTACTGCAACTGGGCCTCCGCTTCGGAGCTGAAGTAGCGGGTGTGCATCATCCAGCCATAGATGCCGCAGGTGATGGCGAATGGAGCGACGCTGGCCGCGCGTTCCAGCGTGATGCGCGCGCCGAGGACGTGCTCTTCGTCGTGGACAACGATCCCATCCTCGGAGCCGGGAAGGCCGAGGGTTGCGTCGTCGTCGAATGGATTCCAGGAGGAGCCGGTCACACTGTGAGGGTATCGCAGTTTGCGGGGTGCAAGGCGTTCAGCGTGCGCAGCGGACAACGATTTTGGTGCCGGGAGGGACCATCGTCCCAGCCGAGGGGGCCTGCTCGCGCGCAATGCCGTCGCCGGTAATTTCGACTTGAAGCCCGGCGCTGCCGGCCTGCTCAATGATTTCGCGAATGGGTAGGCCGATCAGGGAGGGCACGCGCAGTTTTGCGGCATCGGCGACAACGACAGTTTTTGCGGGAGACGATGGGGCTGATTCGGGGTGTGGTGGTCCGGGCGCGCTGGGGGAGAGCCCGGAAGTTGCACTGGCTTTTGGAACTGGGGAATTCGCGGCCTGCGACGATGCGGGGCTAGACGGCGAAGCCGTTTTGTCTGCCGAAGCGCGGAGCGGATCGTCGCTGGGTAGATCGTTGGCAGCATCGTAGAGGGCCTGAATAGTTTCGTCTTGCGCCGGAGCATCGTCTTCGGTGATGGGCGCGTCTTTCTTTGAGGCCAGATCGGCTGGGCGCAGGTCGATGTCGTGCTGTACGCCCAGGTATTCGAGGACCTGCTGCGCCACCTCGGCGAAGACCGGGGCGGAGGTTGCGGTGGCATAGTACTGGCCTTTGGGTGAGTCGAGGACGACGGCTACGGAGATGACGGGAGAGTTGACCGGCGCGAAGCCTGCGAAAGATGCAATGTGCATGGTCTTCGAATACGTATGCGTGACTGGATCGATCTTCTGCGCAGTGCCGGTCTTGCCGCCGGAAGAGTATCCGTCGAGTTGCGCCTCTTTGCCGGTGCCGAAGAGAACGACGCCTTCCATCATTTTGCGCATCTGGGCGGCGGCGAGGGTGCTGATAACGCGGTGTGCTCCGGGCGCGAGCTGGCTAGGCAGATCTTCACCTGCTCTGACCGGGCTGGGTGCGAATTGCGGCGTCGCCGGCTGCGTTGCTGATTGGTCCTGCATGAGAACGTGCGGTGGCAGATACGTTCCGCCGTTGGCGATGGTAGAGACCATGGAGACGAGCTGCAGCGGAGTGACGGCAACCTCCTGGCCGATGGCAAGATAGCCGATCGACGCCGGACGCCAATTCTTGAGCGGGCGGAGAAGCCCACGCGTTTCGCCGGGAAGTTCGACGCTTGAACGCGATCCAAATCCGAAGCTCCTCATGTATTGGTACATCTTGTCGGGGCCAAGCCTGAGTGCAAGCTTGATGGCGCAGACGTCGCTCGATTGGGCGAGCGCGTTGGCAACCGTAACCGTGCCGAGACCGCGGTCGCTCTTGTCGTCGTGGATGACCTGTCCGGCAACGGTGATCTGTCCGCCTGAGCAATCGATCATGTCATCGGGCTTGGCAACGGCCTGATCCATGGCCGCGGAATAGGTGACAAGCTTGAAGACTGAGCCAGGCTCATACACATCGCTGACAGCGTGGTCGCGGAGCATGTCGGGCGTGGCGTGGCGAGCTTGGTTGGGGTTGAATGTGGGGCGAATGGCGAGGGCCAGAATCTGTCCGGTATGCACATCCTGCACGACCACGGTGCCGTTGAGCGCCTGCGTTTTCTGCATGGCGTGATCGAGCGCGCGCTCCGCCATGAACTGGATGTTTTCGTCGACGGTGAGAACGAGATTCTGCCCCGGTTCAGGGTCATGCTCGCTTGAGCCGAGGACTTTCCGGCGCGCGTCCATGGCCGTGTACATGAGACCGGGGGCGCCGTGCAACTGGCTGTCGAATTTCTCTTCCAGACCGCCCAGGCCATTGTCATCGCTTCCAACGTAGCCCAGCACTTGCGCGGCGAGAAGGTTGTCGGGGTAAAAGCGAGCAAACTCCTGCTGGAAGAAAATGCCCTTCATGTTCAGGGCTTTCACGGCGGTTGCAATTTGCGGCGTGACGCGCCGCGCGACCCAGGCGAAGTTATGGCCGTCGTTGAGCCGCTCGGCGATCTGCGCCTCGGTGGTAAGCGCGTCTTCAGGATCGGTGTGGACCAAAGAAGCAAGGGTGCGCGCGGCCGCCTGTTTGTCGGCGATCTGCGAGGGATCGGCGTAGATTGAGGGGACCAGGACGGTCATGGCCAGCTCGCGGAGGTTGCGGTCATACAAAACGCCGCGGCGGGGTGCTACCTGAAAGGTGCGCTGTTGCTGCTTCTCGGCGCGCTCAACGAAGTCCCTATGCCGAACAATTTGCAGCCAGAACAGCCGGCCTGAGATGGCGCAGACCCAAACCAGAAAAAAGAGGCAGATCACGAAAAAGCGTGCCCGCTTGAGGGGCACGCCTTTTGGTGTTTGAGAACGGCTGCGGATAGCTTGGGTGGCTGCCGACATTTCTCGTGGGTCCGATG
>CAYOVE010000208.1:0-5945 GCA_964407295.1 uncultured Occallatibacter sp.
ATTCCACACAATCCGAAGCCGCCAAGCATGACGGTCATGCCGTCTCGCAGATCTTCTACTGCGTCATCCGGAGACTTGATCACCTTATTCACGTTCTTGCCCTCTCTCGGGTACTACCAGAATCCACCTTGCCTGATTCCCTGCCCCGGCCAGCCTGCATCCGCCTTAGGCGCCTTGCCACGATTCCTGATCCCGCTACGCCGGCTAACATCGAAGTTCAACACAGGATAACCACACAACCGCACAACTCTTCATTCAGCCGAGATCACGATCGCGATTCCCATGCCGCCGCCGATGCAAAGGCTCGCGACACCATAGCGCTTCTCAAGTCTCTTCAGGGAGTGAACCAGCGTAACCAGTGCGCGAGCCCCTGAAGCACCGATGGGATGCCCGAGGGCGATGGCTCCGCCGCTGACGTTGACCCTGGCGGGGTCAAGACCGAGCTTACGAACGACTGCAATCGATTGCGCGGCGAACGCTTCGTTCAATTCAAAGAGATCGATTTGTTCCTGGGTCAGGCCGGCCTTCTTCAAGGCGATTGGCACTGCCGCCGCCGGGCCGAGTCCCATGACTGCCGGGGCGACCCCGGCCAGACCGTAGGAGAGAATGCGCGCCAGAACAGGTAGTCCATGGGTCATGGCATACGCCCTGGTAGTCACGGCCAGCATTGCCGCGCCATCATTCAGGCCGCTGGAGTTTCCCGCGGTGACCGTACCATTCGGTTTGAAGGCCGGTTTCAGCTTCGCCAGGACTTCGAGCGAGGAATCCGGGCGCGGATGTTCATCTGTCGCGAACTCGACGATGCCTTTCTTTGTTTTGATGGGAACCGGAACAATTTCCGAGTTGAAGACTCCATCCTTCAATGCCCTCGCAGCGCGGGTCTGGCTCTCGAACGCAAAAGCATCCTGCTCTTCGCGTGTGATGCCGCATTGCTCGGCAACGTTCTCCGCGGTAACGCCCATCGCATAGCCGAGAGTGGGATCGGTCAGGCCTTCGCTGAGGATGCTGTCGACCACTTCGCCGGAGCCATATCGATATCCGGCGCGTGCCTGCGGCAAAAGATAGGGGGCACGTGACATGCTTTCGGTGCCCCCCGCGAGGTACAACTTGCCCTCGCCACATTGCAGTCCCTGAACGGCCGATACCACTGCCTGCAGACCACTGCCGCAAACACGGTTGATGGTCTGTGCAGTCACCTGCTCGGGAAGGCCGGATTTGAGAGCGATTTGGCGGGCCGGATTCATGCCGTTGCCCGCTTGCAGAACATTGCCGACAATCACATCGGCGATATCTTCTGCGGGAATGCCGGGCAAAATAGCCTGGGTTGCGACCACCCCAAGGTCAACCGCAGAACTGTCTTTGAGAGTGCCCTGAAAACCCCCAATAGCCGTACGCTTCGCTGCTGTAATAACAAACTCTGACATAGGATTCCGATCCGGGCTGGAAGGCCCCAAAAGAACCCACTTCCAAAAAGGAATGCTAATGATGCACAATTGTGCTGCACAGGTTTAATTCGGACATAAGAGTGTTTGTTTCGGACAGGCTTTGGTGGTCATGGAATTACCTCTTTGGAACGAAAAACGGTACGCGCCATACAAGGTTGCAGCCCTGTTGAAGTTCTCGGGGAGCAGGGAATTGCGCCCGAAGCGAGCCTGTCAGGCACAGGCTTATTGCCGGAGAGTCTTGCGAATCCTGAGACTCTGACCTCTGTGCGCCAGTACATCACGGTCTGTCACAATGCCCTCCAGTTATCCAAAACCGCCGAGACCCCTTTTCGTACAGGCAGCAGCATTCCACTGTCTGCATATGGAATGTATGGATTCGCGCTGGTAAGCAGTCCCACGATTCGCGAGTACTTCCAGGTGGCAGTCAAATACCATCGGCTGGCAACACCGCTTCTTACGGTGTCGTGGCGCGAGGAGGGTGACTACGCCTCCTGGATTTTCCCGAACAATGGACCGGTCACGCATCCCGATTCTTTGTTGCGATTTCTCATGGAGCAACAACTGACGCAACTCGCCACGCATCTGAGAGACGTGCTCGATAGCGATACCTATCTGCCCATTCGCGCCGAGCTTTCGTATTCCACCCCGGACCACGTCCATCTTTACAAGAGTTATCTCCGGTGTCCGGTGCGGTTTGGCCAGCCGATGTCTCAGCTCATTTATCCCAGATCGATTCTGTCAGCGAAGCCACGCCTGGCACACGGTCTGACCTCGAAGATATTGCGAGACACCTGCGATCGCATTCTCGGCGAGGTAAAGACATCAACAGGTGTCGCGGGCGAGGTCTATCACATCATCGCGTCTACGCCCGGGCATTCCCCGAGCATGGAAGAGGTCGCCAGACAG
The DNA here is from genome assembly GCA_964407295.1 of uncultured Occallatibacter sp. GTDB lineage: Bacteria > Acidobacteriota > Terriglobia > Terriglobales > Acidobacteriaceae > Telmatobacter. The sequence goes on from CAYOVE010000208.1 coordinate 2,352, forward strand.
ATCGCCACAACCGTGCGGACGCTCAATCGAAAGCTCCACGCGGAGGGCACGTCATTTACTCAGATTCTCGACGATGTCCGCTGCAACCTGGCCAGCGAGTATCTCCGTTCAACGAAATTGAGTATCGAGGATATTTCGGAGCTTGTCGGGTTCAGCGAGGCAACGAACTTTCGTCATGCATTCCGCAGATGGACCGGCAGCACTCCGGCACGCTATCGGCCCTAAACACCGGCATTCATTGGGCGCCACAAATCCGCGGCGCGGGTCCGAAAACGACACAAAAATGTCCGCTCGGAACCTGTCGTGTTCCGTCTTCAACTTCTTATCATCGTTCGGATCGTTGGTCCCAGTCATTTTACCGAGAGCGAAGATGGCCAAAAACAGTCGAAAAGTCATTATTTCCTGCGCTATAACGGGTTCCGTTCACACTCCCACCATGTCGGAGTATCTTCCCGTTACGCCATCCCAGATTGTCGACAGCGCCGTTGAGGCTGGCGAGGCCGGGGCCGCGATTCTCCATATCCATGCCAGAAACGGCAAGGACGGAAGCCCCTCAGGAGATCCAGCGCGCTATCGGGAGATTTGTCCTGCTTTGGCAGAACGGACAAACTCGATCATCAACATCACCACGGGCGGCAGTTCGGATATGACGATTGAGCAACGGCTCACTTATCCCAGCCAGGCCCAACCCGAGATGTGTTCGCTGAACATGGGATCGATGAACTTCTCCATTCATCCCGTGGCCGAGCGAATCACAAAATGGCGTTATGACTGGGAGAAGCCCAAGATCGAAGGCATGAAGAGCGGCGTCTTTAGAAATACGTTCGCGGATATTGAATATATTCTTGGCAATCTTGGAGCGAGCGGCACTCGATTCGAGCTGGAGTGCTACGACGTTGGCCATCTTTACAATCTCGCCTACTTCGTCGATCGCGGCATCATCAAGCCGCCGCTTTTTATTCAGGCTGTTTTTGGAATTCTCGGCGGCATCGGTCCGGATCCGGAGAGCCTCTTCGTTATGCGTTCAACAGCGGACCGATTATTCGGGCGAGACTCGTATCAGCTTTCGATGCTTGGCGCAGGACGCCACCAGATGGCGCTTCTGACCATGGGCGCCATTATGGGCGCGAACGTGCGCGTGGGCTTGGAAGACAATCTCTATCTCGGCCCTGGTGTGAAGGCGACGAGCAACGCCGAGCAGGTGAAGAAGATTCGCCGCATTCTCGAAGAGCTCTCCCTTGAAATCGCCACGCCCGCGGAAGTGAGGGAGATCCTGCAACTGAAAGGCGTGGAGAATGTCCATTTCGCCTGATTGCCACGGACGGTATACCGTCGTCGCCAAGGAGCTTAACGAGAGGTGAAAGAAGAATGACCTACCAGGATCGACTCTATCCGCCACAGGGTATGCGGGTTTTGGTAACTGCTGGCGCATCCGGAATTGGAGCGGCCATAGCAACCGCATTCGCGGAGACGGGCGCCAAAATCCACATTTGCGATATCGATGACGCTGCCTTGGCCGCATTTCAGAAGGGCCTTCCTTGCTGCCTTGCGACCCACGCCGATGTGGCCGATGAAGCCCAGGTCATGGCGCTGTTCGAAGCGCAGCGGGCCAAATTCGACGGCCTCGATGTCCTGATCAATTGCGCAGGAGTCGAGGGCCCGACTGCCGGCGTGGAAAAGATCACAGAACAAGAATGGAAGCGCACAATCGACGTAAACCTGAACGGCCAGTACCGCTGTCTGCATCATGCTGTACCGATGCTTCGGGAGTCGAAAACAGCTCACATTGTCTGCATTTCGTCTGTTGCGGGCCGTTTGGGGATTCCATGGCGGACGCCATACGTGGCGTCAAAGTGGGCCATCGTGGGAATCGCGAAATCGCTGGCCATTGAACTCGGCCCCGACAATATCAGGGTGAACGCGATTCTGCCCGGCATTGTTGAAGGACCAAGGATCGATCGTGTCATTAGTGCTCGCGCCAGGTTGGAAGGCGTTGAAGAGATGGCGATGCGTGAAGATTACCTCAAGCATATTTCCCTGCACCGCATGGTGAACGCGGACGACGTCGCGCTCACATGTCTCTTCCTCTGCTCGCCGGCAGGAAGAAATGTCACGGGGCAGGCGATCAGTGTGGACGGCAATTACTTCTAGGTCGTGTGCAAAGCGAGGTCGAGTTGAAAGACGCGAGCTCTAAAGGTGCGCGACATGAGTCGTGATGCGGTGATTGTGTCTGTTGCGCGGACTCCCATTGGCCGCGCATACAGGGGCGCATTCAACGCGACCCCGTCGCCAACCCTGGCCGCGCACGCCATTCGTGCCGCCGTCGCGCGCTCAAAAGTCGAGCCTGTTGAGGTCGAGGATTGCATCGTCGGATCGGCAATGCCCCAGGGCCTGCAGCATACGATTGGGCGAACCGCCGCCTTAACCGCGGGGTTGCCGATCTCAGTCGCTGGGCAGACCGTCGATCGACAGTGTTCGTCGGGCCTGATGAGCATTTCCATGGCGTCGAAACAGGTCGTCATGGACCGCATGGATATCGTCGTAGCCGGGGGCATGGACTCCATCTCCATGGTGCAGACGGCCGAACTCCGTCTCGGTTCAGACCCGGAGTTGCTCGCGCTTCATCCAGACATTTACATGCCGATGATCGACACCGCCGAGGTTGTCGCGCGCCGGTATGGTATTTCGCGCGAACAGCAGGATGAGTACGCGCTTCAATCGCAGCGACGAACGGCCGAGGCACAGGCAGCCGGCCGCTTCGATGCGGAAATCATCCCTGTAACGACGATCAAGTCGGTAACCGACAAGAATACTGGCGAGACCACAAGGCATGAAGTGACGCTGACGAGCGATGAAGGCAACCGGCCCGAAACGACCATGGAAGGCCTCGCCTCGCTCAAGCCGGTGCGGCAGGACGGTTTTATTACCGCGGGCAACGCAAGCCAACTATCCGATGGCGCCTCAGCCTGCGTGGTGATGGAGGCAAACCTGGCCGCTGCCCGAGGGATTGAGCCACTCGGCCGCTACTGTGGCATGGCGGTTGTTGGCACAGAGCCTGACGAGATGGGAATTGGGCCGGTTTTCGCTGTGCCCAAGCTTCTGAAACGCTTTGATCTCAAGATGGACGACATCGGGCTCTGGGAGCTGAACGAAGCCTTCGCCGTGCAGGTGGTGTATTGCCGCGACCGGCTCGGCATTCCCAATGATCGCTTCAACGTCGATGGCGGCGCCATCTCCATCGGCCACCCTTATGGCATGTCTGGCAATCGCCTGGCGGCGCATGCGTTGATTGAAGGGCGTCGACGGGGAGTCCGATACGCGGTTGTAACCATGTGCGTGGGCGGCGGCATGGGTGTGGCGGGTCTGTTTGAAGTTCTCTGATGAAGAGCAGGTAGGCATGGCAACACACACATCCGCATCGCCGAACGGATCGCATGGGCAGCCTAGCGAACTGTCAAAGCCGCAAGCTACCCCCATCGGCCCGCGTGCCTGGATTGCGCTCGGCATGCTGATTGTGGTGTATGTCCTTAACTTCCTGTCCCGTCAGTTGCCGGGCATTCTTGCCAAGCCGATCCAGGACAGCCTGCACGTCTC
>CAYOVE010000209.1:0-2865 GCA_964407295.1 uncultured Occallatibacter sp.
AGGATGGGGCACCCATTTTTGTGCGGGGTTGAGTGAGACGGAGTGCGGTTCGTGCTATCCCACCCAGAGTTGTGGATGGAGGAAACCCACCCTAGCGACAAAAACAAAAACGTCGCGAGGGTGGGGCACCCATTTTTGTGCGGGATTGGGAGGTGAAAGACGACTGCGGGTCCCTATTCAGGGCGCGGTGTTCAGCGCGCCTGTTGCGCGGTCGAGGGCTTGAGAGAGGATCGTCAACTGTTGGGCGGCGAGGTTGGGATCGCGGGCATCGATGGCCTCGTTGACGCCGGGGATGACGACCGCCGCATAGCCCGTGTGCATGCCGGGCGCGTAGATGGTATGGCGGTACCAGGGGCGGTCGGGAAGGCCGGAATCGGAGAGGAAAGCTGTTTCAGCCTGGCGGAGAGCAAGATTCAACGGGGCAAGATCGCCGGATGGAGTGGACTGGAGGGCATGGACGCGTTGAGCAGCGGTGGCGAAACGCGATGCGGCAGCTTGAGCGGGAGCGAAATCGAGAGAGGTAAGGCCAGAGTCGGACGCCTTGTGCTTTGCCGCGTCAATGTAGGCGGAGATTTCGCGGGCGTAGGCGACGTAGTCGAAAGGCAGCACGTCGGCGTCGGCCATACGCATGGCTTCAAGGCCGAAGACCCGTGCCATCTCTTGCAAATAGACGAAATTGGGGTCGGCGTTCTTGGTGTACCAGGCGAAATCGTCGAACGCGGAGTGGTAAACGCCGTACGGGCCGCCGGACTCGATGTCGGTTGAAGGCACGCCGGCGTGTTGAAGGAAGGGCGTGAAGTCCGATCCTGAGCCGAGGTCGCCGACGCGCACATCTTCGCCCTCGATGGGCGGGGCATTGGGGCCGCGATGCTCATTGCTGCTGAGAGACTTGAGATGCCATTGGAGAAAAACCGAGCCTGCTACGGGACTGGGAACGGAGCGGGCGATATTGCGAACAAACTCCTTGAGCGAGGGCACGGCTGAGGCGGAGAAATCGGGACCGGCAACGGCTACATCGACGTTGAAGTAGGCGACGGCATTATCCAGTGCGCGGCCCTGCTGCTCGACCCACTCCGTGGAACCGACAAGGCCTTCCTCCTCCGCATCCCAACTGCAGAAGACGATGGTGCGGCGAGGGCGCCAGCCCTGGTGAAGCAGCGCGCCGATGCCGCGGACGGCCTCAAGCATGGCGGCGGTGCCGCTGGAGGGATCGACTGCGCCATAGACCCACGCGTCACGATGATTGCCGAGGATGACGGGTGCGCCCGGATCTTGTGAGCCCTGGATTTTTCCGATGACATCCCAGATGATGCGGCGCTGGTAGTCCTGCTGGGAGACGAGGTGCACTTTAACGCCGCTGGGGCCGAGGTGATAGCGGAACGGCAGCGCACCCTGCCAAGCTTGCGGAACGCCAGGCCCTGTGAGCGCCTGGAGGATAGGCGCGGCATCGTGCGAGCTGAGGGGAATGGAGATGATGCGCGGCTGGACGCCGTCGGGCCCTTCGAAATTCGTGACGCGGGCCGAGTCAGGCAGGTCGAGCGTAGAAGCGACGCCGGGAGTCTCGGGATCGCCGGGATAGCGGAAGATGTAGTTGACTGAGCCACGCTGCACGCTCAAGTCGGGACGCCAGGGACCAATGGGATAGGGGTCGCCTTTGTAATAGCCGTCGTCCTGCGGGTCAGAGTAGATGAGCACGCCGACAGCGCCGTGCTGCTCAGCGAGATAGACCTTGACGCCGCGAAAGTTGGAGCCGTAGCGGCAGAGGACGATTTTGCCGTGAACGTCGATATGTTGCGCGGCCAGATCGTCGAAGTCTTCAGGGCGACAGAAGTTTCCGTAGACTGCCTGGGCGGTTACATCGCCGGAACCCGAAGAGCTGTTGTAGGGCATGACGATGCGCGGATTGTCCTGATCGGGATCGCCGTTCACATGCTCGCGGTTGGGGCCGCTGATGAGGAGATGGCCGGCCTCGTCCCAGGCTTCGACGCGGACGACTTTCGGATAGTCCAAGAGCACGCGATAGGGAACGATTTCGGTGTCGAGCCCCGCGGCGCGGAATTTGCGCGCGACGAACTCGGCGGTTTTGTAGTCTTCCGGTGTTGCGGCAAGATGCGGCTCGGCAGTGAGAGTCTTCAGATCCTCGCCGGCCGTTTTGGGGTCGGGCACGGCGAGGAACTGCGATTCCAGTTTTGCTTCCGCGTCGAAGTTGGTAAAGCCAAAGCTACCCTGCGGGACGACTTGCGCGAAGGATAGAAGCGAAGACGGTCCCAGGACTCCGGCAAGGAGAACAGTCGCAAATACACAACGGAATCTCATTGAAAAGGCCCCTAGAGCGAAGCAAAGCCCGCGGGCAACTTGCGATCAGGCGACGGGTTGAGCGCAGTGCGAGCAACGGCGCGCCGCCAACGGAATTTCGCTCAGACATTCCGGGCAGTTCCTGGTGGTGGGAGCGGCTTCAGGTTTCTTCATGCGTGCCTGCACCGCGTTCATGGGCAGAATGATGAAGATATACACGACCAGGGCCACGATCAGGAACGAGATGGCCGCGTTGAAGAAGTTGCCGACTTTGATTTCGCCGCCGCCCACGTGCAGAATCACGCTGCTGAAATCGGGCTTGCCAACCGTGGCGGCGATCAAGGGGTTCAGAACGTCGGCCACAAGGGAGCTGATGATGGCGTTGAATGCAGCGCCAATAATTACGGCCACTGCCAGGTCGACTACATTCCCGCGGAAGATGAAATCGCGAAATCCTTTGAACATGACTTTCTCCTAGCAATCTTCTGGATCAGCCGACGCACGAGACAGAAGCCAATATTGGCCGAAACGAGCGCTGCCGGTTGAGCACTCTGCCATGCTACACGGCGA
>CAYOVE010000209.1:2965-5907 GCA_964407295.1 uncultured Occallatibacter sp.
ACGACAAGCAGGACCACGATTGCAGCAAGGATCATGAGGTCGGCGTAGAGGAGGATAAGAACGCCGGCGTGGTAAAGGCTCCATTTGCGCTGGAGGCAGCGGGCGGTCTCGGCCATGCCCCATGCGGCAACCAGCAAAGCGAGAATCTGCCACCAGGAGCCATGAAGATTCTCAATATGCGGAAAGCCGGCAAGGCGGAGGCTGGCGGCGAATGCGCCCAGCGAGAGGAGAATAGCGCGCGGGAGCGATTTCTGGCGCAAGCGGAAGATTGAAAGGAACAGATGCACAACCCTTCAATGTACGCTGGCGGCGCGAGGACGGCAGGTGCGATAGGCGGGGAACGCGGGTGATAGACTTGCTGAGCCCAGCTCCGGGTTCCCCAAAAATCCATTCGCGCGCTGGGCCAAATGAGGAGGTTGTTCCATGTCTGCAGGTTCTCAAGCGGCACCGCCGAATCCGCGCATTGTGTTCGATATGGTGCAGGCGCACCAACGCACCGCAGCACTGAAGGCGGCTATCGATCTGGACATCTTCAGAGCCGTGGGCAAGGGGCCCGGAGATGTCGCGTCGATCGCGCGGCATTGTTTGGCTTCGGAGCGCGGCATCAGAATCTTGTGCGATTTCCTGGTGATCAATGGAGTGCTGGCCAAAGAGAATGGCCGCTACAAGCACACTCCGTCGAGCGCGGCGTTTCTGGATCCGGCGTCGCCGGCGTGCATGGCGTCGGTGGCGCATTTTCTGAGCGAGGAAGCGATCATGCAGGCCGACGTGAACCTGGCCGAGATTGTTCGCAACGGCCGTACGCATCTTCCCGGTAGCGGCTCGGTTGAGCCGGAGAACCCGATTTGGGTATCGTTCGCGGAGAATATGGCTCCGATGATGGGGCCGATGGCGGGACCGCTGGGCGCGATGGTGCTCGACGGGCACAACGGGCCGATGCGCGTGCTGGATATTGCGGCGGGACACGGATTGTTTGGAATTGAGATCGCAAAGCAGAACCCGCAAGCGCGCGTGACAGGGCTGGATTGGGCTCCGGTGCTGCGCGTGGCGCTGAAGAACGCGGAGAAGGCGGGCGTGAAGGACCGCTACGACATGTTGCCGGGGAGCGCGTTCGATGTGGAGTTCGGCGGGCCGTACGATGTGGTGCTGCTGACGAATTTTCTGCACCACTTTGACAAGGCGACCAACGTTGGCCTGCTGAAGAAGGTTCGAGCAGCGCTGAAGGCGGGCGGACGCGCGGCGACGCTGGAGTTTGTGCCCAATCCGGATCGCGTGTCGCCACCGATGGCGGCGGGCTTTGCCATGACCATGCTGACGACGACGGCCGATGGCGACGCGTATACGTTCGCGGAGCTTGAGGCGATGTACGCAGAGGCGGGATTCAAGGGAATCAGTGAGCATCCGATTCCGATGAGCCCGCATACGGTGGTGATGGGGACGGCGTAAAAAGCAGGGAACAGGGAATAGGGAATAGGGATTAGGGAGCAGGGATTAGGGAGCAGGGAGAGTCGAGCGGGCGAACGCACCGCCGCTTGCCCCAGGTATCGTGTAGCGTTACACTACTCACATGATCAAGAGCTTCCGGCACGCAGGCTTAGAGAAGTTCTTTTTCAGCGGCAGCAAGAAGGGAATCCAGCCGAACCACGCGCGCAAGTTGAATGTGCAACTCACGACCCTCAACAAAGCCAAGGTGCCTGCGGACATGGCAGCTCCCAGCTGGAAATTGCACGCGCTGCGCGGAGATTTGAAGGGGCATTGGTCAATTCAGGTGAACGGCAACTGGAGGCTCACCTTTCGATTCGAAGGGGAAGACGCAATCCTGGTCGATTATCAGGATTACCACTAGGAGGTCAAAACATGCGGCAAATGTACAATCCGGCGCACCCGGGGAGCGTGCTACGCGAGTGGCTCGGGGAGATGCAGGTTTCTGACGCGGCAGCCAAGCTGCACGTATCGCGCGTGACCTTGTCCCGGATCCTGAACGGAAAGGCCGGCATTTCGGCCGAAATGTCGCTGCGCCTCTCCGAGGCTCTGGGGACCAGCCCCACGCTCTGGATTGACCTGCAGACGCAGTACGATCTGTGGCAGGCGAGTCGCAAGCGGCGGCCGAAGATCGAGCTGTTCAAGAAGGTGGCGTGAAGCGCATCTATACCGTGTCTATGGCGCGATTCGAATTCTGCCCACTCGGACTGATTCCCAGCGGCGGATCGGAGTTGCGATAGGTCCATTGGGAGCAATTGTGTGCGCGTCTTTTTTCGGCGTCCAGCTAATCTGGTGGTTGAGAAAAGGACAACCGCAGATCCTTCGATTCCCTTCGTCCGCTGCGGCGGACTCCGGTCACTCAGGATGACAACTCGTTGATTATGTTCTTTCGCGGCGTGATCGGACGGCGCTCGCGAGCTCGGCGAGGAGCGTGCGGGTTTCGTTCCAGTCGATGCAGGCGTCGGTGATGCTTTGGCCGTAGACGAGCGGGTGACCGGGAATGAGCTTCTGCGCGCCTGCGACGAGGTTGCTCTCAATCATGACGCCGATGATGTTGCGGTTGCCCTGGGCGACCTGAGCGGACACGTCTTTCGCAACGGCGGACTGGCGACGGTAGTCCTTCTGGCTGTTGGCGTGGCTGAAGTCGATCATGATGCGCGGCGCGACGCCGGCTTGCTCCATGAGCGCGGTCGTTTCGGCCACGGATTGTGGGGTGTAGTTGACGGTTTTGCGGCCGCCGCGCAGGATAAGGTGGCAATCGGGATTGCCTTTGGTGACGAAGATGGCCGATTGGCCGTGATGCGTGTGTCCGAGAAACGTGTGCGAGCAGGCGGCAGAGAGCACGGCGTCAATGGCGACCTGAACGTCGCCGGATGTGGCGTTCTTGAATCCAACGGGACACGACACGCCGGAGACGAGCTGGCGATGCACCTGGCTCTCGGAGGTGCGCGCGCCGATGG
>CAYOVE010000210.1:0-5895 GCA_964407295.1 uncultured Occallatibacter sp.
TGAGCGTGCCGCCCGCGTGCAGCACAGCCTTCCACTGCAAAAAGCGGCCCGGCGGCGAGGCCACTGATCCATCTGAGAGCGGCTGCCAGTCGCTCCAGCCGCGCACAGGCTGCTCCACATTGCCGCTGCGCGTCAAAATGTCATAGCCCGTTGAGCCGGGCTCAATCTCCACGCGGCCAAAGCGGGCGAAAGCCCCGGCATCGAGAACATCGCTGGCGTACTCGTGTGTTTCTGTCGCGCCGAGCTCAAAAACTTTACCGATATTGCCTGAACCAACGAAAATCCGATCCGCGCTCGGCGCTGAGGCCAAGCTCAGTCCCTGTTGCGCCTGCAAGCGCGCAATGTCGGCATAGCTGCCGTCATCCTGAATGCGAAAGATCTGTCCGCGATTGCCGCTGAATGCGAGCAGGCCGTCAGCCCGTGCAGTCAGCGCGTAAACAATCGAATCCTTGCTCGACCAAAGCGAGCGCGGCGCCTGCCCCTCGGTGAGTGCGAAGATTTCGGTTCCTTCAGGCACTGAACCGCTGGCGTTGGCCGCTTGCATGGACTGCGGCTGAACGACCGTGATCGTAATGGAGGATGTGCCCTGCACCGGCAGCGGGGGAAGTGGGTTGCGGCTCTTGTCGCCGACGCAGGCGGCATAAATCGTTCCGTTGGCGCCAATCGCGAGCGAAGTGATCTCCCGCCGCGGAGCCTCGAAGAGCACATAGCCTTTGCCGCTCGGATCAATCCGGTAGACCAGGCCCGAGCCGTCGGATCCGGCGATCAGGCTGCCCTTTGCGTCCCACGCAAAAGTCCGAATGTGTGCCTCGTCGCTCTTGAAGAACAGCTCGGGCGTCGCGCCAGGCTTGGCCACGTCGACGCGATAGACCGCCCCGGGGTTTCCAGTCGCAACGTAGAGTCGCCCGGCGGAATCGAAGGTCAGGTCCCAGATGTAGTGCGATTGCGCGGCAGAAGCTGAGGCGGATTTTCCGTCGCCGGCGGCTGCATCCGGCCTGCCGGCGTCGAAGACGACCGTCGCATTCGATTCATCCTGCTTGGTGGTCGCGTCCGGGTTGAGCTTGTAGACTTTGCCCCCTGAAACCGTGGCAGCATAGAGTGCGCCGTCAGGCCCTATGACCAGCGCCTGGATGCTGAGGTCCCTCGTTTCAAGAAGCGTGAACGGCTTGTCGCCGGGCTTCGCGCCAAGGCGCAGGACGGTTGCGGGCGAACCCGTGCCGGCAAAGACGATTCCGTTTTTGTCGACGGCGATTGACCACACGTATGTCGATGGGGTGGTCGCGAGTTCGGTGAGTCCCGGTCCCTGCCGAAGGTGACCATCGCTCTCGATGGAAACTCCTGCGGGTGTGCCCTTTTCAAATTCCTCCATCTGCGATTGCTGCCACAGATGAGTGCCCTGCGCCGCCGAGCGCGTGCCGGTTGATGCCGCACCGGCAGCAAGAATGGCCAGGAGCGCAAGGAAGGTTGGTGCGGACGCGGAGCGATGAAAGACGCGGGAAGATCGAAACATTCTGCCGTTGAGTCTACTAGAGTTGCCCGTCTCGAATCGATCAAATGGGACCACAATAGTCGGTCGGAATGAAAATCCACGGCCTCGCGAAACGCCAGATGCTCAAGCAAGGCGCGGGCGCTTAGAGTCACACCCGCCGTGGAAGTGTGGCTGAGCCATTCTGCGTGGCCATTCGCAGAGTTGGTTGCCCTTCTTTCGATGATTCCTGAGCAATCCTTGGAGACGACAACAAACCGTGACTGACCCGATAGAGGTTCATTGGTTCGCATACGTGGGAGGATTCATGGCGACCCAGCTCCCATTCATGCTGGGCCGTGGCTACCGTCGCCAAACACGCGGTGCAGATTGAGTCGTATGTCCCGTTTGCGTTGCGTCGGATAGGGAAACTTGGTTTTAGCGGTAGAGGCATCTCACGCCCTCCTCTTTTGCCGGGATTCTTCGCAGCATATCGGCCTTCACTCGGCTCGTCTGCGCAATTCTGCTCAACTCGAGAAATGAGTGCATTCAAATCAAACTTGAACCGCACCGTCACTTGAAGTCATGGCTCTTGCGAAACTGCACAGTACAGGAAGACCTTGTGGAAAACCGGGGATGGATCTGGCCTCTCCTTTCAGGAGGGCAATTCCGCTCGGGTGGGCCAGCCAGCAATTGGCTGCCCAAAGTGCTCGATATGTGCCCCTTATCGTGAGCTAGACCACATATTCCATGTAATGAACGTGAATTTTACTTTAATCAACGCGACTTTTGCACAAGCTGCACCCCCGGCCCATCTTTCCCCTTTCGGGTCTTGCCAGTCGTATTTTCAGGGGACTAGTATCCGGTTTGTTTGGGGGGTCTGCAACCACGGACCAAAACTATCCTCCACTATGCATGCAGTTGTTCCCAAGTTCAAAGAGCTTCAAAAACCAGCGGCGCCTGACAGTCTTGGCGCACGCGGACGGAGTGTCTCGTCATGGCATGGTATGCCTACTGCATCGGTGAGAAACAAGCATTTCCAGCTTTAGCCCGCCATCGCAAACCAGTCGCGATGGAATCGGTTTTCGGAGTCAGTGGCAATCAGGTTTTCCTTTATCCCGCAAGCGACCTTGCTATTGTCGTGAGCGAGCACAACCCACAGGAGAGCTTTAACCAGCGGTCAGGTGTCGACCACGCGCGCGTGATCTCGGACTGCTTTCAGCACTCCACAGTACTTCCCTTCCGCTTCGGCACCGTGTTCAACGACGATGGGTCGCTGCGCAAGTCCATTCGTTCCAATCAGCGCCAGTTTCAGGGCAACATCGACAAACTGCGCGGCAAAACGGAGATGCACCTCAAGATCTTCGTCGACGATTGCTGCGGGCGCGAGATTGAAAAACGATTCGGCGGCGAGGGTGTGGGACGGGAGTATTTGAGCAACCTCAGGGAAAACGCCTCCCGAGCGCGCGAGCGGCAAACCCGTGCACGCGCAGTCAGCTTCCAGATGCACCGGCTGTTCATGCCTCTGGACGAGGAAGTGAGTTGCCGCCTGATGGATAACGGCAAAATGATGCTCGACGTTGCGCATCTCATCGACCGCAAATGCGTGGAGCGGTACCAGAACAAGTTCGCCACCACCAGCGCCCTGATGCGTGAATGCCAGATGCAACTCTCCGGCCCGTGGCCGCCTTACCACTTCGTTCACCGCCTCACACGCCCTTTGCATGCAACCACGCAACAGACGCCTGCCCCGATCGCGGCGCCGGTGGTCCCCATGTTGGAGCCTGCGCCGGCACTCGCGTAGGAAAATCGAATCCCGCTCAACGGTTTCAACAAAAGCTCCAGCTTCGGCTGGAGCTTTTATCTTTGTCCCAACTCGGCGTACCGGTCATCTGCCGAATGTCCTAATCTAGATGCATGAGCGAGTTGCCGCCCAATGGGATGAAGAATTCTGATGCGTCCGCCCTGGATTTCCTGGTCGTGGGGGCCGGGCCAACGGGCTTGGCTACCGCCATCGAGGCGCAAAAGGCTGGCTTTCGGGTGGCGCTGGTGGATAAGGGCTGTGTTTGCAACTCCCTCTTTCACTATCCCGCGCACATGACCTTCTTTACCACTTCGGAACGCCTCGAGATCGGCGGCATCCCCTTCCCCAGCGTGAATGCCAAGCCCACGCGCGGCGAGGCGCTTGAATACTACCGCCAGGTGGCAGCCTACTACCATCTGAATGTCCACCAGTACCACCGCGTGGAAAGCGTAACTGGCAGCGACGGAGCCTTTGTCGTCCACACCGCCGACCGATTCGGCCGGCCCGGCGAGCTGCACGCGCGCAAACTGGCCATCTCCACCGGCTACTACGACCTGCCGAATTGGATGGGCATTCCCGGTGAGAACTTGAGCAAGGTTCACCACTACTATCACGATCCGCACCCGTTTTACGGGATGGATGTGGTGGTCATTGGCGGAAAGAACTCCGCTGCGATTGCCGCCCTCGAATTGTGGCGAAGCGGCGCCCGCGTCACCCTCGTTTACCGCGGGCCCGAGGTTACGCCAAACGTCAAGTACTGGATCAAGCCGGACATCGAGAACCGCATTAAGGACGGCGAGATCAAAGCGTACTTTTCGACGCAGGTCGTGGAGATCACGCCCGACGCCGTCGTGGTGGATACTCCAGCGGGCCGCGAAACACTGCCCAACGATTTCGTCTTCGCCATGACCGGTTACCATCCCGATTTTTCGTTCCTCGAGCGCATGGGAGTGCGTTTCGAGGGTGAGGACCGGTTGCCCGTCTGCAATCCCGAGACGCTGGAAAGCAATGTGCCGGGGATTTATCTGGCCGGAGTGATTGTCGCCGGCTCGCGCACCAGCGAGATCTTTATTGAGAACGGCCGCTTTCATGGAAAACAGATCGCTGATTCGCTGCTCGCCAAAGCGCGCTCCCGGACCTTGGCCCGCGATACGTTTCCCGCATCCAATGCCATAGACTGATTTTCCTGATCGTCAACGGGGGGTGTGTCGTTGCGCATGCGCTGGTGGCCTCGATCCATTCGCTGGCAAATGCTGGCCGGCCTGCTCTTGCTGGAGATTCTCTCCATCGGCCTGTTTGCCGGGGTGCTGACCTGGCAGCAGGTGCGCCGTACGGATCAACGGGCGCAGTATTGGCTGGAGTACGAGTCGAAAGCCCTCGCCACGCAGTCCGCTGAAGCTCTCGAGCAACAGAGGCCCAGTTGGGTGGACCTGGCCGTGCGCACGACCGTCGACGCGCCGATTGTGCAGTCGGCCAAGATCGTCAGCCCATCCGGTGAAGTGCTTTTCTCCAGCAGCGAAAAGCAAGAGCCGGCGAATCTCACCGCCATCGAGCGAGCGCAGATCCCTCTTGCCAGGCGCGATGAATCAAGAGTCTTCCAGACCGCCAACGACGGCTTCGAAGCGATCCGGCCCATCTACACCGGGACCAATCTGCGGGGCTATGCCTTTGTGACCTTCGACCGCAGTTCGGCGCGCCAGCAGTTGGGTTCGCTCTTGGACGACACGGCCATCTTTGGCAGCATCTGGATCGTGGCTTCCGCGCTTTTGGTGCTGGTCATGGGACGCACCATTACGCGGCCTTTGGCGCTTCTGCATCACGGCACCACATCCCTCATGACGTCGCCCGAAGAAAGCAGCCGTTTTCCCCTCCCCGTGAGCGTGCAAAACGAGATCGGCGACTTGATTGAAACCTTCAACCGCATGGTCGCTTCGCTGGCTGAGCAGCGCGCGGGCTTGAATGACACGCTTTCGCTTCTTGACTCCATGCTGGCCAATGCGCCCATCGGACTGGCATTCGTTGACCGCAATGGCCGCGTGGTGCGCGTCAACCAGATCTTCGCGGGCCTGACGGGCATCTCCGTCAGCCGGCATCTTGGCCGCACTCTAGGGGATTTGCTGCCGAAGACCGTGGCTTCAGAGATCGAAGGTGCAGTGCATCGCGTTTTCTCAAGCGAAGAGCCCGTGCGAAATTTTGAGCTGAATGGCGGGGGCGGGAACATGGGCCGGCCGTGGACCTGGCTTATCAGCGCCTACCCCGTGCGCACTACGCCGAATCAGGTGCGATGGGTGGGCATCATCGCGCTCGACGCCAGTGACCGCAAACGCAGCGAAGAGGCTTTGCGGCGAAGCGAGAAACTCGCGGTAACCGGGCGTCTGGCCGCCTCGATCGCGCACGAGATCAACAACCCCCTGGAAGCCATTACCAACCTGCTCTACCTGCTCCGCTGTTCCAGCGATCTTCCAGACGCGGCCAAGCAATACGTGACCATGGCCGACAGCGAAGTGCGCCGCATCTCCGAAATCACGCAGCAGACCCTGCGCTTTTACCGTCAACCGACGCAGCCAGGCCGGGTGCCGGCAGAAGAGCTGCTGGATTCGGTAATCGATCTCTATCAAAGCCGCAT
>CAYOVE010000211.1:0-5877 GCA_964407295.1 uncultured Occallatibacter sp.
CTCGCCGCCACCTGCGAAACTGCGCAGGATCTCCAGATGTACATCACTCTCGCCGTCATTCCAACCTGGACCAGCTTCGCCATCCTGCCCTTTCTTCTCAACAATCCCAACTCGCCCTGGGTCGTCGCTGCATCCCTCTTTCCTCCCACCGCGCCGCTCGTCATGGTTCCTCGCATCGGCATGTTGTCCGCTCCCTATCCCTGGGGCCAGCTTGCACTCTCGCTCGCTCTCATGGTCTTCAGCATTTGGGCCGTCATCTGGCTCGCCTCCCGCCTGTATCGCGTCGGAATCCTCATGTACGGCAAGCGCGCCACTCTCCCTGAAATCTTCCGCTGGCTCCGCTACAGCTAGATTCCTGATCTCTGCTCTCTGTCCTCGCTTACAACTCATCCCGCTTGAATCCCATCTACTCATTCGGGAGCGCGCTCAGGAGCAGCGTAGCGTCCGATGTTCAGAATTGCTCAGCTTGGCGTCCAGAGCGAATGCTATCGTCTCTAAACGCCACAAGGCAGACATCGAATGAAGAATCTCTTTGACCAAAACCCGCGATCCTTCTCTCTCAACGCCTTCCTAGTCACCGCGCTGATTTGCGCCACCCTGCCACGCATCCATGCGGACCCCCAGGTTGTCCGCTACGCGCAAGGGAGCTATCACGGATTCCTCGAACTGCTGTCCCCAGACGGCCAGGTGGTTGCTTTGGGAGATAGCACTCAGGTCGTCCGTGGCGATCGCGTTACTTCACAAACAACCTTCACCTTCAAGGATGGCTCCACGGACGAGGAAACCACCGTCTTCTCGCAACACAGCATATTCCAGCTCATTTCGGAACACCATATTCAAAAGGGACCTTTCTTTCCTCACCCCATGGCGGTGTTTGTTGACGCGCGCGGTGGTGAATTCATAACCCGCACTGCAGGAAAGGATGGCAAGGAGGAGGTCAAGGCCAGCCACGTTCAGTTGCCAAACGACCTCGCCAACGGCATGGTTCCCCTCGTCGTTGAAAACATGAGCCCCGGCGACTCTTCGAAAACAATCTCCATGGTCGTGGCCGCACCCAATCCGCTCGTGGCCAAACTGGTGATCTCCAAAATTGGCGAAGACAACTACTCCCTGGTCGGCACTGCTCGTAAGGCGATCCATTATGAAGTCAAGATCCAACTGGGTGGAGTCGTTGGCTTCGTGGCGCCCCTTATCGGTAAGGCTCCGCCAAATATTGAGATCTGGACCGTGCCCGGGCAACCTCCGACCTTCGTCAGAGAACAAGGCCCCATCTATCCAGACGGCCCCGTGATGACCATCCAACTCGTTAGTCCCACCTGGCCCGACGCCACCAAGCCCGCCGGCTAATTGATCCTTGTTCTTCGGTCTCGGTTCACCCGCAGTTGATCTCCGATCAACTGCGGCTCACCGGCCTTAACCCCTGGTTTTCCGCCCTGAATGTGGCAGCCACGCCAGTTCTCTGCGCTCCCGGCTCCGCTAACTCTCTGCTCTCGCCGTAGAATCGACGAAGTGACTACCGCAGCCAGCGAAAAGTTCTCGCTCCGCCAGCGCCTCGTGCTGGCCGTGGTTCCCCGTCTGGTCTGGGCGCTGCTCTCGATCGTCGGCCGCACCTGGCGCTTCGAGACCATCGCCGAACTGGGCGCCACGCCGCTTCCCGGCGGCGAGGGCGCGGGGGCCGAGATTTTTTGTTTCTGGCACCAGTGCGTTCTGCCCTGCACGTTTTACTTCCGCCGTAGCGGTGCAACCATCATCGTCAGCCAGAGCTTCGATGGCGAATTGATCGCGCGCACCCTTGGGCTCTTCGGATACAAAACCGTCCGCGGCTCCAGCTCGCGCGGCGCGCAAGAGGCGTTGCTGGGCCTCAAGCACGTCCTAGAATCCGGCCGCACCGCAATATTCACCGCCGACGGCCCGCGCGGCCCAATCTTCCGCACCAAGACGGGCCCCCTCCGCCTCGCTGCGCTCACTGGCGCGCGTATCGGTGCTTTTCATCTACAACCACAGCGTGCCTGGTCTCTGCATTCCTGGGACCGTTTTCTTGTTCCCATGCCCTTCACGCGCATCGCTGTTAGTTGGTCTCGCTGGACCCACGTTTCCGATGACCTCGCCGAAGACAAGATTGAAGAGCAGCGCGACCTGCTCACCGCCACCATCGAGCGCGCCCGTCTCCACGCGCTCAACCACTTCCGGAACGCCGATGTCTGAGCCATCCCACAAAGCTCCTGAGATCCCGGAGCGCCTAAAGAATCAAACCGGGGAGTACCGCGTCGGAGACTTCCACTACGACCTTCCCGAAGACCTCATCGCGCAAGAGCCTCCAGCCGAGCGCGGCACCAGCCGCATGCTCGTTATGGACCGCGCTTCAGGCGCATTGCACGACGACCGTTTCGCCAACCTCGAATCGCATCTGCGCCCCGGCGATCTTCTCGTCCTTAACGACAGCCGCGTCATTCCCGCGCGTCTCTATGCGCATCGCACACTCGTCGGGGATCGTGAAAAGCCGACCGGCCGCATTGAAGTCATGCTCACCGAACCTACTGGCGACCATCGCTGGCGCGCTCTCGTTCGGCCCGGCCGCAAGGTTGCCATCGGCGAGCACCTCGTCTTTCCCGCGCCTTCTGGAGCCATTGCGCTCGAAGCCGATGTCCTCGAGCGCGGTCAGTTCGGCGGGCGTCTCCTCGAGTTCGCGCCCGTCAACGACTTCTTCGCCGTGCTCGACCAGATCGGCCACGTCCCCCTTCCGCCCTACATCCATCGAGACGACGCCGATTCCGATCGTGACCGCTACCAGACCGTATTCGCCCTCGAGCGCGGTTCTGTTGCCGCGCCCACCGCTGGCCTGCACTTCACGCCAGCTGTTCTTGAACAACTCTCATCCAAGGGAATCGAAATAGCGCGCATCACCCTCCATGTCGGCCTCGGGACATTCGCTCCGTTGCGCGTCGAGCGCGTGAGCGAAGTCCATCTCCACAGCGAGCGCTATTCCATTTCGGCAGGCGCTGCAGACGCAATTCATCGCGCCGTAGCGGAGCGTAGGCGGATCGTCGCCGTCGGCACCACCGTCGTCCGCACGCTCGAAGCCGCTGCGTTAGCCGCCGATGACGGCCCGATCCAGCCCCACTCCGGTTCAACCGACATCTTTATCTCGCCTGGCTTCGATGTCCGTATCGTCGGCGCGCTCCTGACCAACTTCCATCTGCCGCAGTCGAGCCTCCTTATGCTGGTCTCGGCCTTCGCCGGCTCCCAGCGCACCGGCCTTGATCGCGTCCTCGCCGCCTACCGCCACGCCGTCCAATCCCGCTATCGCTTCTTCAGCTACGGCGACTGCATGCTTATTCAGTAAAAAAGCGAGAGAGAGATCGGTGAAGAGTTCTTTCACGTCTTCACCGTCCACTGTCCACCGTTCACTGCTATCCTCACAATCGATGCCCGATTCGTCCAGGCCGCCTGTCTTTCTTCTTGACGCGATGTCCTTCATCTTCCGCGCCTACCATGCAATGCAGCGCTCGCGGCCCATGTCCACGCGCTCCGGCCTGCCTACCGCGGCCACCTACGTCTTCGTCAACATGATCAAGAAACTCCGCCAGGACTTTTCACCCAAATACTTCGCTGCGGTATTCGACGTCAGCGGCGAAGTCTTCCGCGACGAGCGCGCCCGCGCCATTGGAACGCTGCGTCGTTGGAACGGCAAGACGCAAAGCTTCGAAGACGTGAGCTACGACGGATACAAGGCCAAGCGGGAAGCCATGCCCGAGGATCTTCGCCGTCAGATTCCCTACATTCGCCGCTCGCTTGAAGCCCTCCGCATTCCTATCCTCCAGGCTGAAGGCTTTGAGGCTGACGACGTCATCGGCACACTCGCACGCGAAGCCGCCGAGCAGCACCACGAGGTCTTCATCGTCTCCGGCGACAAGGACATGATGCAGCTCGTCACGCCTCAAGTCCGTATCCTCAACCCGCAAAAAGACAACCTGATCCTCGATCCCGACAAAGTCACCGAAGTGCTCGGCGTCCCTCCGGACAAAGTCGTCGACGTCATGGCCCTTCGCGGCGATTCAGTCGACAACATTCCCGGCGCGCCCGGCATCGGCGACAAGGGCAGCGTCGAACTTATCAAGGAGTTCGGCAGCGTCGAGGCCGTTCTCGACCGCGCTGCGGAAGTGAAACGTAAGGCCTACCGCGAATCGCTTGAGCAGAATCGCGATACCGTATTGCTTTCAAAAGAGCTCGTCACTATCGACACTCACGTGCCGCTGCCGCTCGATCTGGCCGCGATGGAAACTCAGCCGCCCGATCTCGAGGCCTGCCGGACGCTCTTCACCGAGCTCGAGTTCACATCCATGCTCCGCGATCTCGCTCCTGTGGAGGGCGGCCAATCAACGGAATTGATCGAAGACCCTTCGCCAGAGCAAATCGCCGCCTTCTTCGCTGCGGCGCGCGCCGATGGTTTTTCCCTGGCCCTCGATGCAGCCGAACCGGCCGAACCTGAAACCGAAGACGATCAGCCCGCGCTGCAGTCGCTCCTCGACCTTGCCGAAGCCGCCGAAAAGAAGGCCAACTTCTACATCGGAGTCTGCGCAGATCCGGCGCGCGCTCTTCGCTTTCAGCTTACGCCGGAACTCCGCGCGCTGCTCGAAGATCCCTCAGTGCCCAAGCGCGTTCATGATCTGAAACTCACCCTCCATGTCCTCGGCGATAGAGATGTCGCGTTCCGCGGCCCGGTCGACGACACGCAACTGCTTTCCTACGCCCTCAACCCGACCCACTCCACGCAGTCCCTGGCCGACGTGGCCGCGCGCAATAACCAACCGGCCCCTTCTTCTCTCCCCGCCGCTGCCGCTTCCATTCATGCGCTCGTACCCGCTTTGCGCCAGGATGTCGACAAAGCCGGCGTCGCGCGGGTCTATGCCGAAATCGATCTCCCGCTCGCGCCTGTCCTGTATCGCATGGAGAAAGCGGGCGTTGGCATCGATACCGGCGTGCTTGACGGCCTGTCCAAGCGCTTCAGCTCAGAAATTGATCGCGTAGGGGAACGCATCTTCGAGCTAGCTGGCGAGCGCTTCAATATCAACTCGCCCAAGCAGCTTGGCGTCGTTCTATTCACCAAACTGGGCCTGCCCTCTCCACCCGCTCGCGGCAAGAGCAAGTCCGTCTCCACCGCGGTGGACGTGCTTGAGTTTCTCTCCGACAAGCACGAGGTCCCCAAACTCGTTCTCGAATATCGTCATCTGTCCAAGCTGAAATCGAATTACGTCGACGCCTTGCCGCTCCTCGCCGATTCCGATTCGCGCGTGCACACAACCTTTCAATCAGCCGCAACGGCCACCGGCCGTCTCTCCTCGATCAATCCGAACCTGCAGAATATTCCAGTGCGCACCGAGCTGGGTCGAGAGATTCGCGCCGCATTCACCGCCGCGCCCGGCACCGAGCTGCTCTCGGCCGACTACTCGCAGATCGAGTTGCGTCTCCTCGCGCACTTCACCGGCGATCCGCTTCTGATTCGCGCCTATGCTGAAGACATCGACGTCCACACTCTCACCGCCAGCGAAGTATTCGGCGTCCCCGTCGAAACCATGGATAAGGAGACCCGCAACCGCGCCAAAGCCGTCAACTTTGGCATCGTCTACGGAATCTCCGCCTTTGGTCTCGCCACGCAGTTGAACATTCCGCAAGCCGAAGCGAAGGCCTACATCGAGCGGTACTTTGCGCGCTACCAGGGCGTACGCGCGTTTATTGAGAAAACGCTCGAACAAACACGCCATGACGGATTCGTGCGCACCATGTTCGGGAGACTGCGACCCATCCCCGACATTGAAAGCCGTAATCCCAATCAGCGCGGCTTTGCCGAGCGCACCGCCATCAATACTCCTCTGCAAG